>NZ_JAFMOT010000089.1:0-472 GCF_019049695.1 Rahnella perminowiae
TACCTAGGCTTGTGCAGTTGGAGCGCAGTTGGAGATAGATAATAATTCATCAAATCCTCATTTAACAGTTGATTAAGTGGCAATTTTTGACCGCAAATCGATGACCAATTAATACTTGGTAGCGCTAATTGTTGCGCGAGCTTATCTAAAAATTCCGCTCTGGGCAGAATGGTGGCACCTAAACGCATCAAATGTGGGTTAGGCAACTGACAGTCCACCCAAGCAAATTGGGAATGTGCACACAGCTGCATTAACACAAAAAAAGCCGCTTTAGACGCATCTGTGACGCGGTGAAACATACTTTCACCAAAAAATGCTTGTCCTAGCTTTAGCCCATAGAGACCACCAATCAGTTCATCATCATCCCAAATCTCGACACTGTAAGCCACTTGCTCGGCATGGAGCGCCGTATACGCTTCAATCATTGCGGGACTAATCCAAGTGGCGGATGCAGAAGCTTGGGCATAGGTGC
>NZ_JAFMOT010000088.1:0-470 GCF_019049695.1 Rahnella perminowiae
GAGAAATCTAAACAAGACGCTTTGGCAATTACCAAGCTTAAAAATCTCCATATCGTCGGTATCATGACCCATTTTCCTGTTGAGGATAAAGCCGATGTACAAAAAGGGTTGGCTAGTTTTAAACAAAACACCGATTGGCTGATTAAAACCGCCAAACTCGACCGTAAAAAACTTACCATCCATGCGGCGAACTCATTTGTGTCGCTGAACGTGCCAGAAGGTTGGTTTGATATGGTGCGTCCTGGGGCGATTTTGTTTGGCGAGCCTTACTTTGAACGTCCAGATTTTAACTACATTATGTCGTTCAAAAGCCGTGTGGCTAGCGTCAATTTCTATCCTAAAGGCTCAACTGTTGGCTATGACCGCACTTATACCTTGACACGAGATAGCTATTTGGCAAATTTACCATTTGGTTATTCAGACGGCTACCGTCGCGCCTTTACCAACAAAGGTCATGTCTTAATTAATGG
>NZ_JAFMOT010000087.1:0-469 GCF_019049695.1 Rahnella perminowiae
GCTTGGCGCTGTACTATGTTTAGCCAAGCTTGCATGGCTGGGGTCAGTGGTCGGTGTTTTCGCCATGCCATCACCATTTGCCAAGTCAAATTAGGCTGGACAAGCGGCAGGCAAACCAGCTGTTTGTCATCGAGCTTATCGGTATAATATTTGGGCAGTAGCGTCACCCCCATGTTTTTTTTCAACAAGGTTGTCAGTAGTTGCCATTGGTTGGTATGGCAAACGATATTGGGTTCAAAGCCGAGTTTTTGGCATTCTTCGACAATCATTGAGGTAAATGACGAATGGGACGCAAACAACATCAACGACGCATTTTTTAAGGATTTTAAAGTCACTTGTTTGATGGTATGGCCCATATGCTGTCGGTGTGCCACCATCATAATGGGATAATCGCATACTGGGATACAATCAAAGCTATCTTCAATCGGTTGCATCAAAGTACACACATCAATCTTATCTTCGAGCAAGG
>NZ_JAFMOT010000084.1:0-466 GCF_019049695.1 Rahnella perminowiae
TGTAAGCACACCTGTTTTAGTTCCACGCACTTTTTGAGACTTCCGGGTTTTCGGCCATCAGCCGGTACTCTTCCGGCGTCAGGTTGTTCAGGGATTCATGAGGCCGCTCGTTGTTATATTCAGCCAGCCAGCGCTCCGTTATTTCTCGTACTTCATTCAGTGTTCTGAACAGGTAAAAATCCAGTATTTCTGTCCGGTATGTTCGGTTAAACCGTTCTATAAACGCGTTCTGTGTTGGCTTACCCGGCTTGATAAATTCCAGCATCACACCATGTTCTTCGGCCCATTGCGCCAGTGCCAGTGAGACCAGTTCTGGCCCGTTATCCATCCGCATCTTCAGCGGATAGCCGCGGTTTGCCACTATCCTGTCTAGCACTCTCACGACGCGTTGCGCCGGGATATTCAGGTCAATTTCTATCGCCAGCGCTTCACGGTTAAAATCATCCACCACATTGAAGGTCCGGAA
>NZ_JAFMOT010000085.1:0-466 GCF_019049695.1 Rahnella perminowiae
GCTATCCACCCACGATTTGCGCCATGCCCGTCAAAACATCGGGATGATTTTTCAGCAGTTTAATCTGATGGCAAATCGCACGGTGGCACAAAATATTGCCTTTGCCCTAGAAATTGCCGGTTGGGAAAAAACGGCCATCAAGCCGCGGGTGATGGAATGTCTTGAAATTGTCGATTTGGTCAATCGCGCCAACCACTATCCCGCCCAGCTCTCTGGTGGTCAAAAACAGCGGGCAGGTATCGCACGCGCGTTAGCACCCAAGCCTCATGTAATGCTTGCCGATGAGCCTACCTCTGCACTCGACCCTGCAACGACCAAATCGGTGTTAGCCTGTCTCAAGGATATTAATGACAAGTTTAACGTCACTATCGTGATTGTGACTCATGAAATGTCCGTGATTCGCAAGCTGTGTAACCGCGTCGCCCTACTTGATAAGGGCAGATTGCTGGAGGTCGCTGACGTACAT
>NZ_JAFMOT010000086.1:0-466 GCF_019049695.1 Rahnella perminowiae
GAATCTTCCAGTAGCTTGATATAATCAAAGGTCACACGACTGGCATCGTTCTGTAAATCGCTAATCCCTGCATGAATACCCCTATCAACCCCACGTCTCACCTGTTGTTCGAAGGGCAACCCCAGGCTTTGATGAACCGTCGAGATTACCCCACGCAATACCGCCGCCTCTAACTCCTTGGCAGACTTTAAATTCTCGTCTATTAAGCTCTTGATGGTCTCAAGTTGTTTTTCAACGGTGTTTGCTAATTGGCTAATCTGTTCGGATTGGGCGGTAATAACCGCTTGCTGTTGCTTAGTCTGTTCTACCAACTGCTCAATGGTTGCCATCATCATAAACAGGCGTTCATCGTTATTCATGCTCATGGGCTGAATCCTAGGTCGTTATCGTATTTGGGTGTAGGCTTTGTTTGGCTCTTTTCTAACTGGTGTTGCCGTTCGACTTCTCGCTGTGCCTGTTTCTCTAC
>NZ_JAFMOT010000083.1:0-464 GCF_019049695.1 Rahnella perminowiae
TTACCCATCCTGCCATTCGCAGCCGTGCCAAAGAATTACTAGCAACTGCCCAGTCGCCCTATGTAATTTTGGTAGCACCCTTACTGTTAGAAGCCTCTGAAGCAGGGCTGGCCAATCTGTGTGAGCGAGTCTTGGTGGTTGATAGTCATGAATCCTTGCAGATTGAGCGCGCCAGTCAACGCGATGGTCAAACACCTGAACGTATTCAAAATATCATGGCAAATCAACTGTCGCGTCATGACAGGCTCAGGCAAGCTGATGACATTGTCGACAACAATGGTAGCTTAGACGATTTGTATTTAAAACTTGAACAGTTGCACCAAAAATATTTGGCAATGGCAGGGGTTAATTAGCTTTAACGATAAAAAGCCGTCTGATTAAGACGGCTGTTAAGATTGCGACAAGTTAAATTATGATTTTACCGATGAGCGTTGACGAATCGCGGTTAGCGTATCATCAACTAG
>NZ_JAFMOT010000081.1:0-463 GCF_019049695.1 Rahnella perminowiae
ATATATTGATACAACGGACGGCATAGGTGCAGCGGCAATTCAATACCCATGGGTTTTAAGCGATATAAAATCGATGACAAAATGCAATCACATACACCCATGGTATCTGAAAGAAAAAAAGCTTTATGGGCAAACAGCGGCGCTATGGTAACCAGAGATTCAGTCAGTTGCTTTCTTGCAATCTTTGCTTGGTTGACATCTAATGTATCCTTATCGGTCAATAGCGTATCTGCCAATTTAATCCAATCTTTCTCAATGCGCCACCATAATTGACGGTATTGTGCCTTTTCAATCGGATTTTCAGGTAGCAGTTTGTTCTGATGATAGCGCTCTTCAAGGTATTCAAAAATAATGCGATTGTTATATAAAATCAATTCACGATGAATAAATACCGGTAGCGTGTTGTAAGGATTGATATCAGGTAAATCTTCGGCAAAATCCTCATCATCACGAATGTTCGTCT
>NZ_JAFMOT010000082.1:0-463 GCF_019049695.1 Rahnella perminowiae
GTGTGAAGAAAGTTCAATTAGTCAGTACCAGTTCTGATTTTTATATGAATGTTGGCGATAGTGTAGAGTTAACTGTCTACGCCTTAAACAGTAACAATATCGGTGTTGCTAGTGTACCGGTAAGCGTTCAGATTACAGACCCTAGCGTAACAGGCGTGTTTAGTGGAATTGGTCCAAATTTAGTCACTGATGACACGGGTAAAGCGGTTATCAAACTTGATATTAAGTCATTGACCAATGATCAAAAAAACTATATAAAACAAAATGGTTAGGTTGTGACTACCTCAGTAGGTACAGTTTCAACAAGTAAAACCCTCAAAGGCACCGATGTTAATACGACGACCCCAACGCCTACCGTGACTGTCAGTAATTTACTATTAATTAGCGATAGCCAAAATATTGCGTTGGTAAAAGGTACGAAAATTAATGTTACGGCATTAGCAGTGGATAAAGACAATATTAT
>NZ_JAFMOT010000078.1:0-461 GCF_019049695.1 Rahnella perminowiae
AAGATAAATCGAGCGTTTGATTATGATAATGAATGGCAAAGTTGGGAATGGGCTGTAACTGCATAATGTCCACAATGATGGCTAAAATTTTTTACTATTTTAAGTGAAAAACAAAAAAACCGCTATCAAGTTGGTAGCGGTCTTTGTGTAACTCACATCATGGATAATTTACATTGCAGGTAACGGCGGCGGCGTCAAGCCCGAACCATTTGACGGTGGATTGCTTGGTTTATCAAAATTTACTCTAACCGGCTCTTGATAAACTTTAGGCTCGCGTGGTGGGATACCCGCCATAATGTCTTGCAATTGATCACGGTCAATCGTTTCCCATTTCATTAACGCATCGACCATGGCATGCATTTTGTCCGCATTACCTTCAATTAATGCACGTGCAATGTCATACTGCGCTTCTAGGATACGACGAACTTCATCGTCCACTTTTTGCTGAGTCGCTTCTGAGA
>NZ_JAFMOT010000179.1:0-160822 GCF_019049695.1 Rahnella perminowiae
TTTCAGGACGGCGATGATCTGGTGCTCAGTGAATCGGATCTTACGCATAGCGATCTCCTCAGGGGACATAATCAGTATGTCGGAAGATCTCTAAAAATGAATGGGCCGTTTTGGTGGGATACTTACATTTGGTTCACTCAACATTAGTGACAGAGCAACTTGTGCAACCCCAAAAGCCTCCATTCTTTGAGCTACTCGATCCAGCGCAACTTGCTCATTATTTGAATCGGTAAAAACTTGTATAGGTTTATCTAAGCCAACTAAGCGCAGCGTATTTCTTGCCATTACTTTTTGTCGTTGCGAAAGATGTGGAGCCAAAGCAATACTGCCATCTACATTATATTTATAAGCATGGAATGTATTGTCTCTATCAGGAAAAATAAACCGACGGAAGTTAACCTTTCCACTACCTTTACATGAGTTGCAGTTGGTACAAGCTAACAAAAAGTTAGACCAACGTTTTTCTAGGGCTGGTTTCCCATAGACACCATCTTTGGGTTCAATATGCTCAACTGCTAATAACGTTACAATTTTTCTTTCACAATAACTGCAATAAAGGCCTAAACGACTCACTAACTCTGGTTTAGCATCTTCATACTTACCAAAATCACCAGCAATAGGAGAAATTCCCTTTTGTACCGGTCGCATCTGCTATTCTCCTAACTTCGCCACACGTTGCATCTCCAAAAAAGCTTGAAAAGCAGGGTTGTCTGCATATGGAGCCAACGAATTAGCCAATCTATCTTTATACTGCTGTAACTTGTCTTCAGGTGCGGTTTTTGCTTCATTGAGAGTTTTCAAATATTCTTTTGCAACTCCTTTCATTTCAGTATATCTGTGACTTACCTCAGGTGTATTCACATCCATTATCCCGTCAGCGATATCTTCAAGGGTTTTGTTCGCTAGTTGAGCAGGAACCAAGCCATCAAGCATTATAAGTTCTTCACTTGAACGGAGGGATTGTATTAAGAATGGAGAGTGTGAAGTGAAAATAAATTGGATTTCCGGAAATGTTGTCCGTAAATCTTCTATCACATGCCGCTGCCATTTTGGATGAAGATGTAAATCGAGTTCATCGATTAAAACAACACCTTCAGTTTTTTCTAGCACCTCCTCACCCAAATGGGGATTTAAAAGCGCTGCTTTTTGAGCAATATCAGCAATCAATGCTAAAACACATCGTTGGCCATCACTCAGCATACTAAATGGCTGAGGTTCAGAATCCCGTAATTTTAATATTAATTCTGATCTTTTAGGATCATAATAAAGATGTTCTGCATTTTCGATACAACTTATTACCGCTTTACGAACCACCGTAAGCATGGTTGATTCTTTCCCTAATTGGTAAGCGTGCCATTCTTGGCGAGCAAACCAAGCAATTAGCTCCTTTAAGCCAATTCGAGGATCCACGCAGTATTTGTATCCATCTAACCTAGAGGGTTTGCTATTAGATTTGCTTAGTAATGGAGTGGTCCTGGATACTTTGGGATCTTGCCATAAACGCATCGTACCGTAATAACTGATTAAAGGTAGAGAAACGTCTTTTTCTAAACTAGTATCGCATTCTTTTGCTAAAGCAATCAAATCACTTGCGTCCCCATAGCGAGTGTTGCCACTAGGCGAGGCCTTGGAACGCTCCCAGTCTATTTTTTTCCCTTTTACGATACCTGATGCTGCTACCACTACTGGCCATGCTTCAACAAATTGAGGCTCACCTTCTTTCTCAAAATAAGACAAAGTAGCATCCGTTGGCTCTAAGCTTTTTTTGTCGTTCTTCTTTTTAAATCCCAATATCCAAGATGCAATAGCGATAGAAACAGCATCCAACAAAGCTGTCTTACCTGTCGCATTTTGACCAACGATCAAGTTGATGTTTGGATGGAACTGGAAGGCTCTTTCTTTATAACAACGAAAGTTTTTTACCGACAGAGTATTTAGTTTCAAAGGCTTGTCCTCGACAGTTGGCAGCGAAACTATCATATCGCATTTAAAATTTTATTTCAGTGTGGTGACTCCCAGCCTTTACCGACATGCTAGAGACAGCGTGTTTTGATGCCGCTTCTAGCATATTGAAGACCTAATGCTAGAGCTTCCCCTGTTAGGTTAAAAGTGATAACTAGTCTTTATTCATTCCCGTCATCCAACTAACCGCATTCCTTTCATCCCCCCTTCAATCATGCTCACACGGTCTGCTGCCATAATAAAATCAGCCCACCACTGCATCATTGGACGACGCTGCTCCAGATAATCGCTGCGGTTGTACGCTCGACGAACTTCGTTCTTATCCACATGGGCAAGTGCCGCCTCAATGACATCAGGCGGAAAACCTTGCTCATTAAGGGCCGTACTGGCAATAGAACGCAGCCCGTGCGAAACGAGCACCCCACCAAAACCTGCGCGTTTTAGCGAAGCGTTAACCGTCTGGCTATTCATTGGCTGGTTGGGCTTGATACGGCTAGGGAAGATAAATTCCCGGTTGCCGCTTAACGGCTTCATCATTTCCAATATCGCAATTGCTTCATCTGACAATGGAACAGTGTGGTCACGGTTCATTTTCATGCGTGATGCGGGGATTTTCCATTCTCGTGCTTCCAGGTCTATCTCGTCCCATCGGGCTTCAGCCGCTTCGGCAGGACGGGTGATAGTAAGAAGTTGCCACATGAATAGGCATCGTGTTGGCAGGATAATGTTGGCGGTACGCATGGTCTGCATGAGTTGCGGTAGCTGGTCTGGACGGATACTCGGCATGTTCTTTTTCTGAGGCTTCTCGAATGCCTTGCCAATATTGACACTGGGGACTGCATCAATCAGACCTGTGTTTTGAGCATAAACCATGACCTCATTGATACGTTGGCAAAGACGACGGACAGTTTCCAAGGCTCCTCGGACCTGAACCGGTTGAACGGCCTGAACCAAAGTATGAGCTTTAATATCTGTAACGATGACGTCACCAATCGCAGGAAAGATATCTCTCTCAAGAGAGCGCCAGATATCTTCTGCATAGTCCTCGGTCACACTGGCTTTCTTCACATTCCACCAACGTTCAGCAACGAGCTGGAAAGTATTGGTTTTAGCTTCAAGCGAACTGCGCAGTTGTTCTTGTTGATGCTCCTGAGGATCGATCTGTTTCGTCAGAAGAGAACGAGACTCTGCACGATAGTTTCGGGCATCAGCAAGGGTAACTGACGGGTAGGGGCCAATACTCTTCTTTGCACGTTTCTTGGTGACAGGACGAATGTAGCGAAACTGCCATATTTTGCTGCCGGTGGATTTGATGAGTAGCTCAAGGCCATAGCCATCATAGAGAACGTAGTCCGCTTCCTTGGGTTTGGCGGATTCGATTTCTTTGACGGATAAAGGTTTGGTTTGTCTTGCCATTGCCGGGTTTCCATAGTTTTAGGCACCTCAAAAACAATAATGCTTTATGAGGTGCCTAACAAGGTGCCTAAAAGGTTCGGATTTAATTAGTTTGCTTCAGACTTCCCGGGACAAATTGAAGGCACAAAAAAGCCCGCAGGGCTTGTGCCATGCGGGCTCTTTAGACTTAATCGGATGACTCTGGTAATCATCGATTGAAGATTTTGGTGGAGCTGGGGGGATTTGAACCCCCGTCCGAAATTACTACACCGTCGGCACTACATGCTTAGTCCAATCTTTACATTCGCCGGTTAGCTGCGGATGGACACGCCACTAACAAACTATCCTGATTGGGTTTAACGCTTTCACCCCAGGCAAGGTGTCCACGCGATCTCTTTTAGGTTTGACCTCTCTTGATCCCCGTCCTAAGAGCGGAGGCTAGGGAGAGAGGGCTCTGAGCAGGGTATTAAGCTGCTAGGGCGTAGTTTTCGTCGTTTGCGACTATTTTTTTGCGGCTTTTTACGAGGCCAACCGCCCCTCGGCATGCTCCTTGGGCTTCGCAAATCCCGTCGAATCCAGAATCAGCCCCAAGTACTGTTGTGCAGTATATCAGAAAAACACCATGCGAAGCCAGAGGCTTAGCGGTTTGCATTCTTCATGATACGTGCTTTGTCTACTTTCCATTCACGATCTTTGATGTCATCGCGCTTGTCGTGCTCTTTCTTACCTTTCGCCAGGCCAATTTTTACTTTGGACCAGGCGTTTTTCCAGTACATAGAAAGCGCGACGACGGTGTAACCATCGCGGCTGACCTTGCCGAACAACGTTTCCAGCTCACGTTTTTTCAGCAACAGTTTTCTTGTGCGTGTCGGGTCACAGACGATATGACTCGACGCCACATTGAGAGGTTGAATGGTTGCGCCAAAAAGAAAGGCTTCACCGTCGCGGAATGTGACATAGCTGTCAGTGATGTTTGCTTTACCAGCACGCATCGATTTGACTTCCCATCCCTGCAAAGCAAGCCCCGCCTCGATTTCATCTTCAATGAAATATTCATGGCGAGCGCGTTTGTTCATCGCGATAGTCGCGGAACCGGGTTTATGTGCTTTTTTCTTTGTCATAGTGACACTTATTATACTGTAAGCGATGCCGATTGAAATCCCCACGCAGTCAGAGTCGGATGTTTTTCCTGTTTGTGGCGCCCTGTGCTTCGTAGTTTTTATTACCGCGTGGATAAATGGTATTATCTGTACGTTTTATGACACCTGGGAAATGATATGCCACAGATAAGTCGTTCTGCGCTTGTGCCGTTCAGCGTGGAACAGATGTACACCTTAGTGAATGATGTCGATGCTTACCCGCAATTTCTGCCCGGTTGTACCGGCAGCCGCATTCTGGAAAACAGCGATTCGTCGATGACCGCAGCGGTTGATGTTTCCAAAGCAGGCATCAGTAAAACTTTTACTACCAAAAATACGTTAATCAGCAATAAACGTATTGATATGCAACTGGTGGATGGCCCGTTTCGTAAACTGACCGGCGGATGGGATTTCATCGAACTTAGTCCGGACGCCTGCAAAGTTCAGCTCAGCCTTGATTTTGAATTTACAAATAAATTGATTGAGTTAGCCTTCGGTAAAATCTTCAAAGAACTGGCTGGCAGCATGGTTCAGGCCTTCACGTTGCGCGCGAAAGAGGTCTACAGTGTCTGAGATCAACGTTGAAGTGGTCTACGCTTTACCGGAACGCCAGTATCTGCGAACGGTAAAACTGGCAGAGGGGAGCAGCGTCGAGCAGGCGGTGAAGGCTTCCGGTTTACTTGAACTGCGTCAGGATATCGATCTAAAACAGAACAAGCTAGGTATCTACAGCCGGCCGGTGAAGCTTGCGGATACAGTCAATGATGGTGATCGCGTTGAAATTTATCGGCCTCTGATTGCCGATCCGAAAGAGTTAAGGCGTATACGCGCCGAACGTTCTAAAAAATAAGGCGCCTCAGGCGCCTTATTTTTTTACCCTGAAAGATGATTTTTGGCGGTAACCAGAGACCATCACACCGGGGCGATTTATTTTTGATCGCTCAACTTCGGTTTGTTGTCGATGTTGGTCAGCGTATCAGACTCGTTGAAGGTCAGCGTTAATGTCTGCTGAGTGACACCTTCATGGCCTGGTTCCTGACGGAACACGTAATACCAAACATTACTGCCAAACGGGTCATGCAACATCGGCGTGCCGAGAACATAAGCAACTTGTTGTTTAGTCATACCGGTATGAATTTTTTGAACATCAGCAGGAGAGAGGTAGTTCCCCTGATTGATGTCAGGCCGATAAACCACCTTTTCCAGAGTGGAACAGCCCGCAGTAAGCATTACAAGAGCTACAGCGGCGGCAGTTAGCGTTTTACAGCGCATAGTCATTACATTCCTTTAGGGCATAAGATGCCGATGATAATAGACCTTTCATCAGTTTGAAACCTTTGCGGAGCACCTGTATGACCGCTGAACTGTAAAAAAGTTGAGCTTTTTACGCTGCGAGTAACTCTTTTGCGTTGGCCAGCGTGTTTCGGGTTACTTCACTTCCGCCCAGCAGACGTGCCAGTTCCTGCAAACGCGCCTTCTTATCAAGGCGATTCATTTGGGTTTCAGTCACTTCACCGTCTGTTTCTTTGCTGACAAAATAATGCTGATGGCCACAACCTGCAACCTGCGGTAAGTGAGTGACGCACATCACTTGCGTTGATTCGCCTAACTGACGCAACAGACGACCGACGATCGCAGCCGTCGGGCCGCTGATACCAACATCTACTTCATCAAAGATCAGCGCCGGCGTTTCCATTTTCTGCGCCGTGATCACCTGAATAGCCAGCGCAATACGCGACAATTCGCCACCGGAGGCTACTTTTGCGAGAGCCTGAAGCGGCTGCCCCGGGTTGGTGGTGACCTGGAACTCAAGGCGATCTGCCCCTTCTATATTTAAATGTTCGGGTTCGAACTGAACCTGAATCTTAAATTTACCGTGTGGCATGGAGAGCGCCTGCATACTTTGCGTAATCAGATGCGTGAGCTCATCGGCAAAATACTGCCGTTTTTCATGCAGCTGCTCAGCAATAGCCACGGCTTGTTGATAATGGTGCTGTACGGCTTCACTCAGTTCAGCCTGATTGGTTTCCTGATCATCAAGCGCCTGCTGCTCCTCGAGCAACTGACGATGTAGTTCAGGGAGTTCTTCAGCACTGACATGGTGTTTACGGGCCAGATTCATCTGGCGGGACAGGCGCTGCTCCAGCTCGAATAAACGGTTTGGATCCATATCCAGACGTTCGCTGTAATGACGTAATTCATCACTGGCCTCACTGACCTGAATAGACGCGTCGTCAAGCATGATGATCAGCTCATTCATTTTGCTGTCGAGCTCAGCCAGTTCAGCCAACTGATGACGGGCGCTGTAGAGCAGACTGACAATATTCTGTTCTTCACCGTCTGCCAGCAAATAAAGCGCATTTTGGCTCAGGGAAAGCAGTTGTCCGCTGTTAGCCAGGCGTTTGTATTCTTCATCAATTTGCTCATATTCCCCTGCCTGGGGAGCAAATTCATTCAGCTCTTTCAACTGGTATTGCAACAACTGACGGCGCGATTCTCGCTCAGTCATCTGTTGCTGATATTGTGCCAACTGACGGCAGCTCTGATGCCAGTTTTGGTAAGCCTTGCGCATTTCTGATAGCAGTAAGGGCTGATCGGAATAAGCGTCGAGTAAATCTTTCTGATGCTCAGGTTTGAGCAGAAGCTGATGAGCGTGTTGTCCGTGAATTTGGATCAAATGCTGACCTAGTTCACGTAGCTGTGACAGGGGGACGGGCGTGCCATTGATAAAGCCGCGCGAACGGCCATCGCTGCTGATAGTCCGGCGTAAGAGACAATCCAGCCCTTCATCAAGCTGATTTTCAGTCAGCCAGTGTTTCGCCGAAGGAGTATCCGCTAAGGTGAATCGCGCACAGATATCCGCACGGCTGGCACCGAGGCGCACCATACTGCCATCCGCACGATTGCCCAGACACAACCCGAGCGCGTCGATAGCAATGGACTTACCGGCACCCGTTTCACCGGTGATTGCTGTCATACCAGCATGAAAATCGATTTCTAATTCGCGGACAATGGCAAAGTTACTGATAGTTAATTGCGCCAGCATGATCACCTTCCTGTACATAACAACAGACCTGTAATTACATACAGTATAAACTGGTTTTATATACAGTAAAGAGGCTGGCGAATTATTTTTATCCGATCAGAAAAGTTTTTTCGACCACCCAAGTTTTGTACTTAATGTATTGAAATAACTGTAGTCTTTAGGATGGATCAGATTCAGGTGAAACTCGCTGCGGCGGATAATCACTTCTTCACCCGGCTGTATCGGCAGGGCGATCTGGCTGTCACAGCTGATTTCAAGGTCATTGCTCATGTGCGAAAACCGCAGGCAAATGGTGCTGCTGCTGTTGATGACCAGCGGGCGCGCCGAGAGCGTATGCGGGAACATCGGCACCAGCGCGATCGCTTCCAAAGTGGGTGTCAGGATCGGACCGCCCCCTGAGAGCGAATAAGCGGTAGAACCGGTTGGTGTGGAAATGATCAGGCCATCAGAGCGCTGGGAAAAAGCGAATTTGTCGTCGATATAAACTTCAAATTCGATCATATGCGCCACTTTCCCCGGATGGAGGACCACTTCATTGATGGCGGTGCTTACGCGACATTGCTGATCTTTGCAGCGCACCATCGCTTCCAGCAGAAAGCGTTGCTCGCTGATGTATTCGCCCTGCAGCACGTCATCGAGTTGTTGCAAAGCGTTATCCGGATCCAGATCGGTCAGAAAACCGAGATTTCCCCGGTTAATGCCAATGACTTTTATGTCATAGCGGGCCAGCACGCGAGCCGCACCCAGCATATTACCGTCACCGCCGACGACCACGGCTAAATCTGCCAGTTTGCCGATCTCAGCCAGGCTCCCCGTCTGTGCGCCTTCCAGGGCTAAATCTTGCGCCACCTGACGTTCGACGATCACCTGATAACCTTTTGAGATTAACCAGTGGTAAAGCATTTCATGGGTGGCAAGTGCGGAAGGATGGCGGGGGTGTCCGACAATCCCAATGCACTCAAATTTTTTATTCATCGCTGTGGTTATCCTCAGCAGGGTGTGATGACTCCTGCATTATGACCGGTTTCATTAAAAACCAAACCTTGAAACCCCGGTTTTGATCCCCATAATAAGCCAACTAGCAAGATTAATGCTAAAACGCGGAGAGATTCATGAGTAGTAAAGAACATAAGACACCTGACGAGCAAGTCTCTGAAGAACTGAAGCAGGAACAAGAGCTGCATACGGAAGCGGAAACTCAGGCGGCAGATGTCGTTGACCCCCGCGATGAACGTATTGCTGAATTGGAAGCGCAGCTGAAAGAACTTCAGCAGCGTGAGCGTGACAGCCTGCTGCGGGCGAAAGCGGAGGTGGAAAATATCCGCCGTCGTACCGAGATGGATATTGAGAAAGCGCATAAGTTCGCGCTGGAGAAATTCTCCGGTGAACTGTTACCGGTAATCGATAATCTGGAACGTGCGCTGGATCTGGCTGATAAATCGAATGCAGAACTGGCGGGTCTGATTGAAGGCGTCGAGCTGACCCTGAAATCCCTGCTGGATGCTGTCCGCAAGTTCGGTATGGAAGTGGTGGCAGATATCCATGTGCCATTCAATCCTGAACTGCACCAGGCGATGACCATGATGGAATCCGAAGAGCTGGAACCTAATCACGTAATGATGGTGATGCAGAAGGGTTACACGCTGAACGGCCGTCTGTTGCGTCCGGCCATGGTGGCGGTTTCTAAAGCCAAAGCCTGATTCTGTTTCACGCAGACTGAGATAATGAAAGAGGCACCTTTGCGGGTGCCTCTTTTTTATTCCGGTAATCTCGGCACCCAGTCAATGGGTGCCAGCCCCTGGGCCACCAGTAAGGCATTCGCCTGCGAGAAATGCTTACATCCCAGAAAACCCCGGTGTGCAGAAAGCGGAGAAGGGTGGGGTGCCTTCAAAATATGATGGCGGTTGCGGTCAATAATATTGCCTTTTTTCTGCGCATGAGAGCCCCAGAGCAAGAAGACGACCCCTTCACGGTTTTCATTGAGCGCGGCAATCACCTTGTCAGTGAATGTTTCCCAGCCCAGTTTGGCATGTGAATGTGCTTTACCTTCTTCTACAGTCAGCACGGTATTGAGCAACAAGACGCCCTGATCTGCCCAGCTCTGCAAATAGCCATGAGAAGGCCGTTCGAAGCCGGGAATATCGGTCATCAGTTCTTTATAGATATTCACTAAAGAAGGGGGAGCGGGAATGCCCGGGCGAACGGAAAACGATAAACCATGCGCCTGATTAGGGCCGTGGTAAGGATCCTGACCCAAAATAACGATTTTAACGTCTGCCAGTTCGGTAGAACGGAAGGCATTAAACACATCCTGTTGTGGCGGATAAATGGTTTTACCTGCCGCGCGTTCGGCAGCGACAAACTTCAGCGTATCAACGAAGTAGGGTTGTTCTTTTTCCTGACCGAGTACGTCATGCCAGGTGAGAGTAGTGGACATTAACGCCCTCCTTGTGAAGGTAATTTTAACTGACTGTAGCTTACCTGCTCATCCTGATGAGTTAAACCCGTGCGCGCTTTTGCTGCTATTTATGTGCAGCTTAACGTTCTATGCAAATTTTTTTGATAATTTACAAAATAATTTAATCTGGCATCTTGGAAAAATTGATATAAAACATAAATATGCTGCGGGTGAGAAATACCCACAAGGAAAAGATTGATATTTATCAAAGAACACGGGGGTGCTCTGCTGTTATATCTGATAACAGGAAAACAGGTTGTCGTTCAAACCTTACGCCAATCAATTAACAGTATCGTAGCCAACAACGGAGGCAACATATGATCACCGGGATCCAAATTACTAAAAGCAACAATGAAGCGCTGAAAAACTCTTTCTGGCTGCTCGATGATGAAAAAGCGCAAGCACGCTGCGTTTGTGCAAAAGCGGGTTTTGCGGAAGATCAGATCGTCGCTGTCAGCGATCTTGGCCAGTTTGAATACCGTGAAGTGCCGATGGAAATCCAACCGACTGTGCGCGTGGAAGGAGGTCAGCACCTGAATGTTAACGTACTGCGCCGTGAAACGCTGGAAGATGCGGTTAAGCATCCGGAAAAATATCCGCAACTGACTATTCGTGTGTCTGGTTATGCGGTGCGTTTTAACTCACTGACTGCTGAGCAGCAGCGTGACGTGATTACCCGTACTTTCACTGAAAGCCTGTAATCGCTCCTGAGTTTTAAGTTTTGAGCTATAAAAAAACCGCCTCCGTTCACACGGGGCGGTTTTTCTTTGCATCCAGCCAGGCCGATATCTATTTAGCGGCGTCTTTTACCGCGTCAGGTTTAACGCGGCGTTTGCCGACGTTTTTGCTGTCACGATGGCGAACTTTAACTTTCACCTTCGACTTTTCCTGTGCCGCTTTTTGTTTTTCTTTGCGTTTCGCCAGCACTTTCTTCGACGGCTTACCGGTGACTTTTTCGCTCGGGGCTTTGGTTTTAGGACGGAATTCGTCCAGCACACGGGCTTTCAGCGGCTCGTTAAGGTAACGGCCAATCTTACCGAGTAGCAGATGGTCATGTGCTTCCACGAAGGAAATCGCAGTACCTTTGCGACCGGCACGACCTGTTCGGCCGATACGGTGCAGATAGATATCAGCGGTCAGCGGCAGATCAAAGTTGAAGACGTGGCTGATATCGTTGATATCCAGGCCGCGGGCTGCAATGTCGGTCGCAACGAGGACGTTAACGCGGTCTTCAACCATACGTTTGACGGCTTCGGTACGTTTCACCTGTACCATTTCGCCTTCGAGATAACAGGAATTAATCCCTGCCTGACGCAGCCAGGCAACCAGCTCATGCACGCGTTCACGCTTGCGCACGAAGATCACGGATTTCGTGACATCTTCCTGTTGCAGCAAATGGATCAGCATCTGGGTTTTATGTGCTACATCGTCGGCACGATAATACCATTGCAGGATTTTTTTGCGTTCGCGACGTGACGGGTCGGCTTCGATTTCTACCGGCTCAGTCAGGATGCGCTCTGCGAATTCACGGATGGCTTCCCCTTCCAGCGTTGCGGAGAACAGCAACGTCTGTTTGCGCCAGCGTGCTTCAGCAGAAATTGTTTCTATATCCTGAGCAAACCCCATATCCAGCATGCGGTCGGCTTCATCAAGGATCAGGGTTTCGATTGCGCGGCAGTCAAAATTTTCTTCTTTAATGTATTGCAGCAAACGACCGGTGGTTGCCACAACGATGTCCTGGTTTTCGCTGAACACTTCGGCGTGGTTCATATAAGCCACGCCGCCGGTGATGGTGGCGATATCCAGTTCGGTATGTTTGGCTAACTCACGCGCTTGTTCAGCAACCTGCATAGCAAGTTCACGGGTTGGCGTGAGGATCAGAATTCGTGGCGGACCCGATTTCTTACGCGGGAAATCCAGCAAATGCTGCAATGCAGGCAGCAGGAATGCCGCTGTTTTGCCGGTGCCGGTAGGAGCCGAACCCAACACATCGCGTCCGTCCATTGCTGGCGGAATGGCCTCTGCCTGAATGACAGTAGGACGGCTATAGCCTTTGTCGCCAAGGGCTTCAATCAGGCGTTCATCGAGTTCGAGTTCGGAAAAAGTGGTTACAGTCATGGTCTACCTCTACTTGGGGCGCCGATTATAGACGTGTTAGACGCGATCTTCACCTATTTAAGCGGTTTGCGTGGCTTTTACTCTGGTTCTCTTTACCCTATGCTACGACAGTTTTCGTTCCCGGCCCTGTTGGCTGGCGTTATTACGGTGAAATGAGTGACAAAAGAAGTCGGTTCTGCAAAAACTTTACGGCGTAACGGATTTACCTTTAAACAATTTTTCGTTGCGCATGACCGTTGTGCGATGAAAGTGGGTACCGACGGTGTTCTGCTCGGTGCCACGGCGCCGGTCAGCCAGGCACGGCGCGTGCTCGATATTGGCTGTGGCAGCGGTCTGATTGCCATGATGCTGGCGCAACGCAGTCAGGCTCAAACCCGTATTGATGCTGTCGAACTGGAACCTTCCGCCGCCGCGCAGGCTGATGAGAATTTCCGCGAATCAGTCTGGGCGACGAGGCTGGCGGTGTATGCGCAAGATATCACTGCGTATGCCGCAGAGCATCCGTCTGAATACGATCTGATTGTCAGTAATCCGCCTTACTTTGAATCGGCGGTGGCCTGCCGCGATGCAGCCCGCAATGCGGCCCGTTACACCGAAACTCTGACGCACGACACATTGCTGGAATGCGCGAAAAATCTGATCACGCCAGAGGGATTATTCTGCGTTGTTTTACCGTACGACATCGGGCTGGCGTTTGAAACCCTGGCTCACCGGCAAGGTTGGTTCAGCGCATGGCGGATGGCCGTACGCGATCGGCCGGGAAAACCGCTAAACCGGTTACTGCTCACCTTATCAAGGCAATCCGTTGAACGGGTTGATGAGGAACTGGCGCTGCGAAAATCGGAAGGTGTCTACAGTGAAGCTTTTTGTGCGCTGATTACTGATTTTTATCTGAATTATTAGCGGATGTCTGAGCTTTTAAAAGTGCGTTCCTTCGCACTTTCCTGGCAGTATTTCGGTAAATACTACGGCTGCAAAATAGTGGGCTGCGGATTTTCCTGTAAATCAGGATAATCCAGCGTGTAATGCAGTCCGCGACTCTCTTTGCGCTCAAGGGCACTGCGGACGATCAACTCGGCCACCAGCACCAGATTTCTCAGTTCCAGCAGGTTATTGGAAATACGAAAGTTTGCATAATACTCGTCAATTTCCTGTTGCAGCGTCATGATGCGGCGCAATGCGCGCTCAAGGCGTTTTGTTGTGCGCACGATCCCGACGTAATCCCACATAAACAGCCGCAGTTCATGCCAGTTATGCTGAATGACAACCTGTTCATCGGAATTATCCACCCGGCTTTCATCCCATTGCGGGATGTTTTTGGCCAGCCGGGCATGCGGCAAACGTTTGATGATGTCTTCCGCCGCTGACCAGCCATAAACGACGCATTCCAGCAGTGAATTAGAGGCCAGACGGTTTGCGCCATGCAGGCCGGTATAACTGACTTCGCCAATGGCATACAACCCATCGAGATCGGTGCGTCCGTGCTGGTCGACCATCACACCACCACAGGTATAATGGGCAGCCGGAACAATCGGAATGGCCTCTTTAGTCAGATCAATACCCAGTGATTGCAGCTTTTCATCAATCATCGGGAAATGATGTTTAATGAATTCCGGCGGACGATGGCTGATATCCAGATACATGCAGTCAGCGCCAAGACGCTTCATTTCATGGTCGATGGCTCTCGCCACGACATCGCGCGGTGCCAGTTCGCCACGCTCATCGAAATCCGGCATAAAACGGGTGCCGTCCGGGCGTTTGAGCAGGGCTCCTTCGCCGCGCAATGCTTCCGTCAGCAGAAAGTTGCGTGCCTGAGGATGATAGAGACAGGTCGGGTGAAACTGGTTGAATTCAAGATTGGCCACACGACAGCCTGCACGCCACGCCATGGCGACGCCATCGCCTGATGAAATATCAGGATTGGTCGTGTACTGATAAACCTTGGCAGCGCCCCCCGTGGCCAGTACAACGGCTTTGGCACGGAGCGTTTCAACATGCTCTTTATCACGGTTCCAGACATATGCGCCAACAACGCGTTGTGTCCCGGGCAATCCAAGCTTGCTTGAGGTGATTAAATCAACGGCATTATAGCGCTCTTTCACGCAAATATTAGCGTGGGCTCTTGCTTTCCCAACCAGCGTAGTCTCTACTTCTTTACCTGTAGCATCAGCAGCATGCAGGATCCTACGGTGGCTGTGACCGCCTTCGCGAGTCAGATGATAACGCTCTTCTGAGCTGGTATTAGGTTCGGTATCAAACAGTACGCCCTGGTCGATCAACCACTGGACGCAATGACGTGCATTACTCGCGATAAATTCAACAGCTTCTTTATCGCATAAGCCCGCGCCGGCAATTAATGTGTCATCAACATGTGAGGCAATGCTGTCTGCTTCGTCGAAAACTGCGGCAATGCCGCCCTGGGCATAGAATGTTGAGCCTTCGTTGAGTGGGCCTTTACTGAGAACAGTGACATGACAGTGGTCTGCAAGTCGCAAAGCCAAAGAAAGGCCCGCAGCGCCACTTCCGATTATCAATACATCGCTAACAAATTCAGATGAAGGTTGCATAACGTATGATGTTTGCAGAAGAAGAGGGAAATTCATGTTAGCCTAAACCTCCGTGCAAAAGCCACGGGCTTGAGACTTCAATAGAAAAAACAATGGCGATGTGGAACTTAATGTTTCATGTGAACTCCAAGCAGTACTTGCTCAGGAATATAATGATGAAAGCTGGCAGTACGATTTTAAGCGCGGAGAAGGTTTTGGGGAGATTTTACCTCGGATGAGCGAGCAGTTAGCCGATCAGGTTCTGGTTGAGCGGGTCCAGAAGGGTGATCAAAAATCGTTCAATTTACTGGTTATTCGTTACCAGCATAAGGTAGCGAGCCTTGTATCCCGCTATGTACCACAAGGCGATGTGCCTGATGTGGTTCAGGAATCTTTTATTAAAGCGTATCGTGCGCTGGAATCTTTCCGCGGCGACAGTGCTTTTTATACCTGGCTGTATCGTATTGCAGTCAACACAGCGAAAAATTATTTAGTCGCTCAGGGCCGACGCCCGCCATCCAGTGATGTCGACGCGAATGAAGCCGAAAATTTCGAAAATGGCGGTGCCCTTAAAGAAATTTCGAACCCTGAGAACTTGATGTTGTCTGAAGAATTACGGCAGGTCGTTTTCCGTACTATTGAAGCACTTCCCGAAGATCTCCGTATGGCGATTACCTTGAGGGAGTTGGATGGATTGAGCTACGAAGAAATAGCCGCCATCATGGATTGTCCGGTGGGTACAGTGAGATCACGTATATTCCGTGCCCGGGAAGCAATTGATAACAAAGTTCAACCGCTCATCCAGCGTTAGAGATGACGGACACAGGAAGGATACTTAGGCATGCAGAAAGAAAAGCTTTCCGCTCTGATGGATGGTGAAGCCATTGATACTGAACTGTTAAGTTCATTATCAACTGATACCAGGCTTCAGCAAGACTGGCAGAGTTATCATTTGATCCGCGATACGCTACGCGGTGATATTGGGAACGTGTTGCATCTGGATATCGCAGACCGTGTGGCCGCAGCGCTGGCAAATGAGCCGGTAAAACTGGTACCGGGTTCCGCAACCGAATCTCAACCTCAGCCTCATACCTGGCAAAAAATGCCATTCTGGCAGAAGGTGCGCCCATGGGCGAGCCAGTTGACTCAGGTGGGCGTGGCGGCTTGTGTCTCACTCGCTGTTATTGTTGGTGTTCAGCATTATAACCAGCCTGACGCATCAGGGGCTTCTCCGGAAACGCCAGCGTTCAATACATTGCCTATGATGGGTAAAGCTTCTCCGGTGAGCTTCGGCGTGCCAAATGAAGGCAATACCACCAGCGGGCAACAAAATGTTCAGGAGCAACGTAAACGCATTAATGCGATGTTGCAGGATTACGAATTGCAGCGCCGCTTGCATTCAGAGCAGCTTCAACTTGAACCTGTTACTCCTCAGCAAGCCGCTGTTCAGGTCCCAGGAACTCAGTCTTTAGGAACGCAAACGCAGTAATGAAGCAAATTTGGTTTGCCGTTTGTTTAGCGGCGGGCAGCGTGCTTACTCCTGGTATCGCCTCGGCAGATTCACCTTCCGAGGCGTTACTACAAGAGATGGGCAAAGCTTCCCAAACGCTGAATTATGAAATGGGTTTTATCAACATCACGAAGCAAGGGATTGATTCCTTTCGCTATCGTCATGCTGTTTCTCATCAAACTCCGCTCGCTCAACTGGTTCTGATGGATGGACCGCGCCGTGAAATTGTCCAGCGTGGGAAAGACATCAGCTACTTTGAGACCGGTTTACAGCCCTTTACGCTGGACGGCGATCATATCGTTGATTCCCTGCCTTCTATCGTCTTTAGCGATTTCACTCTTCTGACTAAATACTACGATTTTATTGCCGTAGGCCGTGCACGTGCAGCCGATCGTCTGAGTCAGGTGATCCGTGTTGTGTCCCGCGATGGTACCCGATTTAGTTATGTCATATGGATCGATGAGCAGACGAAACTGCCGATGCGTGTCGATTTACTGGATCGTGACGGTGAAACACTGGAGCAGTTCCGCGTCATCAGTTTCGATGAAGGACAACAAGTCATTGGAACGGTTGTTGATCTCGAAAAAGCGAGTTTACCGCCGGTGCTGTCTTTACCTGCCTCTGAGCAGGTGAAGTTTGACTGGCAAATAAAATGGCTGCCAGATGGCGTGACGGAGGTGGCAAGTAGCCGCCGGAACTTGCCAAATATGCCTGTATCGATAGAATCCCGGTTGTACACAGACGGACTGTTTAGTTTCTCTGTCAATATCAGTGCAACAACCAGTGGTCCTTCTGAGCAATTGATCAGGCAAGGGCGCAGAACCGTGCAAACCGAAATACGTAATGGCAATGAAATCACTGTCGTCGGTGAACTTCCTCCTTCAACGGCCAAACGTATTGCCGAGAGCATTGTTTTCTCAGCAAAATAGCGTTTAACAGAAATAACGGCCTCAGTGGCAGAAATACAGGGTGATCACATGATGAAAGAATGGGCCACGGTTGTGTCGTGGCAAGACGGTATTGCGACACTGCGTTGTGAAACACAGGCGGGTTGCAGTAGCTGCCATTCACGTTCAGGCTGTGGCGCTCGCGTATTGAATGAGTTAGGGCCGCAAACTGAACATAACCTCCGGGTCAGCGTTAACGAGCCTCTTGTACCTGGTCAGAAAGTTGAACTGGGAATACAGGAAGGGAACCTGTTGCGCTCGGCGTTGCTGGTTTATATGACGCCACTGGTTGGTGTGATTGCAGGTGGCGGCGTATTGCAAGCCGTGCTGAAAGCAGATGTATATGCGGTTGTTGGTGCGGTGCTGGGGGGCGGATTAGGATTTCTGATAGCCAAATCACTGGCTGCGAAAATGGATAGTAAAGCAGGCTACCAGCCTGTGATTTTGCAGGTGGGTTTGCCACCTGACGCTTTCCGTTATTCGGTTGACAGTTAACTCCCTGCTTAATTCTGCTTCTTGCCATGCATAAAAATGACACAGTGTTTGCTAACACTGTGTCATTTTTAATTTCTGACGGGTATACGGTTTTGGATCATATGTTCGATCAGTGCGATGAAAAGATCTGCACTTGAAAGCGATGTATATTCAACAGAGAAAAGGATGCGGCCGTGTTTATCCAGCAGACGTATCAGCGGGCTGTTGCTGCCGCCACTGATAAACTGAATATCCTCAACAGGCACTTTCTTTCCTTCATCGGTGGTTAATACCAGGGCGCTCAGGTGTATCTTTTTTTCGTTCAACGCCAGCAGGTTAGCGCCGATAAATCTTTTCAATCCGGAATGTGGATTGATCAGATAGGTAAAAAGAATATCCCCTCCCTGCGCCAGGGTATTTAAAGCCCAGGGGCCGCGATACATCAGCTGTTCATTTTTAATCACTTCAATTAATCTTTCCGAATTGGCGATGTTTGGCGTAATTCGGTGCCAGACTTTGCTGTCTTCCTCGCGGAATATCATTGTGTTTAAAATACGGCGTGTGTATTTCCCGGTTCTGAAGCGATATATATCCATAATGCGGTCAAAAGGGATAAAACGGTTTTTCTTATCGGTCTGGCTTATAACTAAAATACCGTTTTCATGAAGCTGATAGATTTGATTTGGCCGTATCAGACGTCGCAGCAGGATAAGGACAATACCCAGGGCAATACTGAGCAGAGCGGACAAAATTACAGTATGCAGTCCCTCAGCGGTCTGGCCAAAGGCCAGCAAAAATGCAATCTGCACTGCACCGCCGATCAATAACAATACAGACAGGACCAGAGTGATCCAAGAGTTGGCTTTGGCAAAGCCATGCTGACTGAGCAGCCGCCCTTCATTGATCATAGTGATAACCTTGTAACCGGATTGAATTAAAAAGAAAAAGATATTTATGGAAGAAGGCAAATAAGAGCTTTAAATGTTTGAAATTATGTAATTTCTTTTATAACAATATATTAAGTTTCAACACGGGTTTGTGTATATGGGGATTTTCCTAAAACCAAACGGCATGCGGCACACGCACGCAATACCGGATGAGGACAAACATAGGAGGCACACAGTCACCCGGGTAATGAAAACAAATGAAAATATAAAGATTTCGTCCTGAGAAAGCTCGCATAATCTGGAGTTAGGATGTGGCGAGACTAGGTTTTCACGGTGCTGGCATGTAGAATGCTGCGACTTAGGCGAAAGACAGCCAACCTACAAACCGTCGCTGTATGTTCATGGCGAATGATTCAGAAATACCAAGGTAAAAAAACTTTTATAATGAAGCATATACGAAATTTCTCCATTATTGCCCACATTGACCACGGTAAGTCGACGCTGTCAGACCGTATTATTCAAATTTGCGGTGGGTTATCCGACCGTGAAATGGAAGCGCAGGTCCTCGATTCGATGGATCTTGAGCGTGAACGCGGCATTACCATCAAAGCGCAAAGCGTGACGCTCGACTATAAAGCGAAAGATGGTCAGGTTTATCACCTGAACTTCATCGACACACCGGGCCATGTCGACTTTTCCTATGAAGTTTCCCGTTCTCTCGCCGCCTGCGAAGGGGCGTTATTAGTCGTGGATGCAGGGCAGGGTGTTGAAGCCCAGACGCTGGCAAACTGCTATACGGCAATGGAAATGGATCTGGAAGTTGTGCCGGTTCTGAACAAAATCGACTTACCGGCCGCTGATCCGGATCGTGCGGCGCAGGAAATCGAAGACATCGTGGGTATTGATGCTACGGATGCTGTCCGCTGTTCTGCGAAAACCGGTGTCGGTGTGCCGGAGGTGCTGGAGCGTCTGGTACGTGATGTGCCACCGCCGGTAGGTGATCCTGATGCGCCACTGCAGGCGTTGATCATCGATTCATGGTTCGATAACTATCTCGGCGTTGTCTCTCTGGTACGTATCAAAAACGGCACCATGAGAAAGGGCGACAAAATTAAAGTGATGAGTACCGGACAGGTTTATAACGCCGATCGTCTGGGTATTTTCACGCCTAAACGTGTCGATAAAGACATTCTGAACTGCGGCGAAGTTGGCTGGCTGGTATGCGCGATCAAAGATATTCTCGGCGCACCAGTAGGGGACACACTGACTCTGGCTCGTCAGCCTGCTGACAAAGCACTGCCTGGCTTCAAGAAAGTGAAACCGCAGGTTTATGCTGGTCTGTTCCCGGTCAGCTCAGATGATTATGAAAACTTCCGTGATGCGTTAGGCAAACTGAGCCTCAATGATGCCTCACTGTTCTACGAACCAGAAAGTTCTACTGCGCTGGGCTTCGGTTTCCGCTGTGGTTTCCTGGGGCTGTTGCACATGGAAATCATTCAGGAACGTCTGGAACGTGAATACGATCTGGATCTGATCACCACGGCACCGACCGTAGTTTATGAAGTTCTGACGACCAGCAACGAAACTGTTTATGTAGACAGCCCGTCTAAATTGCCAGCGTTGAATAACATTCTGGAACTGCGTGAGCCTATCGCCGAGTGTCACATGCTGATGCCTCAGGAATATCTGGGCAGCGTGATTACGTTGTGTATTGAAAAACGTGGCGTACAGACCAACATGGTTTACCACGGCAACCAGGTCGCACTGACTTATGAAATCCCGATGGCGGAAGTCGTACTCGATTTCTTTGACCGCCTGAAGTCAACGTCACGCGGTTATGCGTCACTTGATTACAATTTCAAACGTTTTCAGGCTTCTGACATGGTGCGTGTTGATGTTCTAATCAACGGCGACCGTGTGGATGCATTGGCGCTGATCACTCACCGTGGCAATTCCCAGTTCCGTGGACGCCAGCTGGTCGAGAAGATGCAGGAACTGATCCCGCGTCAGCAGTTCGATATTGCTATCCAGGCGGCGATTGGTGCTCATATCATTGCCCGTTCAACCGTGAAGCAATTACGTAAAAACGTTCTCGCCAAATGTTATGGCGGCGACGTCAGCCGTAAGAAAAAACTTTTGCAGAAACAGAAAGATGGTAAGAAACGCATGAAACAAGTGGGTAACGTCGAGTTACCACAAGAAGCGTTCCTGGCCATTCTTCACGTGGGTAAAGACAGCAAGTAAACCCTTAATTGAGTTGTAGGGAGTATGCATGGCTAACATGTTTGCCCTGATTCTGGCGATTGCAACGCTGGTGTCTGGGATTATCTGGTGCCTTGATCGTTTCAAGCTGGCACCTGCACGCCGGGCTAAAATTGCTAAAATTAAGGCTGAAACGGGTGGTGCTGTTGACGATTCAACGTTGAACAAAGTGGCGAAGCAACCGGGCTGGGTAGAAACCTGTGCCTCGGTATTCCCGGTATTGTTGGTTGTGTTTGTGGTGCGTTCATTTATTTATGAGCCTTTCCAGATCCCGTCCGGCTCCATGATGCCAACGCTGCTTATTGGCGATTTCATTGTGGTTGAAAAATATGCGTACGGCCTGAAAGATCCTATTACGCAGACTAAGCTGATCCCAACGGGTGAGCCGAAACGTGGCGATGTTGTGGTATTTAAATATCCGCAAAATCCGAGCGTGGACTATATTAAACGTCTGGTAGGCTTACCGGGTGACAAAGTGACATATGATCCGTTCAGCAAGCAGGTGACCGTTCAGCCTGCCTGTGAAACCGGCAAAAATTGCACCACCGCACTGGCGGTGACATATGACACCGGCGTTGCCAGTGATTTCGTACAGACTTTTGGTCAGTCTTCAGGTGGCGAAGCCAGCAGTGGTTTCTTTGAAACGCCACCGACCAGCAACGTGCCACAAGATGGCGTCCGTCTTGTGCAGCGCAATGAAACCCTGGGTAATGTGACGCATCGTATTCTGACCGTACCAGGCGCGCGTGACCAACTGGGTGCTTATTATCAGCAACCGGGTCAGCCACTGGGAACTTGGGTGGTGCCGGCCGGCCATTATTTCATGATGGGCGATAACCGTGATAACAGCGCTGACAGCCGTTACTGGGGTTTTGTTCCGGAACAGAACTTAGTGGGTAAAGCTTCCGCAATTTGGATGAGCTTTAAAAAACAGGAAGGTGAATGGCCTACCGGTGTTCGTTTAAGCCGAATCGGTGGAATTCATTAATTTAATGGTGCCTATTACCGCAGCATTATATTTCCACTCGTTGTAGAATATCCTTTCGGGCGATAAAAGTTGGCTCCCCTGATTTTACGTTTTAATTTAAAACGAACTGAGGGAGCCACTGCAAACGAAACAGCTTTGGATTGGCTTAGGGCGAAGCAGGCCTGTTCCGTATGCTGAAGTTTTTGACGCATTCTTAGTCTATTGGTAACTCATGAATCCCATCGTAATAAACAGGCTTCAGCGGAAGCTGGGCTACACTTTTCAACAGCAGGAGCTTTTATTGCAGGCACTGACTCACCGCAGCGCAAGCAGTAAACACAATGAGCGTTTAGAGTTCCTGGGTGACTCAATTCTTAGTTATGTCATTGCTAACGCGTTGTATCATCGTTTTCCTCGCGTAGATGAGGGCGATATGAGTCGTATGCGTGCCACGCTGGTACGTGGAAATACGCTCGCGGAAATGGCACGTGAATTCGATCTCGGCGAATGTTTACGCTTAGGGCCGGGCGAATTGAAAAGTGGTGGTTTCCGCCGCGAGTCGATTCTTGCGGATACGGTGGAGGCACTCATTGGCGGCGTGTTCCTGGACAGTGATATCCAGACCGTCGAAAAGCTGATTCTCGATTGGTACCGTAGTCGTTTAGACGAAATCAGTCCCGGTGATAAGCAGAAAGACCCAAAAACCCGTTTACAGGAGTTTTTACAAGGTCGCCATCTGCCGTTGCCTTCTTATCTGGTTGTGCAGGTTCGCGGTGAAGCGCACGATCAGGAGTTTACCATCCACTGCCAGGTCAGTGGCTTGAGCCAGCCGGTTGTAGGAACCGGTTCAAGCCGCCGTAAAGCCGAGCAGGCGGCAGCGGAACAAGCGCTGATACAGCTGGAGCTTGAATGAGCGAAGAAAAGAATTACTGTGGTTTTGTTGCAATCGTAGGCCGTCCTAACGTCGGTAAATCTACCTTGCTGAATGAATTATTGGGGCAAAAAATCTCCATTACTTCCCGCAAACCGCAAACCACGCGTCACCGCATCATGGGTATCCATACCGAAGGGCCCTATCAGGCTATTTACGTGGACACCCCGGGGCTGCACATTGAAGAAAAACGTGCCATCAACCGTCTGATGAACCGCGCTGCAAGCAGCTCAATCGGTGATGTTGAACTGGTGATCTTCGTTGTTGAAGGCACTAACTGGACTGCCGATGACGAAATGGTGGTCAACAAACTGCGTGATTTGAAATCACCGGTTCTGCTGGCAATCAACAAGATTGATAACGTCACCGATAAATCTAAATTATTGCCACATTTGCAATTCCTGAGTGAGCAGATGAACTTCGTCGATATCGTACCTATCTCCGCAGAGAAAGGTACCAACGTTGATACCATCGCAGCTCTGGTGCGAAAACGCCTGCCGGAAGCGATTCATCACTTCCCCGAGGATTACATTACTGACCGTTCCCAGCGCTTTATGGCTTCTGAAATCATCCGTGAAAAACTGATGCGCTTTCTGGGCGAAGAGTTGCCATATTCAGTGACCGTTGAAATCGAACGCTTTGTCAGCAATGAACGGGGCGGATACGACATTAATGGCCTGATTCTGGTAGAACGTGAAGGCCAGAAGAAAATGGTTATCGGTAATAAAGGCTCTAAAATCAAGACAATCGGGATCGAAGCGCGTCACGACATGGAGAACATGTTCGAAGCGAAAGTCCATCTTGAGTTGTGGGTTAAGGTCAAATCCGGCTGGGCAGACGACGAACGTGCGTTGCGCAGTCTGGGTTATGTAGACGATTTATAAGGTCCGCGCCTATGGAAGGCTGGCAACGCGCATTTGTTTTGCATGGGCGACCTTACAGTGAAACCAGCTTAATGTTGGATTTGTTCACTGAGGGGCAAGGGCGGGTACGCATACTGGCTAAAGGTGCGCGTGGCCGCCGGTCCAATTTAAAAGGCTGCCTGCAGCCTTTTACTCCTTTACTGGTTCGCTGGAGCGGGCGGGGAGAAGTGAAAACCCTGCGTAATGCTGAACCTGTCTCCCTTGCTCTTCCTCTTTCCGGGCTGATGCTTTACAGCGGCTTGTACGTCAATGAGCTCGTTTCACGGGTGCTTGAGCAGGAAGCTAATTACTCATCATTGTTCTTCGATTATCTCAACTGTTTGCAAAATCTCGCGAGTGCCAGTGCATCTCCTGAATATGCATTACGTCAGTTCGAACTTTCCCTATTGCACCATCTGGGTTACGGCGTGGATTTTCTGCATTGCGCAGGCAGCGGTGAAGAAGTCAGTGACACCATGACGTACCGTTACCGTGAAGAAAAAGGTTTTATTGCCAGTCTGGTGATTGATCATTCCAGCTTTACCGGCCGGGATTTAAAAGCACTGGCCAGCCGTGAATTCCCGGATGTCTCAACGCTGCGGGCTGCAAAGCGTTTCACCCGCATGGCGCTCAAACCTTACCTTGGCGGTAAGCCCCTGAAAAGCCGCGAGCTGTTCCGCCAGTTTCAGGTTAAAAAACCTGTATCACCTTCTGATAATTCTTCCCGCTAATTCGGAATCCGGGCTACACGCCGCCACTCTCAAAGGTGTAAACTGCAGGAATTAGCGTTTTGTTCCATTCATCAATCAATTCATTCTTAAACCTGGAGCTGTTATGGCTGAGTTGCTGTTGGGCGTTAACATTGATCATATCGCGACATTGCGTAATGCACGCGGTACGGCATACCCTGATCCGGTTCAGGCGGCATTTATCGCTGAACAGGCTGGTGCTGATGGGATCACCGTCCACCTGCGTGAAGATCGTCGTCATATCACCGACCGTGATGTACGTCTTCTGCGTCAGACTATCCAAACCCGCATGAATCTGGAAATGGCCGTCACCGACGAGATGGTCGGTATTGCCTGCGAAATTCTGCCGCATTTCTGCTGTCTGGTGCCGGAAAAACGCGAAGAAGTGACCACTGAGGGGGGGCTGGATGTCGCCGGTCAGCTGGATAAAATGACCGTTGCGGTCACGCGCCTAAGCGAAGCGGGCATTCTGGTTTCCCTGTTTATCGACCCGGATATGCGCCAGATTGATGCGGCCGTCGCGGTAGGGGCACCTTACATCGAAATCCATACCGGTGCTTATGCGGAGGCGAAAACTGACCTTGAGCGTCAGGCCGAGCTGGAGCGTATTAAACAGGGCGCAGCTTATGCAGCCGGTAAGGGGCTGAAAGTGAACGCCGGCCACGGATTGACTTACCATAACGTGCAGCCGATCGCCGCACTGCCGGAAATGCATGAGCTCAATATCGGCCATGCGATTATCGGTCAGGCTGTTATTGACGGATTGTCCGGTGCAGTACGCGAAATGAAAAACCTGATGCGGGAAGCGCGCCGGTAATGAGCATTTTAGGTTTAGGTACGGATATCGTTGAAATTTCCCGTATCGAAGCGGTAATTGAACGCAGCGGCGACCGTCTGGCGAAGCGTATTTTGTGCGCGAATGAATGGTCTGTGTATCAGCAGCACCAACAGCCGGTACGTTTCCTCGCGAAGCGGTTTGCTGTCAAGGAGGCCGCGGCTAAAGCGCTGGGAACCGGGATCCGCAACGGTCTGGCATTTGAGCAATTTGAAGTCGTCAATGATGTGCTGGGAAAACCGGGGCTGGTTTTTCATGCCCGCGCGGCGGAAATGGCTGCAGAAATGGGGGTGAAATCAGTCCATGTTACGCTGGCTGATGAAAGGCGTTATGCCTGTGCCACGGTAATTATCGAGAACTAACCCCTTCGTACTGCAAGCGGCAGATGCGTTGGCTGCTTTCAGTGACCCGAATCACTTACCTGAATAAGCTCATCGGGATCACTTCACTTGCCGCCTTCCTCCCGCTCGAATTATTTTGGGTGGTTTTGAAAATGCATCACGCCGTTAATTATACGGTGTGATGCAATACCACAAACTTATCCCAAAGCTGTTCGTTGGTTTCGGTGTGTTGCGGATTAATGATGATGGTATTGTCGATCGGGCAGACGCTTTGGCAGGTCGGTTTATCATAATGACCGACGCATTCCGTACAACGATCGCTGTCGATTTCGTAAATCTCACTGCCCATTGAAATCGCCTGATTCGGGCACTCCGGTTCGCACATATCGCAATTAATGCATTTGTGTGTGATCAACAGGGCCATGGCGTTTTCTCTTATATTCAATAAACAGATCAATAATCAGGGCGCGCAGTATAGCAGAATTGCGCTGGCGTAGGTTCTGCTCGCGTACCTTTCCATCCTTCAAATGATCCGGATCAAACCAGCTTTTTCACCAATTCTTCGCTGTGACGGATACGCTCCGGTGCATGCGCCGTATCTTGCTGAACCAGTGCGACGAACAATAAATCCGTCAGGGAATATTGCGCCGTACTGGCGGAGAGGGCTGCGCCGCGGGTTGCGGGTAAATCTGCGACCGTATACAAACAATGGTCTGCCTGCTGTTGCAGGGTATTAGGTGAAAAACCGGTGATGGCCAGGACTTTTGCCCCACTCTCGCGGGCGACCTTTGCCGCAAGATTGATTTCGCTCCGTTCACCGCTGAACGAAATCGCCAGCAATAAATCTTCTTTCGACAGCGCCTGTGCGGTGGCAACCAGAACATGCGTATCGGATTCGGCAATTGCCGTGACCCCGATTTTCAGCAGCTTATACGCTAAATCCTTTGCCACTAATCCGGATGCGCCAATGCCACTTAGCACAATTTTTCGGGCACCGGCGAGCATCGACAACGCAATTTGCAGCCGTGGCTCGCTGTTGATATCCAGGGTTGCACGAAGCGCCGATTGTTTCTCAGCCAGTAATTTCTCACCCACAACATGCAGGCTGTCGGTGCTTAAAATCTGATTATGTACAGTGACCGGCTCACTGTTTTCCGGCGATGCCAGTGTTTCACTCATTGCCAGTTTCAGCGCCGGGAAGCCTTTATATCCCAGTTTTTGGGCAAATTTCACCACGCCAGACTGGCTGACACCGGCCTTTTCAGCCAGTTTCTGCGAACTCATATGGCGCGCTTTTTCCGGATGCGCGAGGAGAAAATCAGCCAGTTTGCGGTCATTTTGCGCCAGCGTCGGATAAAGCTGACGGATACGGATCATACAACTCATGGTGGGTTATCCCGGTGTCTCTGAATACTTACATCACGTTTTACGGATTATGTTATCTAAAGTAGCAAATATTCCTCGTATTGATGAATAATATATTCAACTATTGTGTAATAATTTTGAATTAAAAATTCAGGAGAGAATCATGAATCGTCCACTCAATTTAGGCGCACTCGTTTCTGAAAGTCGCAATCCGGATACGATGAACTTAGATGAAATGTCTTCACTGGAATTGGCCACCTGCTTCAATCAGGAAGACCGCAAAGTGCCGGAAGCCATCAATAAAGTTCTGCCTTATATCGCACAGGCTATTGATAAAGCGGCGGCTTCTTTTAAATCCGGCGGACGCCTGATTTACCTTGGTGCCGGCACCAGCGGACGTCTTGGCGTTCTGGATGCTTCGGAATGTCCGCCAACGTTTGGCGTGCCGCACGGCATGGTTGTCGGGCTGATTGCCGGCGGGCCGGGTGCGCTGCTCAAAGCGGTAGAAGGTGCGGAAGACAGTGAATCGCTGGGCGTTGAAGACTTAAAAAACATCAATCTGAACGCGGATGACACCGTCGTCGGATTAGCCGCAAGCGGACGCACCCCTTATGTCATCGGTGCTTTGCGCTATGCCTTCGAAACGGGCTGCGCCACAGTGGCGATTTCCTGTAACCCGGATTCGCCAATTGCCCGCGAGGCGGCTATCGCGATTTCTCCGGTTGTCGGGCCGGAAGCGCTGACCGGTTCAACCCGTCTGAAATCCGGCACGGCGCAGAAGCTGGTGCTGAATATGATTTCAACCGGGGCGATGGTCAAAAGTGGCAAGGTTTATCAGAACCTGATGGTAGATGTGAAGGCGACCAATGTGAAGCTGGTCGATCGTGCCTGCCGGATCGTTGTTGAGGCCACAGGGGCCTCCCGTGCTGATGCTGAACAGGCACTCTCTCAAACCGATTTTGAAGTCAAACCGGCCATTCTGATGGTGCTGGCAGGCATTGACGCGGAGCAGGCCAAAATACGACTGACTAAACACCATGGATTCCTGCGCGCGGCACTGACTGATTAAACTCAAGGAGTTAAGCATGGCGATGGCAATGGATAAAACTCATCTGCTGGCTGCGAAGATTTTGCAGGGCGTCGGCGGTGAAGGGAATATCAGCAAGCTGGAAAACTGCATGACCCGCGTCCGCGTGGAAGTGTATGACGATAACCGGCTGGATCTGGTCAGCCTGAAAACACTGGAAGGTATCAAAGGATATCTTAAACAAGGTGACCAGCATCAGTTTATTGTTGGCCCGGGTGCGGCGGCAAAAGTGGTGGATGCGATGCGTCTGTTGCTGAGCCCTGCCGGGACGGCCAGTTCGTCGGGTGAAAGCGAAATTGTCCGCAATAAAGCCAGCGCCAAAGCGAAATATTCTGCGCCGATGAGCGGGGCGCTGCGCAAACTGGCCGATGTCTTTATCCCGCTGATCCCGGCATTTATCGCCTCAGGGCTGATTATGGGCATTATTAACTTGCTCAAACGGCCTGATATCGCCGGTTCCATTGCTCTTGATTATCCTAATGTGCTTGGCCTGCTGGCAATTTTTGGTGGTGCTGTGTTTGCCATCATGAATATTTTAGTCGGCGTGAATGCGGCGCGCGTTTTCGGCGGTTCTCAGGCCATGGGCGGTGTGATGGCGGGGATCCTCTCCAGCCCTGCACTGGCGCAAATTACCCTGTTTGGTGAAACTTTACAGCCGGGGCGCGGCGGTGTGATCGCTGTATTACTGGTCGTCGCGCTGATGTGCTGGCTGGAGAAGAGGCTGCGTCAGTGGTTGCCGGAATCTGTCGAACTGATCCTTAATCCGCTGATGACGACCCTTATCACTGCGACACTGGCGATTGTAATCCTTCAGCCTGTCGGTGGTTATATCTCTGACGGTATCGCGCAGGGTGTCAATATTGCCATCGATAAAGGTGGATTACTGGTGGGCGCAATACTGGCGGGGACATTTTTGCCGCTGGTATTATCCGGGCTGCATCAGGGGCTGGTGCCGATCCACGTTGAGCTGATCCAGGCACATGGTTCTAATCCACTGCTGCCGATTTTAGCCATGGCGGGCGTGGGGCAGGTGGGCGCGGCAATTGCGGTGTATATTAAAACCCGAAACACACGGCTGAAAAAAGTGATTAAAGGCGCGCTGCCGGTGGGTATTCTCGGTATCGGTGAACCATTAATATTCGGTGTTACCTTGCCGCTCGGTCGTCCTTTTATTGGTGCGTGTCTGGGCGGAGCCGTCGGGGGTGCGCTAATCTGTTACTGGAAAGTCGCGACGGTCATCACGTTTGGTATTTCCGGACTGCCGCTGGCACTGACCATTATTTCCGGCAAAGTGATGTTGTATCTGACGGGTTTAGTCATTACGGTATTGGCTGGTTTTATTTTTACCTGGTTGATGGGGTTCAACGATCCCGAGGAGTAACGGATTGAGTACGAAGCCTGATCGGCGGGTAGTCTTTTTTGATCTTGATGGCACGCTGCACCAGCAGGATATGTTCGGCAGCTTTCTGCGATTTTTGCTCAGACGGATGCCGCAGAATCTGATTTTAGTCGTGCCGGTTCTGCCGCTGATAGGAATCGGGCTGTTTATCCATGGGCGCGCCGCGCGCTGGCCGATGAGCCTGTTACTGTGGGCTATTACTTTTGGTCACAGTGAAGCGCGGCTAAAAGCGCTGGAGCTGCAATTTGTGACTGCCTTTCGCGAGAAAGTGGTGGAGTTTCCGGTGGTGCAGCGCAGGCTGCGTGAATATCTCGACAGCGATGATACTGAAGTCTGGTTGATCACCGGATCACCGGAGAATCTGGTAAAGCAGGTCTATAATACGTCCCTGTTTTTGCCACAGGTCCGTCTGGTCGGCAGCCGGATCGCCCGGGGTAAAGGCGGTTGGGTGTTACCCTTGCGTTGCCTGGGTGAGGAGAAAGTGGTGCAGCTCGAAAGCCGCATTGGTTCTCCGCTTAAACTTTACAGCGGATACAGCGACAGTAAGCAGGACAACCCGTTATTGTTCTTTTGTGAACACCGTTTTCGCGTCAGTAAACAGGGTGAGTTACAGCAACTCGAATAACGGCCAGCACAAAATTCAGCTAAAATGTCTGCCGGTAAAAAATAATTGAGGTTGAAGTGGCAGACGCAGAATTGGCAGTAATAAATGATGATGAACACTGGATGCGGTATGCCATGACGCTGGCGCTGAAAGCGCAGGACGAAGGCGAAGTGCCGGTGGGGGCAGTGCTGATTTTAGACAATCAGGTGATTGGCGAAGGCTGGAACCGGTCTATCGGTCATCATGATCCGACAGCGCATGCGGAAATCATGGCATTACGTCAGGGCGGTGACACTATATGCAATTATCGCCTGCTTGACGCCACACTTTACGTCACGCTGGAACCTTGTGTTATGTGCGCCGGGGCGATGATCCACAGCCGGATCCGCCGCGTGGTGTATGGTGCCGCTGACGCTAAAACCGGTGCTGCGGGATCGTTGCTCGATATACTGCGCCATTCGGGCATGAATCATCAGATAGACATTACTGCGGGTGTACTGGCAGAAGCCTGTTCGGAACAACTGAGTCGTTTTTTCCGTTTTCGCCGCAGTCAGAAAAAAGCGCTGCGACTGGCAGAGCGTGCTGCTCAGGCGGGTAATGCGTCGGATGAACAGGCCTGATAAACAGGCCTGCCAGCCTTACGGTGCCAGGGCTTCCTGCGCATTGACCACCGGATACCCCTGACCTAACTGAGCCTGTAAGGCGGCTTTCTGTGCCTGCTGTTTTTCCTTTTCCATCAGGTATCCCACCAGACTCAGCTGATAACGACGGATATTCTCCACATAGTTATACGCCTGCGTACCACGCGCATATCCGTAACTCGTCCGGCTGAAGAAGCGTTTCTGATTCAGCATCGGCAAGCGTTGCTTCACATCAGCCCAGCTGTCAGGATTGCCTTTTTGCTGCGCCGTCAGCTTACGGGCATCCAGCATATGACCATAACCCATGTTATAAGCGGCAAGGGCAAACCAGATCCGTTCATCCTGCGGAATTGATTCCGGCATTTTATCCATCAGATGCGACAGATACTGGGCACCGCCGCGAATGCTCTGTTCGGCGTCAGTACGGTCGTCGACATTCAGCCCGCCAGCGGTTGCACGGGTCAGCATCATCACACCCCGTACGCCGGTCGGGGATTTCGCCTGCGGATCCCAATGTGACTCCTGATAGGCGATGGCAGCCAGTAAACGCCAGTCAATATTCCCGGCATATTTTTCAAACAGCGGCTGTAAATCCGGTAGCGTACTGTCGATGGCGTTAAGGAAAGTCCGGGTATCGACGTAATCAAAATCGCCCACGTGCCCGAGATATTTCTCCTCCAGCTTTTCCAGTGTACCGTCTTCAGAAATCTGGCTGAAAAAGTCCAGCATGGCGGCCGAGAGGCTGTCGTCATCAGGTTGCTTGCGGTAGTACCAGGTCACGGGTTCGTCATCAGTGGCATCAAAAGCCACCGCCAGACGCGGATAGACGCGCTGCATCAGCGCGATAGTCACCGAATCGCCCAGCGTATAATCGAGTTTGCCGTTCTCGACTTGCTGCAACAAATCGCGTGGCGACATCTTATCGGTCGTGGTCCATGTGAGGTCGGGATACTTTTTCCTGGCGTCTTCGAGTGTGGCGATATGTGCGCTGCCGGCAGACACCACCAGCGAGCCTTTGATGTCCGCAAAGCTTTTCGGACGCACGGCACCCTGCCGGTAAACCAGCTGCTGGGAAACGGAATAGTACTCCGGACCGGCGCGGTAGTTTTTCAGCCGCGCATTGTTATATACCAGCCCGGAAGCCAGCAGGTCAGTATGATCATGGTCCAGATCGTCAAACATGCTCTCGATGGTAGTGTGCTGTGTCACGACCAGCCGCACGCCCAGATAATCTGCAAAGCGTTTAGCCAGTTCGTAATCGAAGCCGAGATTACCTTCCGGAGATTCCATAAAAGTCAGTGGAGAATTGAGCGTGCTTACGCGCAATTCTCCACGGGATTTTATGTGATCCAGCTGGTCGCCTTCACCTCTGTGCCACGGGACTGCGGGCCATAAAGCCAGCGCCAGTAACAGGGCGGCGATCCCCATCAGGACATAATTAATTTTTAGTCGCGTCAAATAGTTATCTCGCTGCGGCGCTCTTGTTTTTTTACGCTATGCTGTGCAGTTAGTATGGTTATATCCCCAGTGCTGACGCATTTTGCTCAACAAAACGGCAGTCTGCAACTTTATTCATGATACCCGCAAGATATGTGGGCCTATAAATGAATATCAAGTTTCCCTGCGCAAACGGTTTCGTCGGACGCCAGCTTTCTTTATAATAGCCCGCGTTTTCCCCCTGTTGCGCCCAATGAAGCACTGTGGTCAGTGTCTTCGAAGACGAGAGATCTGTCATTATGGAAATACTGCGTGGTTCGCCCGCTTTGTCGGCTTTTCGCATTAATAAATTGTTGTCCCGTTGTCAGGAAGTCCGCCTTCCGGTCAGCGATATTTACGCCGAATATGTACACTTTGCCGATGTCAGCGCGCCGCTGAATTCGGACGAACAAACCAAGTTACAACGCCTTCTGAAATACGGTCCTTCTCTCGCTGAACATGCTCCTTCTGGTCGTTTACTGTTAGTGACCCCGCGCCCCGGCACCATTTCTCCATGGTCTTCCAAAGCTACCGATATCGCACACAATTGCGGCCTGTCACAGGTTCTGCGTCTGGAGCGCGGTCTGGCATTTTATGTTCAGGCACCGCAACTGACCGAAGCCCAGTGGAGCGAACTGGGTGCCTTGCTGCATGACCGCATGATGGAAACCGTCTTTGGCCAGCTGGAAGACGCCAGCGCGCTGTTTGCACAGCACCAGCCTGCCCCTGTGCAACATGTGGATATCCTCGGTGAGGGCCGTGGCGCACTGGAAGCCGCCAATACCAAATTAGGTCTGGCGCTGGCGCAGGACGAAATTGATTATCTGATGGCTGCCTTTACGTCGTTGGGGCGCAACCCGACGGATATCGAACTGTATATGTTCGCACAGGCAAACTCAGAACACTGTCGTCACAAAATCTTCAACGCAGACTGGATTATCGACGGTAAAACGCAGCCGAAATCCCTGTTTAAGATGATTAAGAACACCTTCGAACACACCCCTGATCACGTGCTGTCCGCGTATAAAGATAACGCCGCCGTGATGGAAGGTTCACAGGTCGGCCGTTTCTACGCTGATGCAAAAGACGGTCTGTACGATTTTCATCAGGAGCAGGCGCATATCCTGATGAAGGTCGAAACCCATAACCACCCGACGGCGATCTCTCCGTGGCCGGGTGCGGCCACCGGTTCCGGCGGCGAAATCCGTGATGAAGGCGCAACCGGCCGTGGTGCGAAACCTAAAGCCGGTCTGGTCGGTTTCTCCGTTTCCAACCTGCGTATTCCGGGTTTTGAACAACCATGGGAAGAAGACTTTGGTAAGCCGGATCGTATCGTTACCGCGCTGGATATTATGACCGACGGTCCGCTGGGCGGGGCCGCATTTAACAACGAATTTGGTCGTCCGGCATTACTGGGCTACTTCCGTACTTATGAAGAAAACGTCAACAGCCACAACGGCCCGGAGCTGCGCGGTTATCATAAACCGATCATGCTGGCGGGCGGTATCGGTAACATCCGTGCTGATCACGTACAAAAAGGTGAAATCACCGTTGGCGCGAAACTGATCGTTCTTGGTGGTCCGGCGATGAATATCGGTCTGGGCGGCGGTGCGGCATCTTCTATGGCTTCCGGTCAGTCTGATGCCGATCTGGATTTTGCTTCCGTACAGCGCGACAACCCGGAAATGGAACGCCGTTGTCAGGAAGTGATCGACCGCTGCTGGCAACTGGGCGAAGCCAACCCGATTTTATTTATCCATGACGTCGGTGCGGGCGGTTTATCGAATGCCATGCCGGAGCTGGTCAGTGATGGTAACCGTGGCGGCCGTTTCCGGCTGCGCGATATCCTCAACGACGAACCGGGTATGAGCCCGCTGGAAGTCTGGTGTAACGAATCGCAGGAACGTTATGTGCTGGCGGTTTCTCCGGCGCAGCTGGAACAGTTCGATGCGATCTGCCAGCGCGAACGCGCTCCTTATGCGGTCATCGGCGAAGCCACTGAAGAAATGCATCTTTCTCTGGAAGACAGCCATTTCGACAACCAGCCAATAGATATGCCGCTGGATGTGCTGCTGGGCAAAACGCCAAAAATGACCCGCGACGTCACCACGCTGAAAGCCAAAGGCGATAACCTGAATGCGGAAAATATTCAGATTGCTGAAGCGGTAAACCGTGTTCTGCATCTGCCGGCCGTGGCCGAGAAAACCTTCCTGATCACCATCGGTGACCGCACTGTCACCGGTATGGTCGCACGTGACCAGATGGTCGGCCCGTGGCAGATCCCGGTAGCCGACTGCGCAGTCACCACCGCCAGCCTCGACAGCTACCACGGCGAAGCGATGTCACTGGGCGAACGTGCGCCGGTTGCCTTGCTGGATTTCGCCGCTTCCGGTCGCATGGCCGTTGGCGAAGCACTGACGAATATCGCGGCGGTAGAAATCGGCAGCCTGAAACGCGTTAAGCTTTCGGCTAACTGGATGTCTGCGGCCGGTCATCCTGGGGAAGATGCCGGTTTATACGCCGCCGTGAAAGCGGTAGGCGAAGAACTTTGTCCGGCGCTGGGCATTACCATCCCGGTGGGCAAAGACTCCATGTCGATGAAAACCCGCTGGCAGGAAGGTAACGAACAACGCGAGATGACCTCTCCGCTGTCACTGGTGATCACCGCGTTTGCCCGTGTCGAAGACGTTCGTCATACCGTGACGCCACAACTGCGCACCGATAAAGGTGACACCGCGTTGCTGCTGGTGGATCTGGGTGCCGGTCATAACGCACTGGGTGCAACGGCGCTGGCACAGGTTTACCGTCAGCTCGGCAATACGCCGGCGGATGTGCGCAGCGCAGAGCAACTGGGCGGCTTCTTCAATGCCATGCAGGCGCTGGTGTCTGAGCAGAAATTACTGGCATATCATGACCGTTCCGACGGTGGTCTGCTGGTGACGCTGGCTGAAATGGCCTTCGCAGGGCATTGCGGCCTGACCGCAGATATCGCGGCGCTGGGCACTGATGCGCTGGCGGCATTGTTCAACGAAGAACTGGGCGCGGTGATCCAGATCCGTGCATCAGACCGTGAAGCGGTTGAGAAAACGCTGGCTGATTTTGGTCTGGCGGATTGCACGCATTACCTCGGCAGCGTCGAAACCGGTGACCGCTTCATCATTTCTTCTGGTGACAAGCCGGTGTACAGCGAAAGCCGCACCACGCTGCGTACCTGGTGGGCTGAAACGACCTGGCAGATGCAACGTCTGCGCGACAACCCTGAATGTGCCGATCAGGAACATCAGGCGAAAACCAATGATCTGGATCCGGGGCTGAACGTCAAACTGACCTTTGCCCCTGACGAAGACGTGGCCGCACCTTACATCGCGAAGGGCGCGCGTCCGAAAGTTGCCGTGCTGCGTGAGCAGGGCGTGAACTCCCACGTTGAAATGGCGGCTGCCTTCCACCGTGCCGGTTTTGATGCGGTTGATGTCCACATGAGTGATTTGCTGGCCGGTCGCCGGGATTTGCAGGATTTCCATACGCTGGTGGCGTGCGGCGGATTCTCTTACGGTGATGTGCTGGGCGCGGGTGAAGGCTGGGCGAAATCAGTTCTGTTCAATGACCGCGTGCGTGAAGAGTTCGAAGAGTTCTTCCACCGTCCGCAAACGCTGGCGCTGGGTGTGTGTAACGGCTGTCAGATGATGTCTAACCTGAAAGAGCTGATCCCCGGTGCGGAACATTGGCCACGCTTCGTGCGTAACCTGTCTGACCGTTTCGAAGCACGTTTCAGCCTGGTGGAAGTGGCTGCCAGCCCGTCGATGTTCATGCAGGGTATGGCCGGTTCACGTATGCCAATCGCCGTTTCCCACGGGGAAGGGCATGTGGAAGTGCGTGACGCCGCGCATCTGGCGCAAATTGAGCACAGTAATCTGGTAGCGCTGCGTTTCGTGGATAACAACGGTCAGGCGACCGAAAGCTATCCGGCGAACCCGAACGGCTCTCCGAACGGCATCACGGCGGTGACCAACCTGTCAGGCCGCGTTACCGTGATGATGCCGCATCCGGAGCGCGTTTTCCGCACTGTCAGCAACTCATGGCATCCGGAAGAATGGGGCGAAGACAGCCCGTGGATGCGCATGTTCCGCAATGCCCGTAAACAGCTTGGCTAACGCTTAACGGGCTTCAGTAATAAAAATCCGCAGTGCGAAAGCCTGCGGATTTTTTTATGAAACTTACTTAATCCTTACGTTCTGTTTACTTATGGTATTATCTTCAGGGTAGGAATTCTCTTATAATATAATCGGCAATCACTTAAATTTCAGGTAATTAAAAAATAATAAGGGTATTGTTTTTAACTCGTTTAATTATTTTCCAGACGTGATTAGGTATAATAATTCATTACGTCAGGGAGTTATTTGAAAAGATGTTTTATAAAAAAATTACCAGGGATTTAAGTTTCACCGTTGTTCTCGCCTGTTGTGTGCCCGCTTTTGCCGCCAATAATAGTGCCTATCCCACGGATGATCCGAAGCCATCACAGAAAGAGTCTATCTTTCCCGGAATATGGTCAGATTTTAAAGACAAGGTTTCGACGACGTGGAATGATTCTGATTCGCAGGATCTGTATTTACCGGTTATTACCTGGCATAACCGCCTGACCTACGATAAAGAGAAAACCGATAAATATAACGAACGTCCGTGGGGCGGAGGTTATGGTATTTCCCGGTACGATGAAAAGGGTAACTGGAATGGCATTTATTTAATGGCGTTTAAAGACTCCCATAATAAATGGGAACCCATCGGGGGTTACGGTTGGGAAAAAATATGGACACCTGCAGAAGATAAGAACTTCCGCTTAGGGCTGGGGTATACCGCAGCGGTCACAGCTCGTGACGACTATAAATATATCCCGATTCCGATCGTTTTACCGCTGGCTTCCATCGGTTATAACAAACTCACCTTCCAGGCGACATATATTCCGGGAACTTACAATAACGGCAATGTGTTCTTTGCGTGGCTGCGTTATCAGTTCTGATCCGCTTTCTTTGTGACTGAACAAAGCCCGGATACAGGTTGTGAACCTGATCCCCCACTTTTGATGAATATTCCACTATGCTGAAAATTCACCGCAGGAATCAATCTGTTGGCTTCTGCGGCGTTTTTTGTTTTCAGGGAATCTACAAAACACTTCATCAAGAGGATCACTCGTGAAAAAAGCATCCCGTTATTTTGCGTTGTCAGCACTTGCCTGCGTTTTACCTCTCACTTTGCCTGTCGCTCAGGCTGCCCAGTCCGATAATTTAGAACTGCAACAGGTGCTGGTGCTCAGCCGCCACGGTATCCGTGCGCCGCTGGTCAATTATGGTGATGTACTTGCCGAATCGACAACGCACACCTGGCCGGTGTGGAAAACCGAAGGCGGTTTGCTGACACCAAAAGGTGGTCAGGTTTCCGAACATATGGGGCATTATTTCCGTGCCTGGCTGGCGCAGGACAAACTGCTGCCTGCCGCCGGATGCCCTGAAAATACGCAAGTCTTTACCTACGCTAACAGTTTGCCGCGCACCATTGATACCGCGAAACACTTTACCGGCGGGGCTTTCCCCGGCTGCGATGTCCCGGTGCTGAATCGCGTAGAGATCGGCAAAATGGATCCCGTTTTTAACCCGATCATTACCGCAGAAGTGAATGATACTTTCAAAACCAGCGCCCTGAACTCGATTAATCAGCACGCAGGCGAGGGCGGACTGGCAGGGCTGAATCAGCGTCTCAAGCCGAACTATCAGTTGCTGGAAAGCATCCTCGATTATAAAAACAGTAAAATCTGCAAAGAGAAAAAACAGTGCGATCTGGCTTCGCAGCCGTCAGACGTGGTGCTGACCCAGGGCAAGGAACCGGGCATTACCGGCCCGCTACGAATGGCGACCGGGGCAACCGATGCCTTCATGTTGCAGTATTACGAAGGTTTCCCGATGAAGGATATTGCCTGGGGGAAAGTTGATACACCAGACCAATGGACGAAGCTGGAAACTATCAAAAATTTATATCACGAAACACTGTTCGGATCGCCAGCGATTGCGGCCAACGCAGCTAAACCGTTGCTGACCTTTATCGCCGGTGTGCTTGATCCGAAGCTGGCGTCAACCGCTGATCAGAAGGCCGCCCAACAGGCAAAACTGGCGGTGCTGGTCGGGCATGATTCGAATATCGCTTCCCTGCTGGCTGCACTGAAAACGCAGGATTACCAGTTACCGGGGCAGTATGAACGTACGCCTATCAGCGGCACGGTGGTCTTCCAGCGCTGGCACGACAAAAAAGCGGATAAGGATTTGATGAAAATTGAATATGTTTATCCGACTGCCCGCCAGATCCGCAATAATGTGGCGCTGAGCCTCAAAAATCCTCCGGAACGTGTGACGTTGCACATCGAAGGATGTACCACCGACAAGCAGGGTTTCTGTCCGATGGAACAGTTTACCCAGGCATTGCAAAAAGATATGCAGGGCTGAGTTTGTTAGCCGCTAACTGGCAATAGATAGTGATTTAAGTTAGTTAGCGGCATCAATCCATTGTCCGATAATGTGTCAGGCTTTCTGACTCTGGCACATTATGACGTCTTCTTCGTTTTACCTCAGCGCCCGTCAGCGGGCCGAAATTACTCTCCGCTCACGCCATTACTGGTGGAGGCTGGAAATCCCCACCTGGTTGCTGATTGTCTCAGTCTACAGCGGCTGGTTCGCTAGCGTTTTTTTCTGGCATGGTCTCGGTCCATGGCTCGGAACACCGCTGCTTATCTGGTTCACTACCTGGTATATGTCACTGCAACATGAACTCATCCACGGTCATCCTACCCGCAAACCCTGGCTGAATCAGTTATTTGGCATGCTGCCGCTGGCGGTCTGGTATCCCTATGGCCTGTATCGGGATACGCATCTGCAACATCACCGCAATGAACATCTGACGCTGCCCGGCGACGATCCTGAAGCTTATTATTTCAGCCGTACAACCTGGGAAAATCTGTCACCCGCGATGAAAACTGTTGTCCGTTTGCGCAATACCTTGCCGGGAAGAATGTTCATTGGCCCGCTGTCAGATATTGTGAGTGCGCTGACCGGCGCGCTGATGGCCGTATTGCGTGGCGAGTGGCGTACGGTGAGTATGTGGCTGATGCATGGCGTATTGCTGGTAGCCCTGTTCAGCGTGATGGCGCAACGCGGGTTATCGCCGCTGTATTTTATTCTGGCAGTAAGTTATCCCGCCCTGAGCCTGACCAAAGTCCGATCTTTCTTTGAACATCGCGCAGAGCATTTGCCGCAGGCCCGATCGACGCTCAATGAAGCCGGTTTTGTGTGGCGTCTGCTGTTTCTGAATCTGAATTATCATCTGGTACATCACGATTTACCCGGCGTGCCGTGGTATGCGCTGCGACAGGTCTACGTCGCTGACCGTGAGGCGTATATTCAGCGCAGCGAGGGTTTCGTCGTGCATGGTTACCGCCAGTGGTTCCGCGATCACACGCAGATACCTGTAGATGTTGAAGCTCATCCTTTTGCCGCCGGGAAATCTCCGGCGCAACCTGTGCTCAGCGACTATGATTATCAGCAGGATACCCCCTGACGGAGTGGGCAGATGATGCTGATGTCTTTGCCGATGTATGCGATTTCTCCCGCTGATGTGGAAGCGTTCGCCGACGTGTTACGCCAAAAACTCCGGCAACTCGGCCTCGCTTCAACACCGGATGCGCTGAACTGGCCGCAGGATTTATTCAGCCACTGGCAGGCACCGGATTTGTTGCTCAGCCAGACCTGCGGTTTTCCACTGATGGAAAGTTTGCCCCAGGTTCAGCTGGTGGGCACATTCAGTTACCATGCCCCCGGCTGCGACGGTTTCCGTTATCGCAGTTTTTTACTGGCGCGTGAGGAGGATGCCGGATTACATCTGGCTGATTTTCGCCACCGGCGGCTGGCGTTTAACAGTACCGATTCCCAGTCAGGTTATAACAGCCTGCGCGCACTGGTCGCGCCGCTGGCCAAAGACGGAAGGTTTTTCTCACAGGCCACCGCCACCGGAGGGCACCGCGAATCGCTTCATTACGTTCAGCAAAATCTTGCCGATCTTGCCGCGATTGACTGCGTGACGCTGGAACTCCTGCGGCGTACCGGGTCCCGTTCCCTCACCGGGCTGGAGGTGATCGGACAAACCGCCGCTGTGCCCGGTTTACCGATGATCACCTGTGCACAAACTTCTTCGGAGGATCTGGCGATTTTACGGCAGGCGTTGCACGACATTGTGGATGAGCCGGTCAGTAAACCCTTACTTATTGAAAAATTCACCGAAGTTCCACGACAGGCCTACCAGGTGATCAGCCAGATGAAAGCGTTAGCTCTGGCGCTCGGCGTCAGTGAGCTGATGCCTGAGTTGTCAAAAACGGCATAAAAAAACCGGGCGCGGTGCCCGGTTGTCGTTTTCCTGCATCACAGGATCAGTGCGTTTCGATCGGGAAATCTTCGTTAACGTCCCCCCATTCAGCCCACGAACCGTCATATAACAGCACATCTTTAACGCCCAGCGAATCCAGTCCGAATGCCAGGGCGGCGGCTGTAACACCTGAACCGCAACTGGTGATGACCGGTTTATCCAGATTGACGCCCAGACGTTCAAACGTCGCCTTCAGATCTGATGGCGATTTCAGATGTCCGTCCTGCGTCAGTTCGGTAAACGGCACACTCAGGCTGCCGGGAATATGCCCGCCGTGCAGCCCTGGCCGCGGTTCCGGCGCCTCGGCTTTAAAGCGTGCCAGCGAACGGGCGTCGATAATCTGCACCTTGCCGATCGCGTCTTTCACCTGATCCGCACTGACCACCACCGGACGCACCAGCCTGGCATTAAACGTCGTGGGTACGCGGGTGTGCTCGCCGCTTTGCGTCGGCTTACCTTCGGCAATCCATGCATTCAGACCCCCATCCAGCACGCGTACGCTTTTGGCACCGAAACTGGTCAGCATCCACCACACACGCGGCGCGGAGAAGAGATCGCCTTCGTCATACAGTACGATGGTTTGCGTATCGGCCACGCCTAAACGGCTCATTGACGCAGCGAATTCCTCCGCTGTCGGCATCATGTGTGGCAGGCCGGTACTGCAATCAGAAATGCTGTCGACTTCCACATAAATCGCGTTGGGAATATGCGTTTCGAGATATTTTGCGTGGAAATCGATGGGCGGTGTAATGCCCGGTTTGGATTTACGACAATCGATAATGACCACGTCCGGTGAGTTCAGATTCTTCGCCAGCCAGTCGGTAGATACGGTATGGGTAGAAAAAGTCATGTTTTGTTGCCTTATCTTTTTGTGAGGTCAGCCTCAGAGATCGCCCGGGATCAGAGAATACATCCAGGCATCACATGGCTGACCATGATAATAAAGCCGGTTACGGTGCAGGCCTTCTGATATCGCGCCCGTTTTTTCCGCTACCCGGCGGCTGCGTTCGTTGCCCTCCATCACCACGATTTCCAGACGGGTCAGCTCCAGCTCAGTAAACGCAAAGCGTGCCGCCGATCTGGCTGCCAGCGTCGCCAGCCCGTGGCCGGTATAACCGGTACGGATCCAGTAACCGAGATTGGCGAATTTGTACTCGGGCGTGATGCGGTTGATGCCCACGCTGCCAATCAGATTACCGCCTGAACGCTCAAAGATACAAAAATTGAATTCTGTGCCGCGATGGCGTTTCTGCTCGCTGTCGGCCAGGTATTTCCGGCTGTCTTCAAGCGAATATTTATCGGTACACCAGGACTCCCATGCGCCGATATCCTTTACAGACGCTTTAACTGCCGCAAAATGCGTGACGGCCTCAAGTTCAGTCGCTACACGAATTTCGAATTCTTCATCCTGATAAATCTGGCGTGTCATCATGGGCGTTAACCTGTCATTGGGGAAACCAATTATTTAGCAAACCAAAAAAGTCAGCCTCACATATCCGGCATCTGTATGTCAATTGGTGAAAATGACCATTAACCGAGAAAAAACAGCAGGCTGCCCGCTGTGGTTTTTTACGTTTCGGGTACCAGTATCACCAGTTTACATTCTGCATATCCGGCCGGGAAAAAGGTCTGTTGCCGGTAACAGATTTCACCCTGAAGCGGGTGATGGAAACGCCGTTCACCTCCCTCACGCGCCAGCACTTCCTGCTGCGACCACCACTGGTTGAACTCGTGGCTGCGCTCACGCAGGTTGATCACCGACTGGCGGACGGCTTCCGAATGGGCGTAATGACTGGTTTCGGCGCGAAACTCCGCCACCACCCGTTTGGCGCGCTCCGGCCAGTTTGTGACCAGCCGGCGAGCCAGCGGATGCAGGAACATGAACTCCAGCAGATTAGGGTGTTCATCCACTCCCAGCCAGCCACCGAACAACGCTCCTGCCTGGGGATTCCATGCCAGCACATTCCAGGCACTGTCGAGCAGATAACCGGGGCAGGTGAGTTGACTGACGCAATCTTTAAGGCCGGCGTCCGGCGCGCCGGAAGAGGGCAACACCCGGGGATCTTTCACCGACGCCAGACTGAATAAATACTCGCGTGCGGCAGACTCCATGCGCAGCGCTTTTGCCAGTCTGTCGAGTGTCGCAGCGGAAATGGACACATCGCGGCCCTGCTCAATCCACGTATACCACGTTGCACTGATCCCGCTGATTTGCGCCAGTTCTTCGCGGCGCAAACCGCTGGTTCTGCGGCGGGAGGAACCGGGAAGTCCGACCATTTCAGGCGTGACACGTTCGCGGTGAGTACGTAAAAACGTGCCCAGCGCTTTCGGCCCGCTGAGCGACTCTGCATTATCAGTCATGACATTCTCTTAAACAGGAAGTAACTGATACCAGTATAAATGCTCATATTGTTCTCGTATAGAACTCTGCCTATAGTGATTTTGAAACATGAGAAACCCAGTTTCTTATTACAAAAACAAGACAGACAGGAGCAATGATGAATACCAAAAATACTCACAGTGAGGCTGTTGATAAGCAGTTTGGCTCACAGGCACAGGATTACCTGACCAGTGCGGTTCATTCGCAGGGCGCGGATTTACAACGTCTCGCTGCCTTGCTGGCACCCTATAGGGAAGCGCAGGTCATTGATCTGGGGTGCGGCGCAGGGCACGCCAGCTTTGTTGCCGCAGGCGTGGTTAAAAATGTGATTGCTTACGATTTGTCGGCGCAGATGCTGGATGTGGTCATGCAGGCTGCCCGGGATAAGCAACTGACCAATATCACTGTGCAACAGGGCATGGCGGAATCGCTGCCTTTCGAGGATCATAGCGCTGAGGTGATCATCAGCCGCTATTCCGCGCACCACTGGCATGATGTCGGGCAGGCGCTGCGTGAAGTGGCACGCGTGCTGAAGCCGGGCGGTAAATTTATCATGATGGATGTGGTGTCACCGGGACACCCGTTGCTGGATATTTATCTGCAAACCGTCGAAGTGCTGCGCGACACCTCGCATGTTTGCAATTATTCACCAGGTGAATGGCTGAATATGGTGGCTGAAGCCGGGCTGATTGCCCGTGAGGTCACGACAAATCGTCTGCCGCTGGAGTTCACCAGTTGGATTGCCCGTATGCGTACGCCGGAACATTTCGCCGTTGCTATCCGCGAACTGCAAAAAGTCATGTCGGATGAGGTGGTACAACATTTTGAGATCCAGCCTGACGGTACGTTCACCAGTGATATCATGATGCTGGTGGCATCGAAGCACTGAAGATAAAAGCCTAAGAGGCGCCCTTTCACAGAGGGAAGGGCGCACAGCGTCTGTATTATGATTTCTTGCCGAACATTTTCTGCCCAATCATCACCAGCGCCAGCACGGCCGCGCCGACAATCAGACCGACGACTAAATCAGTGGCACCGGTAATCAGTGTATTCACCCAGCTTTCGTGGCCGTGCGTCAGGGGTTCAATCAGGCTGTGCATAAACGGCAGGCCGTGGCTGATGATGCTGCCGCCGACCAGGAACATTGCAACAGTCCCCACCACCGACAGTGCCTTCATCAGCCAGGGAGCGAGATTTACGATGCTGCGACCAAAGGCGCGCACACCCTTCATCATGCTGTTTTCGCCGGAGAGTTTACTCAGATACAAACCGGCGTCGTCGATTTTGACAATCGCGCCGACCAGCCCGTAGACACCGATAGTCATTATCACCGCAATCAGCACCATCACGGTGATCTGATTAAGGAACGGCGCTGATGAGACAATACCGAGCGAAATCACGATGATTTCAGCTGAAAGAATAAAGTCGGTGCGCACAGCGCCTTTGACCTTATCTTTTTCATGCTTTTTAGCATCCGCTTCATTTTTTATTTCAGCGGTGGCCGGTTTTTCTTCAGCAGGATGCTCGCCCGGCATGAGTTTATGGGCGATTTTTTCGAAACCCTCATAACATAAATAAGCGCCGCCAATCATCAGCAGCGGGGTAATGGCCCAGGGGATAAAGGCACTGATCAGTAAGGCCAGCGGAACCAGAATGGCTTTGTTGATCATTGAGCCTTTGGCTACCGCCCAGACGATCGGTAATTCCCGATCGGCTTTTACTCCCGTCACCTGTTGTGCATTCAGCGCCAAATCATCGCCCAGCACGCTGGCTGTTTTTTTCGCAGCGACTTTGCTCATCGCCGCTACATCATCAAGAATCGATGCGATGTCATCGATTAAGGCCAGAAGACTACCACCCGCCATAAATACTCCCTTTTATCATTATGCAAAGGTTCTCCGCACGCGCGGGAAACCGAACTCTGTAACCCTGACAGGACAGCCGGTCACTGCAACAGAGAATTCATACAAAATAATCATAACAGTGATTGCATGCTGGCGTCGATTTGTGCGAAAGTTGTGCGAACTATAAATAACTTTGAAATTCCTCCATACTTTCTCCATTAAATATCGTTGATTCTCCAGCGCTTACGCTAGCAGAAATGTTTGTTTTCATACTCTCCTTATTTTTACCACAATGGTTTAAGTTCTTTACATTGTATTACGTCCGCTTTCATTGCTTCGGCGATAATTAATTCAACGGATTGCTTCCGCCCCCATTAATTAACGAAACTAACGAAAGAAAGGTGCGCAATATGAAACTGTTACCTGCAATTACAGCTGTTGCTATTACTGTTGCTTCATTTTCTGCCCTGGCTGCGACGCCTATTTCAGAAATGCAGGCGCAAAGCGGTACTTATCAGTCACTGGGCATGGTGTCCGTCAGTGCGCCTAGCACCATCCCGGGCAGTTTGCACGACCAGCTGAACCAGATTGCCAGCGACAAAGGGGCGAGCCACTACCGTGTGATTGGTGCGGATGCCCCGGGGGATTCAAGTCTGACCCGTGCCAGTGTTGAGTTGTATAAATAATAAGCAGATATTTTAAAGCGAAACGCTTGATTTATCTGATTTTTATTAGGCTCAATCGTGTTATAGGGAATTGAGAAGGCCAATGTCACCTGACATTGGCCTTTTTTATTCTTTTTATCTTTTCTCTTCGCCGGTTTATTTTGAGAATCATCTCATAGGATTTAATTTATATTAAACTTCCTGGCACTTTTTTATTCTTAATAATCATTTCTTAAGAATTTATAAGTGATATTGAAGTCTATATCCCCCAGGAGGACGTTTAAATGTTAAATGCCGCAATAATGACAATTAAGAACACCGGGATTTCGATTCAGAATCAGTTTTTTTATTTGCAGAATTTTATTACTTCACCACGCACCATGGGAACCCTTATGCCCTCGTCACCGTGGTTGTGCCATGCGATGCTCAGTCAGATTGACTGGACGACATCGCTGGATATTGCCGAACTTGGCGCGGCGGACGGCGTTCTGACCCGCCGCATCCTGAGCCGTATGCGGGCAGACGCCCGGCTTGAGGCTTTTGAAATCCAGCCTGCGTTTATCCGTAAGCTTAATCAGATGAAAGATCGCCGTTTACAGGTGATGGCACATTCAGCCGAGCATATGAGCACGTCGTATGATGCTGTGTTTTCCTGCCTGCCATTGCTCTCGATGCCTCTGCGTACCCGTATCAGAATTTTGCAGACCACGCGGCAACAGCTGAAAGAAAAGGACGGCGTGCTGGTTTTATTCCAGTACAGCCCTCTGTCAGAGAAATTGTTATCACGCTACTTCACCTGGAAAAAAATCCGGGTAGTGAAGAATTTTCCGCCCGCCCTGGTCTATATCTGTAAACCCCGCTGATACAGCAACTTAGAGGATAGGGCTCGCAAAGCTTATTGCAGGCCGTTGCGCAGCAAGGATTTTTCAGTATGATGCCCTTAACGGCGTAAATAAAACGCTACAGAAGCTTCACCGGCAGGTGACAAAAATCTGCCAGTGAGGCTTTTTTGTTGTACTATCTGACGAGTACGCATGCAGGGCAGTACAATGACCATTTTTGACACATACTTCATATTGATGATGGATTTTCATCAGGCGGGCTAACGGCTCCCAGGGAATAAAGGATAGCGGTAATGACACAAACCATTTTCATGGTCGGCGCACGTGGTGCGGGTAAAACAACCGTTGGCAATGCCCTGGCTAAAGCGCTGGGCTACAAATTTGTCGATACCGATCTGGCGTTGCTGTGTACTTCTGGCCTCAGCGTGGCAGATATTGTTGAGCGTGAAGGCTGGGAGGGCTTCCGCCGTCGTGAAACTGAGACATTAAAAGCTATTTGCTCGCCCTTCACCGTGGTTGCCACAGGGGGAGGCGTGGTGCTGTCCCGGGAAAATCGCGACTTTATGGGCCAGAATGGTACTGTCATTTATCTGCGTTCCCCTGCATCTACCCTGGCAAATCGTCTGGAAGATGCACCGCTGGAAGATCAGCGTCCGACATTAACAGGCAAGCCGATCACGGAAGAAATGACGGAAGTATTGAATGAGCGGGAAGCGCTTTATCAGGAGGCGGCCCATCATGTCGTTGACGGAACTCAGGAGCCGCAGAGGGTGGTGAATCTGATTATGGATGCACTGGCGCTGTCGATGGCGCGCTGAATTCCCCTGATATCTGACAAAACGAGCCCGGTGGCTCGTTTTTTTATGTCTGCGCGTTCTGAGCCGTGGCTCCGGGAAAAGCCGGTGTAAACAAAACGGGCCATGTGACGTGACGGAGATCACGTACGCTTAAGTATTGTACTGATGTATAGGTGGGCGTAAAATAATAACCCATGTGATTACTTAACAGCGGAACTCATGATGAAATCCATAATGTCGTTCTTCAGCCAGCATGCCAAAGTGATGCCCGCCATCTGGTCGGTTACCATTATTCTCATTGAAGCTTCTATCGCTCTTTATATTTTGCGTAATATTTAATCACGATAATCTGCTGGTTTTTACATCAGTCACCTCATTAATACTCGGCATTTATTTCTCCTTCCTCTCAATCTAATGGCTTTAGGAATTTCTTTAAGCATATTCCTTTGTGTATTTCATCCTGCGTGAAAAATAAACGACTTGACGCTGACACGTATCAGCTTTAATTTTTATTTAACTAAACAGGAACCTTGTTCCATATAGCGGAACTCGCGCCTTTATGACTACATTGGAAAATGCGGCGGCAGTACTGAAGCTATTTTCAAAACAAGGGATCCGGCAGGGGCATCCCGGTTTGTCGTTCAGTGATGTCGTTGAAAATTTAAAATTACCGAAAAGTACGGTTTCCCGGTTACTGATGACGATGGAAACGGAAGGACTGCTGGAACGTGATCCTGACAGCCGCCTGTACCGGATCGGACGATTATTACTGGCTGTTTCCAGTCATTATTTATCGGCTCCGCTGGTCGATTTAGCGTCACCGTATATGGCGCAACTCAGCCAGCTGACGCAATGCACGGGTTATATTTCCATGCTGGAAGGACGCGACATCATGGTTATGCGCATGTTTCCCGGCAGAACGTATCTGCAAGTGGTCACGCCAGCCGGAAGCCTCCTGCCTGCGCATGAAACGGCCATCGGGCGTGCGATTCTTGCGCGGTATACCGATGATGATGTTCTGGCACGTTATAGCGGTCACTATCAGGTGCATTCTGCTAATTCACCGGCCAGCAGGGAAGTTCTGTTATCCCGGTTGGCGGAAGTCCGGCTGAACGGTGTGTCATTTGCCAACAATGAAACGTTGCTGGGAATAAGTACCTTAGCCACCAGTATTTTTAATAAGCACCGTAATGAGACCGTTGGATTATGTTTGTCTTTCCCTTCACCTGCACAGGGGAAAGACATTCCGGAAGGAATAAAAGAAGGGCTGATTGCTGTAACCCGGCAAATCGCCGAAAAATTGGGTGATGAGTATTGGCATTTATCTAAAACGGCAACAGAGCCGCCAGGATAATGACTTGTAACGGACCCGGATTATTTGCTATGTGAAATACTTGCTCAACACCAGGGGCCTTATGTCAGATCAATCTGCAAAGAATAATAAGGAGAATCCGCTAAAGGATATTGGCACGCTCATCGTAATGATTTTGTTGTCTGTTTTAGGCGCAATCATCGGTGTTCAACTGATTACCACGTTGGGTGTGACGCCAAATACGTCGATTATCGGCGCACTGTTTGCCATGTTACTGGCGCGCATTCCGATGCAGGCTTTTCACCGTTACCGTTCGGTTCACACACAGAACCTGGCGCAAACCGTGATCTCCTCTGCAACCTTTGGTGCGGCAAACAGTTTGCTGATGCCGATCGCTATCCCTTATGTCATGGGGCAGCCGCAACTGATCATGCCGATGTTTACCGGTGTGGCCGCAGCGATGTTACTTGATGCCTACCTGCTTTATCGGCTGTTTGACACCAAAGTGTTCCCGGCCAGCAATGCCTGGCCACCCGGTGTTGCCGCAGCTGAAGCGATCAAAGCCGGTGATAACGGCGGACGTCAGGCCTGGCTGCTGGTTGCAGGCGTAATTGTCGGGCTGGGCGGCGCGATGCTGAAAATCCCGATGGCGGCTTTTGGTACGGCATTTATCGGCAACATCTGGGCGCTCAGCATGTTTGGTATCGGCCTGCTGATCCGCGCGTATGCGCAGCCGGTTGCCGGACTGGATCTCAACGCCTTGTATATTCCGCACGGTATGATGGTCGGCGCGGGGCTGGTGTCTCTGCTGCAGGTGATTCAGGTTGTGCGTGCTAAAAACGCTGATGCCAAAGCCACGTTTACTCAACCGGCGAAAGAGGTGCGTAAAGCGCTCGGCCTGGGCGCATTCGGTTATATCGCCATCGCCGCACTGCTGGCGCTGGCAGGCGGGTTGTACAGTGAAATGTCGGTCGGCATGCTGATTGCGTTCGTGATTTACGCTGCGTTTGCCGCCTTCTTCCATGAGCTGATCGTAGGTATTGCCGCGATGCACTCCGGCTGGTTCCCTGCCTTTGCTGTGGCGCTGATTACCTTAATTATCGGCATTCTGATTGGCTTCCCGCCGCTGGCGTTGTGCGTGCTGACCGGTTTTACCGCCGCAACGGGTCCGGCATTTGCGGATATGGGCTTTGACCTGAAAGCCGGATTCATTTTGCGCGGTTATGGCAAAGATTTGCAGGCTGAACTTTATGGCCGCCGGATCCAGTTATTCGCCGCACTGCTGGCATTTATCATCGCCATTCCGGTGGTGTGGTACGCCCATTACGGTTATTTCGCCCAGGATTTAGTGCCGCCGGTTGCGCGGGTTTATGCCAAAACTATTCAGGCCGGAGCCCAGCCGGGCATTGCGCACAGTCTGCTGATCTGGGCAATTCCGGGCGCATTGATTCAGCTGATTGGCGGCCCGAAACGTCAGCTTGGCGTGCTGCTGGCGACCGGTTTGTTGATCAACAGCGTCATGGCCGGATGGGCCGTGGTCTGCGGCATCGTATTGCGCATTATCATTATCCGCATCTGGGGTGAAAAAGGGCGTACGCCAATGGAAGTGCTGGCGGCGGGTTTTATTGCCGGTGACGCACTCTACAGCTTCTTCACCTCAATTTTCAGTGCCAAAAAGTAGTGAGTACCGCACCAACACCAGGGCTGATGTTCAGCCAGTATTAAACACCTGACTGTTCCCCGATGAACAGCGCCCGCGACCGTTTGGCTACTGCGTGATATACGCCGGTCGCGATGTTTTAAGAGGGCTTTGTGATGAGTTTGCAGCAGACACTAACGGTATTCGAACTGATTGACAGTGCGCATGTCAGTGGTCAGGACATTGTGGACTTATTTGCCCGCTATCCTGAGATCACCGCCAGCACACACCGCGCTGACGGCCCGAAAGGTGGCACTGATTTTGTGCATATCACCATACCGGGCAGCCAGGGGAAAAGCCGTGGCGGTACAGCGCCAACGCTGGGGATTATCGGCCGCCTGGGCGGGATTGGTGCACGCCCGACGCGTATCGGTCTGGTTTCTGATGGTGATGGTGCGATTGCCGCTGTCACCAGCGCGCTCAAGCTTGCTGACATGCAGCGCAAGGGGGACGTACTCGAAGGCGATGTGATTGTTACCACCCATATTTGCCCGAATGCACCGACCCGCCCGCATGATCCGGTCGATTTCATGGATTCACCGATTGATGACGTGACCATGAATGATAATGAAGTGGTTGACGGCGTTGACGCCATCCTGTCCATCGACACCACCAAAGGCAACCGCATTATCAGTCACAAGGGATACGCGATTTCGCCGACGGTGAAAGAGGGGTACATCCTGCGTGTTTCCGAAGATTTGCTGCGCATCATGGAAATGACCAGTGGCAAACCAGCGGTCACTTTCCCGATTACCACGCAGGACATTACGCCTTACGGCAACGGTGTGCACCATCTGAACAGCATTCTGCAACCGTCAACGGCGACTACCGTACCGGTGGTCGGTGTGGCTATTACGGCGGAATCGGTTGTACCGGGTTGTGGCACCGGGGCAAGTCATGAAGTGGATATCGCGCTGGCGGCAAAGTTTGCCGTTGAAGTTGCGAAAGAGTTCGGCCGCGGCACCTGTCAGTTCTTTGATGCCGATGAATATCAACTCTTGTTGTCGCTGTACGGAAGCTTGCGTCACCTGCAAAACCGGAAGTAATACGATGATGACACCTTTTGCGACGTTAACAATCGGACAGGCGCCACGTAGCGACATTATGCCGCTGTTGATGGCACATCTGCCGGCCGGGTCAGTCACCCATGTGGGTTTACTCGACGGGTTAAGCACGGAGCAAATAGAACAGCGTTATGCCGCTGTTGAGGGTGAGGCGATACTGGTCACCCGCCTGCTGGATGGTTCGCAGGTCACGTTGGCTGCACATCGTGTAGAGCGCGGATTACAGGAAAAGATCGACGTCATGGAAGCCCTGGGTTGCATGACCATTCTGCTGCTTTGTACCGGCCAGTTTCATCATCTGCAGGCTAACAATGCGCTGCTGCTGGAGCCTGACCGCATTATTCCCCCTCTGATCGGTTCAATGGTCGGGCAGCACCGTGCGGGCATTGTTGTGCCGGTTGAATCACAGGTGGTTGAACAGGCGGACAAATGGCGCAAATTAGCCAAATCCCCCTGTTTTGCGGTTGCCAGTCCGTATCTTTCTGACGACCAGGAACTGAAGGAAGCCGCGATGTGCCTGGCTGAACAGGGAGCGGAAGTCGTGGTGCTCGATTGCATCGGCTTTAATCGCCATCACGTTGATGTGCTGAAAAAGCATCTGAATATTCCGGTGTTGTTATCGAATGTACTGATGGCAAAACTGGCTGCGGAACTGGTGGTTTGAGGGGATGACTGACGGGCAAACAGCTACCCACAATGGCACTGTGCGACGGTAAAATCAAATCAGCGCTACCGCTTTGCGTGCGGTGTCGTTTCGTGCGGATAAAGCCGTAATAATCAGTGACAGAAGAGGCTTTCTGCCCCTAATATGAAGGCTCTGAAATTTATCGCAAAGGGCCAATCTATGTTGAAAAATAATGAGTATTTTGACGGGAAAGTGAAGTCGATTGGTTTTGACAGCGAAAGTACGGGTTCAGCCAGTGTTGGCGTGATGGCCGTCGGTGAATATACTTTCGGCACCGCAAAGCCGGAAGAAATGACCGTAATCAGCGGCTCTCTGAAAGTGCTGATCCCAGGTTCTCCGGACTGGCAGGTCTTTAAGCCAGGCGAAACCTTCTACATTCCGGGTAAAAGTGAATTCAACTTACAGGTCGGCGAAACCACATCGTATCTCTGTAAGTATTTAACGAAATAGTTATTCAGACACAGTCGAAACAAGAAAGGCGCCAATGAGCGCCTTTTCTTATTTTTGCGGACTGATTTTTGCAGACTGAGAAAATTATCGCTGAGCTTCGCCGCCTAACGCTTCGATCAGGTTCTGGATCAGCGCTGCCAGTTCACCGGTCATCAGCACGAAATCGGCATCGAAACGGCCGGCGAAATCTTCGCGGTCAATATCTTCGTTTTGATCACGAATGACATCGCTGAATTTCAGGCGTTTAATACTGCCGTCGTCCGCCAGCATCAGCGCAATGCGTTCCTGCCAGTCAACGGCCAGTTTGGTCACCAGTTTGCCATTCTCAATATGTGTGGCGATTTCGTCGCTGACCAGCGCCTGCTTCTTACAGCGGATCACACCGCCGTCTTCCAGAATCGCTTTGAGTTCGGCTTCATCCTGCAATGCGAAACCGGCCGGGGTATCCCCTGAACGCACCCATTCGGTCAGCGTCAGTTCGATCGGGCTCTCCATGGTCAGCGGTACCACCGGCAGCGAACCGAGGCTTTTACGCAGCAGCGCCAGCATGTCTTCCGCTTTTTTGGCACTGGCGGCATCAACCATGATCAGGCCGTTAACGGTGTCGATCCACATGAATGTCTGGCTGAAACGGCTGAAGGCGCGCGGCATCAGACTGTGCAGTACTTCATCTTTCAGAGAATCTTTTTCAGTCTTCTTCAGCTTACGGTGTTGTTCACCTTCGAGCTGTTCAATCTTGGCCTGGAGTTCCTGTTTGATCACCGGAGAAGGCAGGATTTTCTCTTCTTTACGGGCGCAGATCAGGATCTGACCGCCGTTGACATGCGTCAGCGCATCGCCACCGTGAGAACCCATCGGTGAGACCCAGCCGGTTTTCGCCATGTCCTGGCTACCGCACGGAGTAAAGGTGAAAGCGCTGAGCTGTTTTTCCATTTCATCAGCAGATAACGAAACTTCACGGCTCAAACGGTAAACTAATAAATTCTTAAACCATAACATGGCGTTATCCCTGTCGCAGCGCACTCGTAGTACGCTGAATAAATGAATGCAGGGCGGCATGATAACCAATTGAGCGTCAGTCGTCGTTAAGAAATCGCCGCACCCTGTAACATTGCATAACAGCTTATTCTGGTGACAGTCGCGTCTGGCTTCTAAACTGAATAAACTCAAAAAAACTGACCCTGCAAAGTGTAAAAGGAGAACACCACGTGCGAATTGGCATTGATTTAGGCGGCACAAAAATAGAAGTCATTGCGTTATCTGATGAAGGTAAAGAGCTGTTCCGTAAACGGGTCGATACCCCGAGAAATGACTACGAACGCACGCTCAAAGCGATCGAAGGACTGGTGCTGGATGCTGAAAAAGCCACAGGCCAGCGCGGCAGCGTAGGGCTGGGGATCCCCGGCACTCTGTCGCCTTTTACCGGTAAGGTGAAAAATTCCAATTCGGTCTGGCTGAACGGACAACAGCTGGATGAGGATCTGGCCCTGCTATTAAAACGCGAAGTGCATATTGCCAATGATGCGAATTGCCTTGCGGTGTCAGAAGCCACTGACGGCGCAGGGGCGGGCCGTCAGACCGTATTTGCGGTTATTATCGGCACCGGCTGTGGTTCCGGTGTGGCGCTTCACGGCGCGGCGCATGCGGGCGGTAATGGCAATGCCGGGGAATGGGGACATAACCCGCTGCCGTGGCAGGATGATGAAGAAATTCAGTTTGCCCGTGAGGTACCGTGCTATTGCGGGAAATCAGGCTGCGTCGAAACCTTTGTTTCCGGCACCGGTTTTGCAGAAGACTACTTCCGTTTGTCCGGTCAGCGGCTGAAAGGCGCAGAGATTATTGCGCGGGTGGAACAGGGGGATGAAACCGCAGAACTGGCGCTCGGACGCTATGAACGCCGTCTGGCTAAGGCGCTGGCGAACGTAGTAAATATCCTCGATCCGGACGTGATTGTCTTCGGGGGAGGCATGAGTAATGTGGATCGTTTGTATCAGACGGTGCCGCTGTTGATTAAACAATGGGTGTTTGGCGGAGAATGTGAAACGCCGATCCTCAAAGCCGTTCATGGTGATTCGAGCGGTGTGCGCGGTGCGGCCTGGCTATGGCCGCAATCGCGCTTTGCGTTGTAAGCATCAGAAATAATCATGAGTAAGTCACAGGAAAAAAAATCGCGCCCCTGTGACTTACCGCCGTTGCCCTTCAGAGCGCCATTTCGCGCTTAAAGACTTCCAGAGTATGTGCCTTGACGCGGATAAATTCCGGATGGCTCATGATTTCCGATCCACGCGGGCGCGGCAGGTCGAACGGTACGATTTCCGCAATCTGCGTCGGTCGCCGCGTCAGCAGTAAAATCTCATCCGCCAGGAACACCGCATCTTCCAGATCATGTGACACAATCAGCATCGTGACGCCAGTCGCCAGTTGCACTTCCTGCAATTTATCGCGGATAAACAGCGTCATCTCGAAATCCAGCGCCGAGAAAGGTTCGTCGAGGAACATCACTTCCGGACGCGTCGCCAGCGCCCGCATGATACATACCGTTTGCTGCTGGCCGCCGGAAAGCTCATACGGATAGCGTTTCAGGTCAAAGCGGATATCAAACATCTGCGTCAGCTCCTCAACCCGTGCATTCACATCGGCTTTGCTCATGCCATGGCGGACCAGTGGATAGGCGATGTTGGCGCGCGCGCTCATCCACGGAAACAGCGCATCGCGGTAGTTCTGAAATACGTAGCCGATGGTGGTTTGTGCCAGCGTTTTGCCGTCAAATAAAATATCGCCCTTATCGACCGGGATCAGCCCGGCGATCATATTCATTAAGGTCGATTTTCCACAGCCATTCGGGCCGAAGATCGACACAATTTTGCTGCGCGGCAGATCCAGATTGAGATCGGTGTAAAGCGGTTGCCCGGCAAAGGCTTTGTTCAGCCCGCGGATTGTCACATGCGTGTCGGGGCGCGTGGCGTATTGAGGCAGCTTCGGGCCTTGGTAGTCAGGGTTCAGCGAGAGAGGTTGCGTCATGCTTTGCTACTCCAGTGCACAGTTTTTTTCTCGATCAGTAAAAAAGCCAGATTCAGCAGATAGCCCAGCGCACCAGTGATCAGGATCGAGGCGTACATATCTTTGATATTGAAAACCTGCTGGGCATCAATGATCCGATGGCCGAGGCCGGTTTCTGAACCGATAAACATTTCGGCGACAATCACGATCACCAGCGCAATCGACACGCCGGTGCGCAGTCCGACAAAGGTTTGTGCCAGGCTTTCCATCAGCATGATGTCTTTGAAAATATGCCAGCGGGAAATACCCATCACTTTGGCGGCCATCAGGCGGGTTTTTTTGGCATTCATCACGCCGTATGCACTGTTGAACAGGATGACCAGCACGGCAGCAAAGGCGGCGATGGCGATTTTGTTGGCATCCGTAATGCCGAAAATCAACATAAACAGCGGGATAAGCGCTGAGGATGGCGTTGAACGGAAGAAGTCGATCAGAAATTCCAGGCTGCGGTAAACTTTTTCATTGCTGCCCAGCATGACCCCCAGCGGCACACCAATGACCGCGGCAAAGGCAAAGGAAACCAGCGTCCGGTAGAGTGTGGCGCCGATATCGGTGCGCATGGACGCATCGGAAAATGACCGGAACATATAGCCAAGTGTCTCGACGGGTGAGGGCAGAAGCACCGGATTGAGCCATTTCGCACTGACGGCCAGTTGCCAGAATAAAAACAGCAGTACCGGGCCGACCAGCGGCAGTAATCTTGAAGACCAGCGTGAAGTCATTCTGTTTCCCCTCATCCCTGATAAATCAGTGAAGCGACATCCACCGGCTTGCTGAAGATTTTCCTTTCTGTAAAGACGTCATAAAATTTCTGGAACCATTGCAGGTTGTCGCCTTTTAAACCGGAATACATCACAAAGCCCGGCAGCGGCACTTCCTTCACCAGCGCCGGTTCAATGCTGGTGTAACCGGCGACATTTTCGCGCGCTTTGTCAGGGTGAGCCGCAATGAATTCCACCGCTTTCTGATAAGCGGCAATAAACTTTTTGGTTTCTTCAGGCTTGCTGGCAATAAAGCTGGCGTTGAGTGCTGCGGCACCGCCAAACCACGGTGCGTCGGCGTTGCCGAGCACATATTTAGAAATCACGCCGGTTTCCAGGGTGCGGGAAAGATTTTTCATCCGCCCCACGGTGCCGGTCGGTTCGAGCGTGTATACACCGTCAATTTGTCCTGCGGCCAGGGCAGGTGCGTGTTGCCCCACCGGCAGTTCGATCACCGACGGGTTAGTGAAGCCATTTTTCTCCAGAATAATTTTCGCCATAGTGACGTTCTGGATCCCCGGGCCGCAGGCAATTTTCTTGCCTTTCAGATCACTGATAGCCTTGGCCGGGCTGTTCAGTGGTACCAGAAACTCATCTAACACCAGCGTGTGGTTTGACGGATTAGAACAGATAATTTTAAACAGACCCGGTGAGGTAATGGCCCCCAGTCCCAGCGCGCCGGTTGCGGTACCATTTGCGCAGCCGTGGATCCTGCCGGTGATCATCCCTTCAACAATTTGTTGTGCGCTGGCGAATTTCACCCCTTTCACATTCAGCCCGGCCTCTTTAAAAAAGCCCTGTTCAAGTGCCACGTACAAGGGTAAACCGCCGACAATCGGCCAGTAGCCAATACGGATTTCATCGTCGCCGGCTGCAAAAACCGACGTCGGGATCATGCCACCCAGGGTTGAAACGCCACCGGTAATGGCAAGCCATTGCATCAGCTGGCGGCGTTTTTTATCGACCGGACGGCATTCTGGTTTGATGTTTTTCATGGGCGGTTCCCTTAGCGGTTATGGATACATTGCAACTTGTACTGCAACTTGTATACATAACGTTAAGCACAGGGCATGCCAGTTTGTTAACGGGCGGGAAGCGGCGTAAATTCAGCAGGTTGACAAAGGGATACGCACTGCGCTGGTGCGATTTTTGGGCGCCTGCTCACAATCAGGATCCACGGCAGGGCATATCGCTAGCAATATTTTTAGCGACATGCCCCGCAAAAGATCGCGGTCAGACTTTAAATTCACTGCTTAAACGGCTGATACCCAGACCATTCACTTTGGTGACTTTGATTTGTACCGGAATGCGATCTTTCATTGCTTCGACATGGCTGATCACGCCGATGGTTTTACCCGAGGCGTTAAGGCTGTCGAGGGCATCCAGTGCCGTATCCAGCGTGTCGGCGTCAAGCGTGCCGAAACCTTCATCAAGGAACAGAGAGTCGATGCGGGTTTTGTCGCTGACCAGATCAGACAATGCCAGCGCCAGCGCCAGGCTGACCAGGAAGCTTTCGCCGCCGGATAATGTGCGGGTGTCACGTAGCGCATCGGCCTGCCAGGTATCGACCACCTGCAACTCCAGCGCATCGCTGGTTTTGCGCTGTAACAGATAGCGCCCGTGCAGTTTTTCCAGCTGGCGGTTCGCCAGATAAACCAGATGATCGAGGGTCAGTCCCTGCGCGAATTTACGGAATTTCGCCCCGTCACTGGACCCAATCATCTGATTGAGATAACCCCAGTCATCACAGGTCAGCTGTGCCTGCGCTATCTGAGCAATCAGCGCCTGTTGTCCGCTGTGGCGCTGCTTGTCGCTTTCCAGTTGGTTCTTCACTTCGCCCAGACGTTGTTGTAACGCTTTCAGTTGTTGAGCCAGTTCCGTCTGCTGCACGGTCAGGGCATTAAGATCACCGTCAGATTCACTCAGATGAGCAGGGCGGACAAGACGATGCTTTTCCAGCATATCTCTGGCGTCAGTCAGTAATGCCTGTGCCTGTGCCAGTTGTTGTTGCAGATGTTCTTTGCGTTGCTGCAGCTGTTGGCGCAGCACGTCGTCAAGCAGCGCTCCTTTCACCGCGGCTTCATCGGCAAACCCGCTGGTGCTCAGCGCCTGTTGCCACACCTGTTCCGTTTGTGTCAGTTGTGCGCTGGTCTGTAATTGTTGCTTCTGCGCACTGGCCAGCTGACCGGCAAGCTGGTCGCGTTGTTCCTGCGCCTTATGCAGCGCGGTCTGGGCATCACTGAACGCTTTTTCTGCCGCCTGCTGTTGCTGATGTAAGTGTTCGCGAACCTGAGCCACCTGGCGCTCGCCGAACAGTTCGAGGCGCCGGGCATGAAGCTCAGAAAGCGCTTTTTCACCTTCGGCCTGTTGTTTTTGCAACCGGACAAGGTCTTGCTGAGATTTCGCCTCTATTTCTACCAGCCGCGTAATGCGTTCGGTCAGCAATGCACTTTGCTGTTGTACTTTTTGTTGGAGATTCAGGGCGTCAGTCAGGGCATCTTTCGCCTGTTGAAGTGCCCGTGCCAGCTGTTCGTGCTGGCCGGTCAGCGCCTGAGACTGCTGCTCTTCTTCGTCGCGGGCGGTCAGCCATTGCGAGATGTCAGTGGTGTCATGCAGGGTAAACGTCAGATTCAGCGGCATGCTGAGCTGTTGCCAGTTTGCCGTCTGCGCATTCAGTTGCTGCTGATCCTGCTCCATCTGGATCTGCAGACGTCTTTGCTGTTCTTTCAGGCTTTTGATCTTCGCCGCCAGTTCGATACCGCTGGCTTTTACCGCATCGAATTCAAGCTGCATTTTCTCGACGCGCTGTGCGGTTTCAGAAGGTTTGATCTCCTGATAGTGTTCAACCGCCGGATGCGAGGTCGAGCCGCACAACGGGCAGGCTTTACCGCTTTGCAAATTCGCGCGTTCAGCTTCGAGGCTGACGATCAGCATTTCCTGTTTATGCAGCGTTTTTACGTCGTTGAGATGTTCAAGTTGTGTCTGACATTGCAGGCGGATCTTATCCAGGCGCTGCTCTTCCTCAGCCAGTTGTACCTGATACTGCGCAAAATCTTGGTTTTGTTGCTGCACGCGCTGGTTAAGCTGCGGGAAAAGTTGCGCGAGCGAAAAAAGCTGTTGTCGCACCGGCCGGAGTTGCATCAGTTCTGTTTGCCGTTTCTGTAAGGCTGCCAGCGGATGCTGTTTTTCCAGAGCTGCCTGACGCTGCTGTGCGGCGTTAAGGGCTTCGGTCAGTGCGGTCTGCCGGGTTTGATGCTGGCGGTTTTCTTCATCCAGTTTTTGTCGTTCTGCCGTTATTTGCCGCAGTGTTGTGTTCTGGTCAGCGGCCTGTTTCTGCGATTCACTGACCGCCCGCTGTGTTTCTGCCAGTGATTTGTGCCACTGAGCGATTTCACCGTCCAGCGGCAGGATTTTTTCTTCGATCAGCGTTTGCATCCGGCGCTGTTCTTCGGCCTGCTTCTGACGTGCAGTTTGCGCCTGTTCTGCTGCCTGGTTCAGCGGCGCCATCTGCGCGATCTGCTGTTCCTGTTGCTGTATCAGTTGCGTCAGATGCTGCTGAAGGCGTTGTGACTCTTCCTGACAACGCTGACGGTCATTGAGTAACGGACGCAGTTTTTCCGCCGGTTCACTGCGTGCCAGCTGTTGTAACTGCGGCGCGGCGGCCAGATTTTCCTGCTCAGCGGCAGCCAGCTGCAACTGAGATTGCTGAAGTTTTTGCTGCACCTGTTGCCATTGTTGCAGCCAGTTCAGATCCCGCTGGCGTTGCTGCGCCTGTTGGCTGAGGCTGTTTTCCTGTGCGTTCAGTTCAGCATGCTGTGCCTCCAGCGTCTGGCGTTGTTCTTCGCTGAGCAGTTCGATGCCGGACATGCGCTGATGCAGACCGTCGAGTACGATGCGCGCTTCTTTATGTTGCTCAAAGACGCGCTGAGACAGCCGTCCGTAAATTTCGGTGCCGGTCAGTTCTTCCAGCAATTCGGCGCGGTCGTTGGCATCAGCATTCAGAAACGCGGCGAACTGCCCCTGAGACAGCATCATGGATTTGGTGAAACGGCCGAAATCCAGCCCGGTCAGTGTGGCGATGGCGTCGAGTTTGTCGCGCACTTTATCGGCCAGAATTTTGCCGCCGGCCAGTAACGCCAGCTCGACTTTCGGTGCCTGCAAGTTGCCATCCGGCGAATTTTTAGCTCGACGCTGGCTCCAGAATGCGCGGTAAGCTACGCCTTTAACTTCAAACTCCACCTCAGCCAGCGATTCGGCGGTGTGGCGGGTCATCAGTTCGTTCTGGCTTGGTGTGATGTTCAGACGTGGCGTCTGATGATAAAGCGCCAGACAAATGGCATCAAGCAGGGTGGTTTTCCCTGCCCCGGTCGGGCCGGTGATCGCGAATAATCCGTTGCTGGCGAACGGCTCGGCAGTGAAATCAATTTTCCATTCGCCTTCCAGCGAGTTCAGGTTTTTTAAACGCAGGCTGAGAATTTTCATTGTGCGCTGTCCTCTGCATTCTGAGCGTGCGTGACCTGCTCAACAACCTGAGCAAAAAGAGTGCGCATCCGCGCCTGACGGGGGGCATCAGGGTCTGGCTCCAGCGCCAGCCGCCGTTCAAAGACGTCGCTGACGCTCAGTTCACTGAGGGTCTCTTTTTCCTGCTGCTCAATGCTGCTGATGCGCTGTTCTTTGCTGCGGCGCAACAGGACAACTTCCACCGGCAAATCCGCAGTCAGCGCCTGAATACGCCGCTGAATATCGCTGAGATAATCCTGCGTGGCGACTTCGATATCAAGCCAGACGGGTTTTTGTGCATCACCGCCTTCGAACTGCGCCAGTTGCTTTTCAATTTCCGCCAGCGAGCCTTTGAGTATCTGCATGGGCTGGAAAACAGGAATTTCCAGCGTGTCGATGGCACTGAGCGTTGCCCCGTCGAAATCGAGCAGATACACACTTTTGGCTTTGCTCAGTTCGTCAAAGCTCAGGGCAATTGGCGAACCGCTGTAACGGATGTGGTGAGTTTTTGCGACGCACTGTGCGCGGTGAATATGGCCAAGCGCCACATAATCAACCGGCGGGAACGCCTGCGCGGGGAAGGCGTCAAGTGTGCCTATATAGATGTCACGCACGGAATCAGAAGTACTGACGCCAACGGTGGTCAGATGGCCGGTTGCAATAACGGGCAGCGGTATGCCGAGTTCATCACGCCTGGCCTGCGCGGCCTGCCAGAGCGCGTCATAATGTGCGGCGATGGCTTCCTGCAATGCCAGTTGTTTGTCGCTGCCGGACTGACCGGCCTGACTGGCCAGCAGATCACGCGGGCGTAAAAACGGGATGGCACACAGTACCGCGCCCGGTTTTCCGTCACGCTGACTGAGCACCAAAATCTGTTCAGACAGATTTTCGCCGACAGTGGCAATCACCCGCGTATTCAGGCAGGAAAGTAGCTCGCGTGATTCATTAAGTGTTGCGACGGAATCGTGGTTGCCAGCCAGTACCACCAGCTGACAGCCGGTTTGTTGTAATTCCACCACGAAGCGGTTATACAATTCGCGGGCATAACTGGGCGGTGATCCGGTATCGAAAATATCACCCGCGACAATCACGGCGTCGACCTGATGTTGCTGCACCTGACCGGTCAGCCAGCGCAGAAATGCCTGATGTTCGGCTGCACGGCTTTTGGTGAAAAAGTACTGGCCAAGATGCCAGTCTGACGTGTGGATCAGGCGCATGAGACTCCTGTATGAACCCTGGATGACGACAATGGGGCAAAGTATAAACGTCGGCGGGGGGAGATGTCCCCGATAAATCAGTCCAATTTCAGCGAGATGGCCGCTAATTATCTGTCATATTTGACTGTAATGAACCATTCTTTTCATTCATAAATCTGTCACAAAACTGACGCATAATGGCGCCCGCAATCAAATAAAAGATCGCTAACCTATTGGCAGGACCTACGATGGCTAGACGTATATTGGTGGTTGAAGACGAAGCTCCAATCCGTGAAATGGTGTGTTTTGTACTGGAACAAAATGGCTATCAGGCCGTAGAAGCTGAGGATTTTGATTCAGCGATTGGGCAGCTTGTTGAACCTTACCCTGAACTTATCCTGCTCGACTGGATGTTACCTGGCGGTTCCGGTATTCAGTTTATTAAGCATCTTAAACGTGAGGCGCTGACCCGCGAAATTCCGGTAATGATGTTGACCGCACGCGGTGAAGAAGAAGATCGGGTGCGTGGCCTCGAAGTCGGTGCCGATGATTACATCACCAAACCGTTTTCCCCGAAAGAGCTGGTTGCCCGCATTAAAGCGGTGATGCGTCGCATCTCGCCAATGGCGGTGGAAGAAGTGATCGACATGCAGGGTTTAAGCCTGGATCCCTCGTCTCACCGGGTGATGGCCAACGAACAGGCGCTTGATATGGGGCCGACAGAATTTAAGTTATTACACTTCTTTATGACGCATTCTGAACGTGTTTATAGCCGGGAACAGTTGCTCAATAACGTCTGGGGCACTAACGTTTATGTGGAAGATCGCACCGTAGACGTGCATATTCGTCGTTTGCGTAAGGCGTTGGAAACCAGCGGACATGACAGAATGATCCAGACTGTTCGTGGTACCGGATACCGTTTTTCAACGCGTTATTGAGTCCTCACAGCGGAGAATCTGTGTGCTAGAACGTTTGTCATGGAAACGATTGGCCGGCGAATTTTTTCTCTTTTGTCTGCCAGCGTTAATTCTCGGTATTTTCGTCGGTCATTTCGGCTGGCTCCTGTTTGTGTCGCTGGTTGCGGCACTGGGCTGGAATTATTACAACCAGCTCAAACTCTCTCACTGGCTGTGGCTTGACCGCAGTATTACGCCGCCGAACGGCCGCTGGAGCTGGGAGCCGCTGTTCTACGGGCTTAACCAGATGCAGATGCGCAACCGGCGTCGGCGTCGTGAATTAGGTCAGTTGATCAAACGTTTTCGCAGCGGTGCTGAATCGCTGCCAGATGCCGTGGTGCTGACCACGGAAGAAGGCAATATTTTCTGGTGTAACGGGCTGGCGCAGGATCTGCTCGGTTTCCGCTGGCCGGAAGATAACGGGCAACATATCTTCAACCTGCTGCGTTATCCGGAATTCCGGCTGTGGATCCAGACCCGCGATTTCAGCCGGGCGCTGAATCTGCAACTCAATAATGAGCATTACGTCGAGTTTCGCGTTATGCCTTATTCAGAAGGGCAACTGCTGATGGTGGCACGCGATGTCACACAGATGCGCCAGCTCGAAGGTGCACGGCGTAACTTCTTTGCTAACGTCAGTCATGAGCTGAGAACCCCGCTGACCGTATTGCAGGGATATCTGGAAATGATGGAAGACGCCAAACTGGAAGAACCTTTCCGCACCAAAGCACTGGATACCATGCAGGAACAGACGCGGCGAATGGACGGGCTGGTGAAGCAGTTGCTGACGCTGTCGAAAATCGAAGCTTCAGCGAATATTGATTTGCATGAGAAAGTCGATATTCCGGTGATGCTCGGTATGCTCGAACGTGAGGTGCAAACGTTAAGCAACGGCCGGCATGAGGTGGTGTTTCGCATTAATGACAAACTGAACGTCTTTGGTAATGAAGATCAGTTGCGCAGTGCGGTATCGAATCTGGTGTATAACGCCGTCAACCACACGCCTGCCGGGACGCGGATTGAAGTCAGCTGGCAGCAAACGCCGCATGGTGCGCAATTCCAGATCAGTGATAACGGGCCGGGCATTGCGCCGCAGCACCTCCCGCGCCTGACCGAACGTTTTTACCGGGTCGATAAGGCCCGCTCGCGGCAGACCGGCGGCAGCGGACTCGGGCTGGCGATCGTCAAACATGCGCTCAGCCATCACCACACCAAACTTGAAGTCATGAGTGAAGTGGGGGTCGGTACGCGCTTTATGTTTACGCTGGCACCGAAGTTGATTGTTCCTCCGGAACAGGCCAGCCAAAGCGATGTAAAGGGATAAAAATCAAGCCACAGCAATAAGCTGTGGCTTCTTTTAGCAAATGATCTGTAACCCTTTTTCTTCGATTAATAGCAGTAAAAGCAGGGCGGCACCCGTTGGTTTCGTTTCGTTGCGTTCCCATTTTTGAATACTGTTAGCCGACATATTGATGAGTCTGGCCAGCACACCCTGACTGATTTTTTCTTTCTCACGCAACGCACGAATACGTTCAGCTGAACTTTCGGCAAAGGCTCTCAGCCGCTCTTCCTGAACGGCCTCATCGACAATTTTGTTAATATCGCGCATCGTGGTTTGTGAAACCACGCCAGATGAGTCATGGAAGCGTTGAGCCATCCGCTGCATTTTTAGCAAACGTTCATCAGCCATTAGACATCGCCTCTTTAATTAATCCAGTCCGAAGTTCTGTTTCGAGTTGCAGCTCTGTGAAGTTGAGCAAATCTTTAGCAATGGCCCGGCCAAACCCTGATTTCGATCTCCCTGTCGGCGCAATTCTCTTCTTGTAAACGTTGCCGGACAAATCCGCATCAAAAAGTCCGTTTGCCAGTTTATGTGCCGACGTGAGGATAACCTGTTCCGACAATTTGCTGGCGGTCATGAAGTCGTGAAAATCCTCTGTAACGAAAATACGTAAACAGTTCATGCTATCGTCCCTGGTAAAAACAACTGTAGTATTTATTACCATAGATCGTCATGGGGCAAATATTGTTCAGCATCATGAAACATCGCAAAGCGATCATGAATTTTATTCAAGCCTCATGAGGATTCCTCTGTTGCTCCGGAGCAATCTGCATGACAATATCGGTTTAAAGACGTTTAGACATCCAGATGTCTAAATATAACGCCGCGTAATTATTCACTATGTAAATCATTCGCATTCCGCCGCCAGAAGCGGGATGGCTAAAAGGAGTCATGCATGCAACGTACAACCCCTCCGTTCCGCGCTGATGTCGTCGGCAGTTTCCTGCGCCCTGCGGCAATTAAACAAGCCCGTAAGCAATTTCAGTCCGGGGAGATTGATGCCGCGCAACTGCGGGCAGTAGAAGACGCTGAAATCCGCCGCGTGGTGGATTTACAGCGCGAAGCCGGTCTGCAAGTGGTCACTGACGGTGAGTTCCGCCGGGCGTGGTGGCACTTTGATTTCTTCGAAGGTCTTGAAGGTGTGGAAGGTTACGACGCAGTGCAGGGGATCCAGTTCAACGGCGTCCAGACCAAAGCACGCAGTATTAAAGTGGTCAGCAAACTCGGTTTCGGCTCGCATCCGATGCTGGAAGATTTCCGTTTCCTGAAAAGCATCAGCGGAACGGCGGTGCCGAAAATGACCATTCCAAGCCCGAGCGTGATGCATTTCCGCGGCGGACGTAACGCCATTAGCAAAGAGGTTTATCCGGATCTGAAAGAGTATTTTGACGATCTTGCGCAGGTTTATCGTGATGCGATTAAAGCGTTTTACGATGTCGGTTGCCGTTATCTGCAACTTGACGACACGGTGTGGGCGTACCTGTGCTCTGAGGATCAAAAGAAGCAAATCCGCGAGCGGGGCGATTCTCCGGAAGCGTTAGCGCGTACTTACGCTGATGTGCTGAATAAAGCGATTGCCGGTAAACCGGATGATCTGGTGATTGGTCTGCATGTCTGTCGCGGCAACTTCCGTTCCACCTGGATTTCAGAAGGTGGCTATGAGCCGGTGGCGGAGATCCTGTTTGGTGGCGTGAACATCGATGCCTTCTTCCTGGAATATGACAACGAGCGTTCCGGTGGCTTCGAGCCGCTGCGTTTCATCAAAAAAGGCCATCAGCAGGCGGTCCTGGGGCTGATTACCACCAAATCCGGTGAACTGGAACTGGCAAAAACAGTAGAATCACGACTGGCAGAAGCCGCTGAATATCTGGATATTAACCAGATTTGCCTCAGCCCGCAGTGTGGTTTTGCGTCTACGGAAGAGGGTAACAGCCTGACCGAAGCGCAGCAGTGGGAAAAACTGAAGCTGGTGGTCGATATCGCTGCCCGCGTCTGGTAACCCCTGACGCGTTGGAAATTCAGCTTCAGGAATATGCTGAGTATTGTGCGTGAAATAACCTGCAGATGGTGATTTCACGCATTTTTTGTCTTATCTGGGCGTATCTTGTGCTTCGTTAGTTTAAAAATCATACATATCATATGGTGTGTTTTTGACGGTATTTAGTGAATATCCCTGCTTTGATATATTAATCTGGTCAAACACTCTGCTTTTTCGATCACGTCTTGCCTTTATACGCTATAAAAGTTTACCTTAGCCTTCGCTGTCGCTCGATACTCCCTGCATAACAACGTAATCATCTGCATATCATCAGGCGTTTTGCTCACTTCGATCCTTATATTGATGCTCTCTGACTTTTTCAGGACATTCATCCTTTTGACGACGTGGCGCGACGGCAGCATCGGACACTTTATTCATTTGAACAGGCAACACGACACCCATCATGAGTACTCGTTTAACAAATAAAGATATTCTGGCGCTGGGTTTCATGACCTTCGCCTTATTCGTCGGGGCCGGAAATATCATTTTCCCGCCAATGGTTGGCCTGCAGGCAGGCCATGACGTCTGGTGGGCTGCTGCCGGGTTTATGATTACCGCCGTCGGGCTACCCGTGATGACGGTCATTGCACTTGCGCGCGTTGGTGGCGGTGTGGATGCCCTGAGTACGCCAATTGGTCGTGGTGCCGGTATTCTTCTGGCGACCGTGTGTTATCTGGCCGTTGGTCCGCTGTTTGCTACGCCACGCACGGCAACCGTATCTTTTGAAGTGGGGATCGCACCGATGACCGGTGACGGCCCGCTGCCTTTACTGATTTACAGCGTGATCTATTTCGCTCTGGTCATTGGCATCTCTCTGTATCCGGGCCGTTTGCTCGATACCGTCGGACATTTCCTCGCGCCACTGAAAATGGTCGCGCTGGCGGCACTGGGTATCGCTGCTGTACTTTGGCCAGCGGGTTCTCCGATGCCAGCGGTGGATGCTTACCAGACGGTGCCGTTCTCCAGCGGTTTCGTTAACGGTTATCTGACCATGGATACACTGGGGGCGCTGGTGTTTGGTATCGTTATCGTCAATGCCGCGCGTTCCCGTGGTGTTACGGATGCCAAACTGCTGACCCGTTATACGGTTCTGGCGGGTCTGATTGCCGGTCTGGGTCTGATGCTGGTTTATCTCAGCCTGTTCAAACTCGGCGAAAACAGTGCTTCACTGGTGCCTGACGCGACTAACGGCGCGATTATTCTGCATGCGTATGTGGCGCACACCTTTGGTGGCATTGGCAGTTTCTTCCTCGGTGCGCTGATTTTTATTGCCTGCATGGTGACGGCGGTTGGCCTGACGTGTGCCTGTGCGGAGTTCTTTGCCCAGTATTTACCGCTGTCTTATAAGACACTGGTCTTCATTCTGGGTCTGTTCTCCATGCTGGTGTCCAACCTGGGGCTGAGCCATCTGATTCAGATTTCAGTGCCGGTACTGACGGCGATTTATCCGCCATGTATCGCGCTGGTTGTGCTGAGTTTCACCCTGCGCTGGTGGAACAGCACCACGCGTATCGTGGCTCCGGTCATGGTGGTAAGTCTGGTGTTCGGCATTGTTGATGGGATCAAAGCCTCTGCTTTTGCTGACCTGATGCCCGCCTGGACCGCTAACCTGCCACTGGCTGCGCAAGGTCTTGCCTGGTTACCGCCTTCATTATTAATGCTGGTGCTGGTGGGAATATATGACAAAATCAGCGGCCCGCGCAGCGTAACCGCGCATCAGTGATCATCGGGTGAATGTTCGAAGAGCTAAAAGCATGAATGTCTGACGAATGTTTCGCCAATCAGGCCACGGAGAACCCTTCCGTGGCTTTTTCATTGGCGGGCTAAAAGTCATTTTTTTAGAATACGATTTTTGATATCAAAAAAAACAACACGGGTTAACGCACATGCAGCAAGAAGCTGAACAACCAATCGCGCAACAAGAAGCGCCGGGCACGAAGTTAAAACGTGGCCTGACAACGCGCCATATCCGCTTTATGGCACTGGGCTCAGCCATCGGAACCGGTTTGTTTTATGGCTCGGCAGACGCCATTAAAATGGCCGGGCCGAGTGTATTGCTGGCGTATCTGGTCGGCGGAATTATCGCGTTTATCATCATGCGTGCCCTCGGCGAAATGTCGGTTAACAACCCGCAGAGTGGTTCATTTTCGCGTTATGCGCAGGATTACCTCGGGCCGATGGCAGGTTACATCACCGGCTGGACATACTGTTTCGAAATCCTGATCGTCGCTATCGCTGATGTCACGGCGTTCGGTATTTATATGGGCGTCTGGTTCCCGGATGTGCCGCAATGGACCTGGGTTCTCAGCGTGGTGCTGATTATCGGCGCGATTAATCTGGTCAGCGTAAAAGTGTTTGGCGAGCTGGAGTTCTGGTTCTCGTTCTTCAAGGTTCTGACCATCATTATCATGATCGTGGCAGGCTTTGGCATTATCTTCTGGGGCATCGGTAATGGCGGGCAGGCGACCGGCATCCACAATCTGTGGAGTCACGGCGGCTTCTTCAGTCAGGGGATCATGGGGACAATTTTGTCATTGCAACTGGTAATGTTTGCTTATGGTGGCATTGAAATCATCGGGATCACGGCCGGTGAAGCAGAAAATCCAAAACAATCTATCCCTAAAGCCATCAACTCCGTGCCGCTGCGTATTCTGGTATTTTACGTGGGTACACTGTTTGTGATCATGTCTATTTTCCCATGGAATCAGGTGGGGACACAGGGCAGCCCGTTCGTGCTGACTTTCCAGCACATGGGTATTACCGCGGCGGCGGCAATCCTGAACTTCGTGGTGATCACCGCCTCGCTGTCGGCGATTAACAGTGATGTATTCGGCGTGGGCCGTATGCTGCATGGTATGGCAGAGCAGGGGCAGGCACCGAAAATGTTCAGCAAGGTATCGCGTCTGGGCACGCCGTGGGTCACCGTGCTGGTGATGATGGCGGCACTGCTGGTAGCGGTTTATCTGAACTACATCATGCCGTCGGCTGTGTTTCTGGTGATTGCGTCTCTGGCGACTTTCGCGACGGTCTGGGTGTGGATTATGATCCTGTTCTCCCAGATTGGTTTTCGTCGCAAACTGAGCAAACAACAGGTGAAAGAACTTGAATTCCCGCTGCGAGGAGGTGTTTACACCTCCGTGTTCGGGATCATTTTCCTGGTGTTCATCATTGGCCTGATTGGTTACTTCCCGGATACCCGTATTTCGCTGTATGTCGGGATGGTGTGGGTAGTGGCATTACTGGTGGGTTATGCCTTCAAACGCCGGAACGATCGCAAGAAAGAAGCGCTGGCGCTGAGCAACAAAGCGTAAGCAAGCACTTACCTTCCGGTAAATTTTAAAGCCCTTGATATCAGATGATTTCGGGGGCTTTTTACTGTTTATAAATTGTTATTAACCAAATCATTCGGGCTGTATCAAGGCAGTCAACGCAGAGACAGCCCGAAGGATGAAGGTTAATAGCCGATGGCGGCACCTGCAGGTCGCCGCACATCATTTGCACCGTAGAGATAACCTTCGCGAACCTTGCCTGACACCGCCGAGTCATTACCTGAGTTCGCCGATGTCACGCCAGCAGCCCCCGGTAACCCCACCATAATCAGCTCTGTCGCGCCCCATGGCGTCTGCTCCACCATCTTGTAACCCATCTTCTGCAGGATGTTCAGGCTGTCCTGAGAAACGCCACGCTGCTCATAATAGACCTCATCCGGCAGCCACTGATGATGAATACGGGGGGCATCCACCGCTTCCTGTGGTGCCATGCCGTAGTCGATAACATTCAGCGCCGACTGCAAAGTAATGGTGATAATACGTGATCCGCCCGGCGACCCCAGAACCATGAAGATTTTACCGTCTTTGGTCACCAGACTCGGGCTCATAGACGATAGTGGGCGCTTACCGGGGGCGATGGCATTTTTGGTTCCCTGTACCAGTCCGTACAAATTCTTCTCGCCGACTTTGGTCGTGAAGTCATCCATCTCATCATTCAGGAAAAAGCCCGTACCCGGTGCAATCACCACTGAACCAAAGCGGCCATTGACCGTATAGGTGGTTGAAACGGCATTCCCCATTTTATCGACAATAGAGTAATGAGTCGTTTCCGGCTTCTCGTGGGGTTCCATGCCAGGCTGAACCGCCGTCGAAGGCGTGGCTTTATCCGCTTCTATTTTCTTACGGATTTCTTCGGCATAGCTTTTGCTGACCAGACGGTCGACGGGATTTTTCACAAACTCCGGATCGCCGAGATAGGTATTTCTGTCCATATACGCATGGCGCATGGCCTCGGTAAGGGTGTGTATAGAGGCTGCAGAGTTGAACCCCATACTTTTCAGATCATAGCCTTCAACAATGTTGAGGATTTCACACATCGTGACGCCGCCGGAACTCGGCGGCGGAGCCGATACGAATTTATATCCGCGGTAACTGCAGGTGATAGGGGCGTCTTCAGTGACCTTATAGTTCGCGAAATCGGCCGCTGTCAGGATGCCGCCACCTTTTTTCGCAGCGGCCTCAACCGCCGCCGGGATTTTGCCTTTATAGAATGCATCCGGACCGTGCCGGGAGATGGACTCCAGCGTGTTGGCTAAATCGGTTTGCACCAGTTTGTCGCCGGGTTGCAGCGGGCTGCCGTCTTTGCGCAGGAAAATACGAGCCGCTTCAGGATCTTCTTTGAAGCGTTTCACGGTGGTGTCGAGAATATCGGTATCGGCGCGGGTCAGCACAAAGCCCTGGTGGGCCAGTTTAATTGCCGGTGCCATAACTTGCTGGCGCGTCAGTTTGCCATATTCTTTCTGCACCGTATCCATGCCCAATACTGTGCCGGGTACGCCTGCAGCGAGATACCCGTACAGGCTGGCACCTTTCTTCACGTTGCCGTCAGCATCCAGATACATATTGGCGCTGGCAGCAGCAGGCGCAGTTTCACGGAAGTTGATAAAGGTATCTTTACCGTTGGCAAGATGCACCGTCATGAAGCCTCCGCCGCCAATATTGCCACAGCATGGGTTAACGACAGCCTGCGCGTAGCCGACAGCCACGGCAGCATCGATAGCGTTGCCACCCATTTTCAGAATATCGACGCCGACCTGAGAGGCCAGATATTGCGAAGTGACGACCATCCCGTTTTTGGCTTCCACCGCAGGATTAGATGCGGCGCAGAGCGGGAAGCTGGTCAGCAAGGCCAGCGCGATGAGTGATTTCCGTAACATATAGGCTCCTGTTTATTACCCTGTCTTTTGAGTCATAACCTTCAGGTTATTGTGTGATAACGCTTTTTTGTTATTTTAGTCCGACCATTATTATGCAAACGTCGCGCCATGATGACGTAGCCTGACCGTTTTCAGCGTAGACCTAAATAACAGAGAGTGAGGAAGCGGGGAGGGAAAAATGTGATCGTGCAGGATAAGAGGCAAAAAAAAACGGCCAGCGAGGCTGACCGTTATGCATCATAAAACCGTGAAGGAATTACAGATTTGATGCGTTTTCAGACAAATATTTGGCCACGCCATCCGGGGATGCGCCCATGCCTTTTTTGCCTTTTTCCCACTGAGCCGGGCACACTTCGCCGTGCTCTTCGTGGAATTGCAGCGCGTCAACCATACGCAGCATTTCGTCGATGTTACGACCCAGTGGCAGATCATTCACTACCTGGTGACGGACAACACCTTCTTTGTCGATCAGGAAAGAGCCACGCAGTGCAACGCCGGCGTCCGGATGTTCAATACCGTAGGCTTTCTGGATTTCGCGTTTGATGTCAGCAACCATCGCGTACTTAACAGGACCGATGCCGCCTTTCTCAACTGGGGTGTTACGCCATGCGTTGTGAACGAACTCGGAGTCGAAGGACACGCCTACCACTTCTACGCCACGATTCTGGAATTCTTCATAACGGTGATCGAAAGCGATCAGTTCTGAAGGACAGACGAAAGTGAAGTCCATTGGCCAGAAGAAGATAACAGTTGGTTTGCCTGCAGTGTGTTTTTTGAAGTTGAAGTTTTCAACTACTTCGCCGCTGCCCAGTACGGCTGCTGCGGTGAAGTCAGGGGCTGGGCGAGTTACCAGAACCATAATATTACTCCTTATGAAACCCAAGAGGGCGTCGTAGGTGAAAGGAAAGGATGAACAAAACGACTGTCAGTATAGGGGCAAGCTGCGGGTGAATAAACCCCATCGCACCAATCAATCAGATAGTATCCGGCTATCAGTCTTTGACGTAAGTCTCAGAGTTCTTTAACAACAACCTCTTGTGTTGCAGGGAATTGCGGGACGGTTCACAGAACTGATGAGATTGATCAGAGTTGTCGGTCTTTCGCCTGTTGCATCATGACCGGATAAAACTGCCAAAAAAGCTGCTCAAGGGCATCGTAATTCAATTCGATATCGTGGAAAGAGCCGGTCAGCGCACTAAGTTTCGGCCTCCGGTTGGCCATACCGCGTAATACGTCCCCAATAAAAGGCAGTGCGGCATAACGTTCCATCCAGCGTTCAGGCCATAAATACGCATTCAGATTCCGGAAACGTTCAGGCATTTCAGGCAGCAGCGGTTCAATTTCCTGCTGACAGGCGTCGAGAAAATCTTCGAGCGATTGCTGTGGATGAAGTGTCGCCCAGTGGCGGGAGAGAAAGTGATCCCAGACGACATCCAGCGTGATGGGCGCGACGCGGCGAAAATCTTCACGAAAATAGCGGCGGGCAATTTTCACTTCCGGCAGCGAATCGGTCATGGTATCTACGCGGCGATGCATGCGGATCCCGCTGACAATTTCAGCTGAATATTGTCCGTCAGGATTGCCGCGAACGAAATCAGCCAGCAGGTTGCCGGTCAGGGAACTTTCGGCCAGAGAGGCTAAGTGGAGATGCGCTAAAAAATTCATCGGGCGAGTATAACGCAGGAAAGTTGATCTCTGACAGGGCTGTGATGCCTTTATTAGCGCAGAAGCTTGCAGGGGATGTCCCGTCCCTCTAGACTAAGCCGCCTGTTTTTGTCGTTAAGTGAAGTGAAAAGCCATGCGTGTTGCCGATTTTTCTTTTGAACTCCCTGAATCCCTGATTGCCCGCTATCCGCAGACCCAGCGCAGCGGCTGTCGTTTGTTGTCTCTGGACGGGCCGAGCGGTGAGTTAACGCACGGCGTGTTCACCGATATTCTGGATAAAATTCATCCCGGTGATTTGCTGGTTTTTAACAATACCCGCGTGATCCCGGCCCGCGTATTCGGCCGTAAGGTCAGCGGCGGTAAAATTGAAGTACTGGTTGAGCGTGTGCTCGATTCACACCGCGTTCTGGCACACGTACGTGCGTCTAAATCGCCAAAGCCGGGCGCTGAACTGCTGCTTGGTGACAACGAAGATATTAAAGCGACTATGGTGGCGCGCCACGATACCTTGTTTGAGCTGGAATTTAATGAAGATCGTGATGTCTTTACTCTGCTCAACGAAATCGGCCATATGCCGCTGCCGCCATATATCGATCGCCCCGATGAAGATGCTGATCGGGAATTGTATCAGACAGTCTACAGCGAACGTCCCGGCGCAGTGGCAGCCCCTACCGCCGGTTTACACTTCGACCAGCCGCTGATGGATGCGCTGAAAGAAAAAGGTGTGGAATTTGCTTTTGTGACGCTGCACGTGGGCGCAGGAACTTTCCAGCCGGTTCGCGTGGACACCATCGAAGACCACATCATGCATGCTGAGTATGCCGAAGTGCCTCAGGGAGTTGTGGATGCGGTGCTGGCCTGTAAAGCGCGGGGTAATAAAGTCGTGGCGGTGGGCACAACCTCGGTACGTTCGCTGGAAAGCGCGGCGAAGGCCAGCGAAGATGCGCTGATTGCGCCCTTCTTCGGTGATACCAAGATTTTCATCTACCCGGGTTATCACTATCAGGTTATTGACTCCCTGATCACCAATTTCCACCTGCCTGAATCGACACTGATCATGCTGGTGTCGGCGTTTGCCGGCTATAAAAATACCCTGAATGCCTATCATCAGGCCGTCGCAGAGCAATACCGTTTCTTCAGTTATGGTGATGCGATGTTTATCAACCGTAACCCGCTGGCGCCACAGGAAGTGGTGGGGCAGCAGTAAACCGCGCCGGACGCACTCGGTGCATCCGGGCTTTCTTTTCCGGGCGTGATGCCACGGACTTAACCTCATCAGACTGTTTCTCTGATGCTGGAGGCAATGTGAAGTACGAATTAAGCACTACCGATGGCCGCGCACGCCGCGGACGTCTGGTCTTTGAACGTGGCGTAGTCGAAACCCCGGCATTTATGCCTGTGGGCACTTACGGCACAGTAAAAGGTATGACCCCGGAAGAAGTGAAAGAAACCGGCGCACAAATTCTGTTGGGTAACACTTTCCACCTGTGGCTGCGTCCGGGGCAGGAAATCATGAAGCTGCACGGCGACTTACATGATTTCATGAACTGGCATGGCCCGATCCTCACCGATTCCGGCGGCTTCCAGGTATTTAGCCTGGGTGCGATGCGCAAAATCAAAGAAGAGGGCGTGCATTTCCGCAACCCGATCAACGGGGATCCGGTGTTCCTGAGTCCGGAAAAATCCATGGAGATCCAAAACGATCTGGGCTCCGACATCGTCATGATCTTCGACGAATGTACGCCATATCCTGCCGACTGGGATTATGCAAAACGCTCGATGGAAATGTCTTTACGCTGGGCAAAACGCAGCCGCGATCGCTTCAACGAGTTGAATAATAAGAATGCTTTGTTTGGGATTATTCAGGGGAGCGTTTACGAAGATTTACGAGATGTATCATTAAAAGGGCTGGTAGATATCGGCTTTGATGGTTACGCTGTGGGCGGACTGGCAGTCGGCGAGCCGAAGGAAGACATGCACCGTATTCTGGAGCACGTTTGTCCGCAAATTCCGGCAGACAAACCTCGCTATCTTATGGGTGTCGGTAAACCGGAAGATCTGGTTGAAGGCGTGCGTCGTGGTATCGATATGTTTGACTGCGTGATGCCAACGCGTAATGCACGAAACGGCCATCTTTTTGTGACCGACGGTATCGTTAAAATCCGTAATGCGAAGCATAAAGATGACACGTCAACGCTTGACGAACACTGTGATTGCTACACATGTCGCAATTATAGCCGCGCTTACTTGCATCATCTCGACCGTTGCAACGAAATTTTGGGTGCGCGCCTGAATACGATCCATAACCTGCGCTATTACCAGCGTCTGATGGCCGGTTTACGCCAGGCTATTGAAGAGGGTAAATTGGAAGCGTTTGTGACAGACTTCTACGAGCGTAAAGGCAAACCGGTTCCGCCTTTAAACTTCTGATTTCTTTCTCGCGTCGGCATCTTCGAAAGGAGGTGCCGATTTTATAATTTCTTGGACCGGCATTATGGGGTATTGTGCGAGACGTTTTATCGCCAGTCTCCGGGTCGGATTCTCGGTTTGTTTTACATCAATTTGCTTCACAACAACAATGAGGGAATTTAAATGAGCCTTTTCATTTCTGATGCAGTCGCAGCGACCGGCGCACCGTCACAGGGAAGTCCTTACTCTCTGGTTATTATGCTGGTGGTTTTTGGTCTGATTTTCTATTTCATGATCCTGCGCCCGCAGCAGAAACGTTCTAAAGAACACAAAAAACTGATGGATTCTATCGGTAAAGGTGACGAAGTCATGACCACAGGTGGCCTGATCGGTCGCGTAACCAAAGTAGCCGAAACCGGTTATGTGGTTATCGCACTGAACGACACCAACGAAGTGATGATCAAACGTGACTTCGTGGCAGCAGTTCTGCCAAAAGGCACGATGAAGTCTATCTAATTTTCGATTTTCCCGAAGGGAACTGCCGTGTTAAACCGTTATCCTGCGTGGAAGTATCTGATGCTGATCGTTGTGGTCATCGTCGGGCTGCTTTATGCACTTCCCAACCTTTATGGTGAGGATCCGGCTGTTCAAATCACTGGTGTTCGGGGTTCCGACGCCAGTGCAGCAACACTGGATCAAGTCCGTAATGTATTAGACCAAAACAAAATCCAGAGCAAATCGATTGCCCTGGAAAATGGCGCTATTCTTGCCCGTTTTAAAGACACAGACGTACAGCTTCGTGCACGTGAAGCGCTGACTGAAGCGTTGGGCGACAAGTTTGTTATTGCACTGAACCTCGCGCCGGCAACACCGCGCTGGTTGAGTATGCTGGGCGCTGAGCCGATGAAGCTGGGCCTCGACTTACGTGGTGGTGTGCACTTCCTGATGGAAGTGGATATGGATACCGCGTTGAGTAAGCTGCAAGAGCAGACCATGGACAGCATGCGCAGTGACCTGCGCGACAAGAATATTCCTTATGCCACGGTGCGTAAGCTCGACAACTATGGCGTTGAAGTGCGTTTCCGCGATGCTGCGACCCGTGATTCTGCAGCCAGCTATCTGAGCCCACGTCATCGCGATTTAGTGATCACTAACAGCGGTGACAATGCTTTGAGTGTGGTGATGACTGATGCCCGCCTGAGTGAAGCCCGTGAGTACGCCGTTCAGCAAAACATCAATATCCTGCGTAACCGCGTAAACCAACTGGGCGTCGCTGAGCCACTGGTACAGCGTCAGGGTTCCGACCGTATTGTGGTTGAACTGCCGGGGATTCAGGATACTGCACGTGCCAAAGAAATCTTAGGCGCGACCGCGACCCTGGAATTCCGTCTGGTTAACACCAACGTGGATGCTTCTGCTGCTTCAACCGGTCGTGTACCGGGCGACAGCGAAGTGAAAGACATGCGTGATGGTCGCCCGGTTGTATTGTACAAGCGGGTGATTCTGACCGGTGACCATATCACTGATTCCACATCCAGCATGGATGAATACAATCAGCCACAGGTCAACATCTCACTCGACAGCGCTGGCGGTAACGCCATGTCTAACTTCACCAAGGATAATATCGGCAAACCGATGGCAACCTTGTTCGTGGAGTACAAAGACAGCGGTAAGAAAGATGCCAACGGCCGTGCGATTCTGGCGAAACAGGAAGAAGTTATCAACGTGGCGACTATTCAGTCACGTCTGGGCAACAGCTTCCGTATCACTGGCGTCAACGATCCGAATGAAGCCCGTCAGTTGTCCCTTCTGCTGCGTGCCGGTGCGTTAATCGCGCCAATTCAGATTGTTGAAGAACGGACCATTGGCCCGACCTTAGGGATGCAAAACATCACTCAGGGTCTGGAAGCGTGCTTGTGGGGCCTGGTGGCATCCATTCTGTTTATGGTGGTCTTCTACCGTAAATTTGGTGTGATCGCGACGACCGCGCTGATTGCGAACCTGGTGCTGATTGTCGGGATCATGTCTCTGCTGCCTGGTGCGACGCTGACCATGCCGGGTATTGCCGGTATCGTACTGACGCTGGCGGTGGCCGTCGACGCCAACGTACTGATAAACGAACGTATCAAAGAAGAGTTGAAGAACGGGCGTTCCGTTCAGCAGGCGATTCATGAAGGCTATAAAGGCGCGTTCTCCAGTATCGTTGATGCCAACATTACGACCCTGATCACGGCAATTATTCTTTATGCAGTGGGTACCGGTTCGATTAAAGGCTTTGCTATCACCACCGCTATCGGTGTGGCAACCTCGATGTTTACGTCGATCGTGGGAACCCGTGCCATCGTGAACCTGGTTTACGGCGGCAAACGCATTAAAAAGCTGTCTATCTGAGGAGTGCGTTGTGGCACAGCAACAACCATATACTGTTGAACAACTGAACTACGGCCGTAAAGTTATCGACTTTATGCGCTGGGACAACGTGGCCTTCTGTATTTCAGGCCTGTTGTTTATCGCATCCGTTGCGATTATGGGCGTTCGCGGGTTCAACTGGGGTCTGGATTTCACTGGCGGTACCGTCATTGAAATCAGCCTTAGCCAGCCCGCTAACCTGGACGTAATGCGTGCCGATCTGGAAAAAGCAGGATTCAAGGATCCTGTCGTTCAGAACTTCGGTAGCAGTCGTGATGTGATGGTTCGCCTTCCACCTGTATCGGGTAATGCCGGTCAGGAACTGGGGAATAAAGTCCTGAGTCTGGTGAATGCGGATATCGACAAAGACGCGACCGTGAAACGTGTTGAGTTTGTCGGCCCGAGCGTGGGGAGTGATCTGGCGCAGGCTGGCGGCATGGCGCTGCTGATGGCGCTGATTTGCATCCTGATCTATGTCGGTTTCCGTTTTGAATGGCGACTGGCGCTGGGGGCGGTAATCGCACTGGCGCATGACGTGATCATCACCATGGGCGTATTGTCACTGTTCAGGATCGAAATTGACCTGACCATCGTCGCGTCCCTGATGTCCGTTATCGGCTACTCGCTGAATGACTCCATCGTGGTATCGGACCGTATTCGTGAAAACTTCCGCAAAATTCGTCGCGGTAATTCTTACGAAATCATGAACGTGTCCCTGACCCAGACGTTAAGTCGTACCATTATGACCTCAGCGACCACGCTGATGGTGGTTCTGATGCTCTATATCTTTGGGGGTGCGTTGCTGGAAGGCTTCTCACTGACCATGTTGATTGGCGTGTCGATCGGTACGGTTTCGTCAATCTACGTGGCGTCCGCGCTGGCCCTGAAACTGGGTATGAAGCGTGAGCACATGTTGCAGCAGAAAGTGGAAAAAGAAGGCGCAGATCAACCTTCGATTCTGCCGTAAGTTGCCGATGGTTCCGTTATCGGAATAGAAAACCTAAACCCCGCGACGCGGGGTTTTTTTTATCTGCTGTTTGCGGTTTTTATCGGGTTACGACAGGCAGGGACTGTGGCGTTGCCACAATATTATGCAGATGTACAAATCCCAGCGTTTCGACAGTCACCTGGTCAAACTTCACATCGACTGTTTTCACCGGACCCGGCAGAAGGTCTGGCTCGACGGTAATGGTCTGGGTCTGCATATCGACAGTCAGCGGCTTGCCTGTAACCGGATCGAGCTGTCCCCAGCTCAGAGATGCCGTAAACGCTGGCAATGGCTGACCGGCATTATTTTTGATTTCCAGTACGGCCTGTACGCCGCTGGCGTCCGGAGCGATACGGGTTAGCTGAAGACTTAATTCACCAATGTTACTTTTGAGCAATGCGGCACTTTTGGCTGCCGGTAATAAATAGACACCATTATCCGACTGGCGGTTGAGGGTGGTTTGCTGTTCCAGTGCGAGGGCCAGATCGGTCAGGTGTTGCAGCTTTTGATTAAGCTGCCCGACTTCCGTTTTCAGGGCCGGTATTTGTGAATTTTGCGTCGCGCAGCCCGTCAGGCTGAACAATGCGGCGCAGACCAACAAAAGGTGTGGATGTTTTGTCATATCAGAGACTTCCTTTCATCTGCCCGTTGAAACATTCCATCCGGGCACCCATATCGATAGCTAAGTTTAACCCGATGTCGATGAAAGTAGCGACAGCCTTTGTTGTCGGCACACTTCGGGTTAAACTACTGTTCAATTGAGTTCGCGATCAGGAAGTGCTATGCATTGCCCATTTTGTGCCGCTGTTGATACTAAAGTCATCGATTCCCGTCTGGTAGGCGATGGATCGCAGGTTCGCCGTCGCCGTCAGTGCCTGGTGTGCCATGAACGTTTCACCACGTTTGAAGTGGCGGAACTGGTGATGCCGCGCGTCATTAAAAGCAATGAAGTTCGTGAACCGTTCAATGAAGACAAACTTCGCGGTGGCTTTCTGAAAGCGCTGGAAAAACGCCCGGTAAGTTCCGATGACGTCGAAACTGCCATCAGCCACATTAAGTCGCAGCTGCGTGCGACCGGCGAACGTGAAATCCCGGCTAAAATGATCGGTAATTTGGTGATGGACGCCCTGAAAGGGCTGGATAAAGTCGCCTATATCCGCTTTGCGTCGGTGTATCGCAGCTTCGAAGATATCCGTGAATTTGGTGAAGAAATCGCCCGCCTTCAGGACTAAGGAAAGCTGATGTCGTCTGAACAATCTGCAAAGCCATTCTCCGCCGAAAACCATACCGATGAGCGCTATATGGCGCGGGCTTTCGAGCTGGCGCGCCGCGGGCGTTTTACCACCACACCTAACCCTAATGTCGGTTGTGTCATTGTATTGAATGGCGAAATTGTGGGTGAAGGCTATCATTTGCGTGCCGGTGAACCCCATGCAGAAGTTTACGCATTACGCATGGCCGGTGAGAAAGCCAGAGGGGCGACCGCTTATGTGACCCTCGAACCGTGCAGTCATCATGGGCGTACACCACCGTGTGCCGATGCATTGCTGGCGGCAGGCGTCGCCCGCGTGGTAGCGGCGATGCAGGATCCTAATCCGGAAGTGGCAGGGCGGGGTTTGTACCGGCTCAAACAAAACGGCGTGGATGTTAGCCATGGGCTGATGCACCCGCAGGCTGAAGCGGTGAATCTGGGTTTCCTCAAACGGATGCGCACCGGTTTTCCCTATGTTCAGCTTAAAATGGGTGCCTCTTTAGATGGCCGAACGGCGATGGCTTCTGGCGAAAGTCAGTGGATCACCTCGGCGGCGGCCCGTGCTGATGTTCAGCGCTTTCGCGCAGAAAGCTCGGCGATCCTGAGCACCAGTGCCACGGTTCTGGCTGACAATCCTTCGCTTAATGTACGCTGGAGCGAACTGGGCAGTGAAGTGCAGGCAATTTATCCCGAGGAAAATCTGCGTCAGCCATTACGGATTATTCTCGACAGTCAAAACCGCGTGACACCACAGCATCAGCTGATGAATTTACCGGGGGAAGTATTACTCGCACGGCTGGAAACTGACTCGCAAGCCTGGCCGGAGTCTGTTGAACAATGGCGCGTGGCCGGACGCGACAATCGTATTGATCTGGTTCTGCTGATGATGCAACTGGCGAAACGTCAGGTTAATTCCATCTGGGTGGAAGCCGGCGCACAACTGGCCGGTGCCTTATTACAAGCCGGTCTGGTTGATGAATTAATCGTTTATATGGCGCCTAAGTTATTGGGCAATAATGGTCGGGCACTGTGTGAACTGCCAGGATTGCAGCATCTGGCGGATGCGCCGGAATTTATTTTCAGCGATATCCGCCAGGTCGGCCCTGACTTACGTTTGCGTCTGAAACCGGTGTATTGAGAATTTTACTCCTCCCTGCGGAATGGCTTTAAAAGCGCATGTCCAGACAGGGTTATTTTATGATAGAATCCGCCCCCCTGCGGCTGGGGTTGAGAAACTCCTGAACCCACTTTAAGGAAAACTATGAACGTTATCGAAGGTGTTGTAGCCACGCCTAACGCGCGCGTAGCGATCGCGATTGCTCGTTTTAACAATTTTATCAACGACAGCCTGCTTTCAGGTGCTGTTGATGCATTAAAACGTATCGGTCAGGTCAGCGATGACAACATCACCGTAGTCTGGGTCCCGGGCGCGTACGAATTGCCTCTGGCAACCCGCGCACTGGCTGAAAGCGGCAAATACGATGCGGTTGTTGCACTTGGCACCGTGATCCGCGGGGGCACTGCCCACTTTGAATTTGTGGCGGGCGAATGTAGCTCTGGCCTGTCCAGCGTTGCCATGAACAGCGAAATCCCGGTTGCCTTTGGTGTGCTGACCACAGAAAGCATTGAACAAGCCATCGAACGCGCAGGGACAAAAGCCGGTAACAAGGGTGCAGAAGCTGCACTGACCGCGCTTGAAATGATTAATGTTATCAAGGCTATTAAAGCCTGAATCTAGTTAAGGGGAAATCCGTGAAACCTGCTGCTCGTCGCCGCGCCCGTGAATGTGCCGTTCAGGCGCTTTACTCCTGGCAGTTGTCGAAAAATGACATCGCCGATGTTGAATTAGAATTCCTGACCGAGCAGGATGTCAAAGACGTAGACATTGCCTATTTCCGCGAACTGCTGGCTGGTGTAGCAAACAGTGCTGAGAAACTCGATGCACTGATGGCGCCGTACCTGTCCCGCCAGCTGGATGAACTGGGCCAGGTGGAAAGAGCAATTTTGCGTCTGGCTCTGTTTGAGCTAAGCAAACGCCAGGACGTCCCTTACAAAGTGGCGATCAATGAAGCCATTGAACTGGCGAAAACTTTTGGTGCTGAAGATAGCCATAAGTTCGTCAATGGTGTGCTGGATAAAGCAGGCCCGCATATTCGTAAAAAATGATCATCAAAAAAGTTTCGGCTTCAGTCACAAATGGCGACAGTCATTTTGGCCTGATAACCGTCTCTGTTGATAATCTGGTGATGTCACCTGGTTTATCTTTTGTGTGACACCCTTCTTAAGGCCGGATTTCCGGCCTTAAGTCATTCTAACGATTTGGAAATGTACTATGTCATGCGGCGAATTTGATGTAATCACTCGCTACTTTAACCGGTTCAGAACCGCCCGACAGGATGTTCATTTAGGCATTGGTGATGATTGTGCCCTGCTGACGGTAGGCGAGAAGCAACTATTAGCAGTCAGCACCGACACGCTGGTCGAAGGCATCCATTTTCTCAAAACGATTTCACCGGCAGACCTGGGCTATAAAGCGCTGGCGGTTAACCTGAGCGATCTGGCTGCTATGGGTGCCGATCCTGCGTGGGTTTCTCTGGCGCTGACACTGCCGGAAGTGAACACTGACTGGTTGCAGGCATTCAGCGACAGTCTGTTTGAACAGCTTAATTATTACGGCATGCAGTTGATTGGCGGGGATACGACACGCGGACCGCTGAGCATGACGTTAACCATTCAGGGTCTGGTGCCTGCGGGGCGTGCGTTAACCCGCGCCGGTGCGGGCATAGGCGACTGGATCTTTGTTACCGGTACGCTGGGTGATAGCGCAGCTGGCCTGGCGATTTTGCTGGAACAGCTGAATGTTGATGATGCGACAACTCGCGAATTTCTGCTTAAACGCCATCTGCGTCCGTCGCCACGTGTTTTACAGGGGCAGGCGCTGCGCGATTTAGCCACCTCAGCCATCGACCTGTCCGACGGACTGGTTTCCGATCTTAAACATATACTGAATGCCAGCGAGTGTGGTGCACGCCTCGATCTTGATGCGATCCCTTTCTCGCCAGCCATGAATCAGGTGGCGGATCCGGAACAGGCACTGAAATGGGCACTGACCGGCGGTGAAGATTATGAACTTTGCTTCACTGTGCCGGAAATTAACCGGGGTGCGCTGGATGTTGCGCTGAGCCATCTGGGTGTCAACTTTACCTGTGTGGGTCAGATTGCGCCGCTTTCAGAAGGTATTAAGTTTATGCGTTCAGGCGTACCGGTCGAACTTGAATGGCAAGGTTTTGACCACTTTGCCGGAGAGGATTTGTTGTGAATATAGGCCGTAAAAAACGCCCGGCGGGGTACAAAGGAAAAACCGGAGATCCGGTTCAGGACATGGCTGCGGCCAAAAAGCGTCTGGATCTGCGTAATCCGTGGCATTTGCTGGCGACAGGTTTTGGCAGCGGTTTATTCCCTGTTGGCCCTGGCACGGCGGGCTCCGTCGCCGCGATCCCGTTCTGGATTGTCATGACCTACCTGCCATGGCAGGTGTATTCGATGATCGTTATGTTCAGCATTTGTATCGGGGTTTATCTTTGCCGCCAGACCGCGCGCGACATGCGGGTTCATGACCATGGCAGTATCGTATGGGATGAATTTGTCGGTATGTGGATCACACTGATGGCGATCCCGGTCAATGACTGGCGCTGGGTGTTGATCGGATTTATCGTTTTCCGTGTGCTGGATATCTGGAAGCCGTGGCCCATCCGCTGGTTTGACCGCAACGTACAGGGCGGAATGGGTATTATGATCGATGATGTGGTCGCCGGTGTGCTTGGCGCGGCTATCATCTATCTGGTCGGGCATCACTGGCCGCTGGGCCTGTTCTGATCTTCGTGACCATGCAGTGAAAAGGCGTTACAGGATTGGCCTGGTAACGCCTTTTTTGTCATCTCAGATTACTGGAAACCGGTCGCCTGATGCGGCACATACGCCATTTCCAGCTCGGCGATTTCCTCAATGGAAAGTTTCACCTCCAGTGCGGCGATGGCATCTTCCAGATGAGCGGGGCGCGAAGCACCGATTATAGGCGCGGTAACGATATGTTTACTTAAGATCCACGCCAGGGCGATCTGCGCTCGTGGTACGCCATGATCTTCCGCTATTTTCCCGACACGCTCAGCGATTTTACCGTCGGCCTCATCGGTCGCGTCATACAGCGTTTTGGCAAAATTATCGGAAACTGAACGGGCGGTGGTTTCTCCCCACGGACGCGTGAGTTTACCGCGTGCCAGCGGACTCCAGGGCAACACTGCAATATTTCTTTCCAGGCACAGCGGGTACATTTCGTTTTCTTCTTCACGCTGGATAAGATTGTACTGATCCTGCATTGAGACAAAACCCGCCCAGCCATTTTGCTCAGAGACATCTAATGCGTGTTTGAACTGATGTGCATGCATGGAAGACGCGCCAATAAAACGCGCTTTGCCGGCTTTTACTACGTCATTCAACGCCTCCAGCGTTTCCTCTATCGGCGTTTCGTAATCCCAGCGGTGGATTTGCAACAGGTCGACATAATCCATGTCCAGACGGCGCAGGCTGTCATCGATGGATTGCATAATCGAGGCCCGTGAAAGCCCGGGTTTTAAGCCGGTGACCGCGTGATACACTTTAGTCGCCACGACAATTTCATCGCGCCTGGCAAAATCCTTCAGGGCACGGCCGACGATTTCCTCGCTGCTGCCGTCAGAATAACTGTTAGCGGTGTCAAAAAAATTAATCCCCGCATCCAGCGCTTGCCGGATGATAGGACGGCTGCTCTCTTCCGGCAGTGTCCACGCGTGGGTGCCGCGATCCGGTTCGCCAAAAGTCATACAGCCGAGACACAGGCGGGAAACTTTCATACCGGTTTTTCCGAGCGTAATGTATTGCATGATGTCTCCTGGTAAGCATGAAGTGATAACAGAAAATCGTGAAAATGATTAGCACGCTATAACTGTAGCTTAAAGCAGGGCAGGCTCGTGTGACTGAAAAGGGAATCGGAGGGGAAACCCCTCTTTCAGGAAGAAAGAGGGGGAATAATCAGGCCAGCCAGTCAGTTATCTGACGGTCAATGCCTTCGGCATCCAGCCCTAAATCATGACGGATTTCGTCCTGTGTACCTTGCGCAACAAAGCTGTCCGCCAGACCGATATTCAGTACAGGCACCAGGATTCGCCTGGACATCAACAGTTCATTTACGCCGCTGCCCGCGCCGCCCATGATGGCGTTTTCTTCCAGCGTGACCAGCACTTCATGGCTGGCGGCCAGTTCCTGAATCAGCGCTTCATCCAGCGGTTTTACAAAGCGCATGTCAACGACGGTGGCGTTGCGTTTTTCTGCTGCGGCCAGCGCTTCCGGCAGCAATGTACCGAAGTTCAGGATCGCTATCTTTTCGCCTTCACGACGCACGACGCCTTTACCGATGGGCAGAGAAGCCAGCGGTTCACAGGAAGCACCGGTACCATTACCACGCGGATAGCGTACGGCAACCGGCCCGTTGTTATGGTGATAACCGGTATGCAACATCTGGCGACATTCGTTTTCATCGCTCGGCGTCATAATGGTCATGTTCGGGATGCAGCGCAGGAAGGAGAGATCGAACGCGCCCTGATGCGTCTGACCATCAGCGCCGACGATGCCACCGCGGTCGATAGCAAACAGTACCGGCAGATTCTGGATCGCTACATCATGGATAACCTGATCATAAGCGCGTTGCAGAAACGTTGAATAGATCGCCACAACCGGCTTGTATCCGCCAATCGCCAGGCCTGCCGCAAAGGTGACGGCGTGCTGTTCGGCGATGGCCACATCGAAATATTGTTGCGGATATTCGCGTGAAAAACGCACCATACCGGAGCCTTCGCGCATCGCCGGCGTAACGGCCATCAGCTGGCTATCTTTGGCAGCGGTTTCGCACAACCAGTCACCGAAAATTTTCGAATAGGTCGGCAGACCTTCTTTGCTTTTCGGCAACGTGCCGGAAGCCGGATCGAATTTAGGCACCGCATGGAAACTGATGGGATCTTTTTCGGCTGGCGCGTAGCCTTTGCCTTTTTTAGTCATAATGTGCAGTAACTGCGGGCCTTTCAGGTCCCGCATGTTTTTCAGCGTCTGCGTCAGCGCCAGCACGTCATGACCATCTACCGGCCCGATATAGTTAAAGCCCAACTCTTCAAACAACGTGCCTGGCACCATCATGCCTTTCAGATGTTCCTCGGTTCGGCGCACCAGTTCTTTAATCGGTGGCAGGCCAGACAGGACCTTCTTGCCGCCTTCACGCAGACGCGAATACAGTTTGCCGGAGAGCAGTTGTGCCAGGTGGTTATTCAGCGCCCCGACGTTTTCGGAAATCGACATCTCGTTGTCGTTGAGGATCACCAGCATGTCGGGTTTAATGTCGCCCGCATGGTTCATCGCTTCAAACGCCATACCTGCTGTGATCGCACCATCGCCAATCACACACACGGTGCGACGGCCTTTACCTTCACGTTCAGCCGCGACAGCCATGCCGAGACCTGCACTGATTGAGGTCGATGAGTGACCGACGGATAGGGTGTCGTATTCGCTTTCACCACGCCACGGGAACGGGTGCAGACCGCCTTTCTGACGGATGGTGGAAATACGGTCACGGCGACCGGTCAGAATTTTGTGCGGATAGGCCTGATGGCCGACATCCCAGACAACGTGATCGAACGGTGTGTTATAGACATAATGCATCGCCACGGTCAGTTCAACCGTCCCCAGACCGGACGCAAAGTGTCCGCTGGACTGACTGACGCTGGCCAATAAATATTGGCGCAACTCATCGCAGAGCTTAGGTAAGCTCTCTTTAGGAAGTGAGCGGAGATCTTCAGGATTCTCCGCCAGCATCAGTGTCGGGTATTTCGCTAATTCAAGACTCATCAGTTGCTCATAGTAAGTTTAATTATCGCGTTCAATGATAAAGCGGGCTAACGCGAGAAGTGGCGCCGTGTTGTAGGAAAGTGCGGCCAACTGATCCAATGCGGAAACGGCTTCCTGATACAGGTCTGCGGCCTTGGTTTTCGCGCCATCCAGCCCCAGCAGGGCAGGATAGGTACTTTTCCCGAGTTGCTGGTCAGCACCCTGACGTTTACCGAGCGTAGCGGTATCGCCAACCACGTCCAGAATATCATCCTGAACCTGAAATGCTAAACCAATGGCCTGCGCGTAGTTATCCAGTATCGGTAAAACGGCACGTCCGGTTTCACCGGCTGCCAGCGCGCCCATGCGCACGGCGGCGCGGATCAGCGCACCGGTTTTATGACGATGAATTTTTTCCAGCGCCTCCAGGCCAACCTGCTGGCCTTCCGCAGCTAAATCCAGAGCCTGACCACCACACATACCGCTGACTCCGCTGGCGCGGGCCAGTTCGGAAATCATCGCCAGACGATCTTTTATGGCAACATCCGGCATTTCGCTGTCAGCCAGAATAGAAAACGCCAGCGTTTGCAGGGCATCGCCCGCCAGAATCGCATTAGCTTCGCCAAATTTAATGTGGCAGGTTGGCTGACCACGGCGCAAATCGTCGTCGTCCATGGCCGGTAAATCATCATGTATCAGTGAATAGGCATGAATACATTCCACGGCAGCCGCAGGCGCATCGAGATTTTTCAGATCGAGGCTGAACAACTGGCCGCTGGCGTAAACAAGATATGGACGCAGACGTTTACCCCCCAGCAGCGCGCCGTAACGCATGGCTTCAACCAGCGGTAAATCTGCCAGCGGCTGTGCGCTGATATAGGCTGTTAGTGCCTCATCGACACGCTTTTGCATTGCGCGCAGTTCACGGGTAAATCCGCCAGCGCTGGAGAGAGAGATCGCTTCAGACATGACCCGTTACTCGGCTTCTGGGGTGAACGGCGTCAGCGGAGCATCGTTGTCGCTGTCGAGCAGGATCTGAACGCGTTGTTCTGCCTGTTGCAGCTTTTGTTGCCCCTGACGTGCCAGCTGGACGCCTTGCTCAAATTCGTTGAGTGCGTCTTCTAACGGCAGCTCGCCCGACTCAAGGCGGGAAACAATCTGTTCCAGTTCGGCCAGAGCCGTTTCAAAATTGGCAGGTGATGCAGATTTTTTTGACATAATTCTCTTTTAATATCGTTGATCAGAACGGATGATCGAAGTACTGAGGCGACAGACTCAGCGCTCAGCCTCAAGAGACATTCCTGTTCAGTATGAGATCGGCTACAGGGTTTTGTGCACAGAGTACCCATTTTAAGTGATATACTCTGCGCCGCAGATATTATTGCTAAGCCCAATGTGACACATAATGAACATTTGGCTTAGCAATAATAGGATCCTAGATCCTTATTCAGCGACTTACTACCCCGTTTTTTCACCCGCTAACAAAAGACTGCCATGAAGTTTATCATTAAATTGTTCCCTGAAATCACCATCAAGAGCCAATCTGTGCGTTTGCGCTTTATTAAGATCCTCTCAAGCAGCATTCGCAATATTGTGCGACCGCATGATGAGACGCTGGCGGTGGTTCGCCACTGGGATCATATCGAAGTTCGCAGTAAAGACGAAAGTAAACACGACCTGATTCAGGAATTGCTCTGCCGCATTCCGGGTATCCGTTATGTGGAAGAAGTTGAAGACCGTCCTTATACCGACGTTCACAATATCTTTGAGCAGGCGCTGGAAGCTTATCGCACTGAAGTAGAAGGCAAAACTTTCTGCGTGCGTGTTAAACGTCGTGGCAAACATGACTTCACGTCTACTGAAGTTGAGCGCTATGTCGGCGGCGGTCTGAATCAGCACATCGAATCGGCCCGTGTGAGCCTGACCGCTCCGCAGGTCACGGTGAAACTGGAAATTAACGACGATAAACTGGTGCTGGTAAAAAGCCGCCTCGAAGGCCAGGGCGGTTACCCGATTGGTACACAGGAAGATGTGCTGTCACTGATTTCCGGTGGCTTTGACTCCGGCGTATCCAGTTATATGCTGATGCGTCGTGGCTGTCGTGTGCATTATTGTTTCTTTAATCTTGGCGGTGCCGCGCATGAAATCGGCGTAAAACAGGTGGCTCATTATCTGTGGAACCGTTTTGGCAGCTCGCATCGTGTGCGTTTTATCGCGGTTGATTTCGAACCGGTAGTGGGTGAAATACTCGAAAAAGTCGAAGACGGCCAGATGGGTGTGGTGCTGAAACGCATGATGGTGCGAGCGGCGTCTGCTATCGCTGAGCGCTACGGCGTCCAGGCACTGGTGACAGGTGAGGCGTTGGGGCAGGTGTCCAGCCAGACACTGACCAATCTGCGTTTGATTGACAATGTTTCGGGCACGCTCATCCTGCGCCCGCTGATTTCTCACGATAAAGAGCACATCATCAGGATTGCCCGTGAAATCGGTACCGAAGATTTTGCCAAGACCATGCCTGAATACTGTGGAGTGATTTCGAAAAGCCCGACGGTGAAGGCGGTGAAAGCCAAGATCGAAGCTGAAGAAGCAATGTTCGATTTTGACGTGCTGGATAAAGTGGTCAGTGAGGCGCGCAATGTCGATATTCGCGAAATCGCTACGCAGGCAGCCGAAGTCGTACCGGAAGTGGAAACGGTGGCGGAGTTTATCTCAACAGACATCGTTCTGGATGTCCGCGCACCGGATGAAGTGGAAGCACAACCGCTGGCACTGGAAAATGTTGAAGTGAAACCGCTGGCGTTTTACAAACTGGCCACTCAGTTTGGCTCTCTCGATCAGAGCAAAACCTATCTGTTATATTGTGACCGCGGCGTCATGAGCCGTTTGCAGGCGCTGTATCTGAAAGAACAGGGTTTCGATAACGTTAAGGTGTATCGCCCTTAGTTTTTACCCTTCAGGCTGCAGGTGCGCTGGCTTTCCTCTTCCCGTCGGGGCCAGCGCAGGCGCAGTTTAAAAGGTTGCCCTACAGCCCGAATTATTTCGGGTATCTGATGGTTCAGGATTCCCGGGCACCTTCATCGGTATAATTATAAATCCCCGGCGCAAGAACCAGTTGCGCGGCAATCTCTGCCGCTTTGGTTTTACCCAGCAACAGATCGATAATCTTCAGGGCAAACTCCATGGATGTGCCCGGTCCCTGACTGGTCAGAAGATTAACGCGTGGATCGAAAATTACGCGACGATCGGACCATTTGTTCGGGTCGATCTTATCCCTCAGGCCCGGGAAGCCAGTCATGTTGCCTACCGGGAATAAATCGTGATATTCCAGCACCAGCGCAGGAGCGGCGCAGATGGCGGCAACGATTTTACCGCTGACGTGCATCTGTCGGACTTTCTCCACCAGCAACGGGCTTTCACTGAAGCAGGTTGCACCAGCGAGGCCGCCTGGCAGTACGATCACGTCATGCTCATCATCTGCGACATCCACCAGTGCGACGTCGGCCAGAATCCGCACGCCGCGTGAGCAGCGGATCTCCAGATTGCCATCGCCGGCGACGCTGGCCGTGATGACGTTAATGCCCGCCCGCACCAGCAAATCAATTACGGTAACGGCTTCTATTTCTTCGCTACCAGGTGCCAGGCAGACCAGAACTGATGCGCTCATAATCGTTTTCCTTTCTCTTAATCTGTTCAAATAAGCGGGTATTCACCGGTAAATTCAGCCCATATTTCCGTCCGCGCCGCAGGACATAGCCGGTAATGTAATCAATTTCAGTATGACGCTGGCTGCGGATATCCTGCAACATCGATGAATGATTTGCTGACGTCGAGTCGATCACCTGATAGACAAAACTGAGTAAAGATTCGCTATGAATTTCAACGCCTTCAATGGCCATCACCTGTGCGACTTCCTGACAGATTTCTTCAATCTGCGCGGTATGGGCCAGTAAATCGCCGTTAGTGCAATTGTATATCGCCGTCAGCGGATTGATGACGCAATTCACCGCCAGTTTATTCCATAACGATGATTTGATGTTGTCATGCCACGCGACATCCGGTAACGCATTATGCAGCGTATCTGCCAGTGAACTCAGTGCAGCACCGCGCGGTGTTACCGGCCCGATGTGTGTGACACCCGCTGCGACATGGACAATTGCGTTGCTTTCATGACGTGCCGCATGGGTCGTCGCGCCTTGCAAAATGGCCAGACGATGGGGCGGTAATTCATCAACAGTACCCATGCCATTATGCAGCAGTAATATTGCGCAATTATCATCAAGCTTTGGCATCAGCGCGCTGACCGCGCCGGAAACCTGCCATGCTTTGAGCGTAACCAGCAGTAATTCGCTTTGTGCCAGATGTTCCGGGTCGTTAGTAGGCATATTGCGATTAAAAGCAATGCCTTCCGGCGAGATAACGTTGACGGCACAAAATGGCTGCGGAATGCGGATCCAGCCCTGTACGTCGTGGCCTTGCTGAGAAAGAGCCGAAAGCCAGAGTTGTCCCAGCGCACCGCAACCCAATACTGTTATTTTCATTGTGCCTCCCGGGAATCGTGGCGAAATAGAACCATGAAGAAGATAGTTGAAAGAATATTCTGCTGTCCGGTTATCTTATTAGTATAGACTTTTGTGCTACAGATCACATTTTCACCTGCACTTTATGAGCACCGGAGCATTTAATGTTTGGTGCTTTGCTGTCGTTTGGCATCGGCGGTTGAAGGCGGTATTATGCACGCCATATAACGCAACACAAAAACTACAGGGAGAAGCGATTATGCCGTCTTTTGACATTGTTTCCGAAATCGACATGCAGGAAGTGCGTAATGCCGTGGAAAATGCCAGTCGTGAACTGCAAACCCGTTGGGATTTCCGCAATATTCCTGCCAGCTTCGATCTCAATGAAAAAAATGAGAGTATTAAAGTGGCCAGCGAATCAGATTTTCAGGTGAACCAGCTGGTGGATATTCTGCGTGAGAAGTTAGCCAAACGTGGCATTGAAGGCGGGGCGTTGGAAATTCCGGAGCAGATGGAGCACAGCGGTAAAACTTACAGTGTTGAAGCAAAATTGCATTCCGGCATTGAATCCACGCTGGCGAAGAAAATCGTCAAGCTGATCAAAGACAGTAAGATTAAAGTGCAGGCGCAGGTTCAGGGTGACGAAGTTCGTGTCACTGGCAAAGCGCGTGATGATTTACAGGCTGTGATGGCACTCATCCGTAACGGCGATTTAGGCCAGCCGTTCCAGTTCAAAAACTTCCGCGACTGATAGCCGTCGTTCTTTGAGCGGCAGATGTGTTGACCGTATTCAGTAACCCGAATCACTTACTCCGGTAAGCGCATCGGGTTCCTTCATTTGCCGCCTTCCTGCCGCTCAAATTACCTGGCTCTCTGGCAATTAACATGGGAACGCATTGCGTCCCTTTTTTGTGGGTTACTTGCGCTGGCGTAGTCTTTTCACCAGCTCGAAATCTTTAAAGTAAACAGGTTTGTCATACTGCATCGACAGGTTCCCGGCGATCCCGGTCAGGATCGACATGGCACCGGCGCGATGATCGGCTGCACGTTTTAACGGATCCTCTTTGCGCTCGCCGAACAAGTCTTCCAGCATCGCATTATCACCGCCGCCGTGACCACCTTCTCCCAGTTGGAATTGTGCCTTCCAGGGTTCGGCAAATAACGGATAAACCGTGATTTCCGCTTTTTCAATGCTGCCTTCTTTTTCGCGTTTCCCACCTGCGTTAACGTAAGACATCTCGACAATTTTCATTTCAATGCGTCCCCGGGTGCCGTTAAACACCACGTTCAGCCCTTCCCATGGCAGATATGCATTCAGTGAATAGGTCAGTTGCACCTTGTTCTGATATTTCACCAGCACCGATAACGTATCTTCAATATTGATGCCCTCGCTGAATACACTCTGATCACGGAAGTAGTTATCTTCGTGTTCCGCATCCAGATACAGCGCTTTAAGCTGGGCATTATTTGCCATATGCAGTGCAAACGGATCATTTTGTGCCTGTGTGTAGCCATGCGCACGCGGATAAAATTCTGTCATGCCGCGTTTCTCAGCATTCTCTTTCCCGTAAAACCGCAGGTCACCCTGGGCGTACACTTTTTCCGGCGTACTGTTCAGCCAGAAGTTCATCAGGTCAAAATGATGGGTGGATTTATGCACCAGCAGGCCGCCGGAATTGCGTTTTTCACGGTGCCAGCGACGGAAGTAATCTGCACCATGTTCGGTATTGAGCAGCCATTCAAAATGAACTGACAGCACTTCGCCGATAGTATCCTGCATCAGCAGTTCGCGTATTTTGCTGTGATGCGGCGCGTAGCGGTAATTGAACGCCACACGCACCTGATAACCGGTGGCATCGACCGCATCCAGAATACGCAGCGCCCGGTGTTCATCAATGGTCATCGGCTTTTCAGTAATGACGTCGCAACCGGCGTGCAGGGCGCGGACGATGTAATCATCATGCGTGCGGTCCATGCTGGTGACAATCACGATATCCGGTTTGGTTTCGTCGAGCATCGTATTGAAACCGGCCGCTTTCCAGGTCGGTACCCGGGCGACGCCACTTTGCTCAAGCTGGCGGTTCGCATAATCCATTCGCGTCTGGTTTGTATCACAGAAAGCCACAAATTTTGCATTGTGGCGGTATTTGCCGGTGATCGCTTCAATGTATAAACCCGAGCGACCGCCGGTGCCAACGAGAGCATATGTTTTCATGAGATCCTCAAAAGGCCCGAAAGCCGTCATCACTGACAAAATTTTTGTTAAGGAATTCCTGAGGATAATGATTACTGAGGTTTTTTAAGTGAGGGGAGTCACGCGGCAGAGATAAAAGTGAAACGCTGTGCCAGTTTGCCAGCACAGCGTGTTTTTGTCAGGAGGGCAATCAGGCCGCGCTGACCAGTTGTTCGAGCGCTTTACGGTTAGTCTGTTTGGTATCCACTTTCACATAGGCACTGAATTCTTCCGGTACGACAACGGCTTCAGCCACACCTGGCTGTGCAAGGATCCGCGCCTGCAAGGCGGAATCTTTCACTGCCAGTTCAGATAAGGTGATACGCAGGCTACTGACATACGGCGGTTCAGTCATAGTAGAGCTAACCAGCAACCAGACGACGGCAATTGCCGCACATACCAGGAATACTGTACCGGCACCGGCGTGTCCGTAAACATAACCGCCTAAGCTGCCACCAATTGCTACCCCGATGAACTGGCTGGTGGAGTAAAGCCCCATTGCCGTGCCTTTATAGCCTGCGGGAGATTCTTTACTGATTAGCGAGGGTAAAATCGCCTCCATCACGTTGAAGGCCAGGAAGAACAACTGGATACCGGCGATGACTGCCCATAAATGCAGGCCAGCAGCCCACAGCACGATTTCAGCCAGCAGCAACACCATCACGCAACCCATGAATACCTGTTTCATGTGGCGCTTTTTCTCGGCGTAAACGATCACCGGAATGACGGCAACGAAAGATGTCAGCATGGTGATCAGATACACCCGCCAGTGTTCACTCGGCGGGAAACCTGCATGTTCCATCACTTGCGGCAACACCACGAAACTCGACATCAGTAACACGTGAAGACACAGGATGCCAAAGTTCAGCTTCAGCAATTTAGCGTTACTCAGCACTTTACCGAAGCTGCCTTTCACCATGCTCGATTCACGGTTCAGGATGTGCGTGGCAGGGGAGGGCACCACGGCCACGGTGATGATGATACCGAGAATGGTCAGCGCCGCGATCGCCCAGAACAAGGCGTGTAAGCCCCAGGCGTGGGTGATGATCGGGCCGAGAACCATTGCAATCGCAAAGGTAATACCGAAACTGATGCCGATAAACGCCATCGCTTTGGTACGGTTTTGCTCGCGGGTCAGGTCAGAAAGCAGGGCCATCACGGCAGCTGCAATTGCGCCAGAGCCTTGCAAGGCACGACCTATGATCACGCCCCAGATAGATTCGGTGGAAGCAGCCACAATGCTGCCGATACAGAAGATGACCAGACCAAAGACGATCAGTGGTTTGCGGCCAACACGGTCAGAAAGCAGGCCAAACGGGATTTGGAAAACAGCTTGTGCCAGTCCGTAAATACCGATGGCGATGCCGATCAGTGTTTCGCTGGCGCCGGACAGTTTCATGCCATAAGTGGTCAGCACCGGCAGCACCATGAACATGCCGAGCATGCGCAAAGAAAATACTGTCCCTAGTCCCCATGTAGCCCGACTTTCCTGCGGGGTCATCTGGTTATCGTTCACATTACTACCTCAAAATAACAATCCGACATTTTAATGATTAAGCCGGCTTGGGTAAAACGATGGATCTTTAGCAGATATTACGAAATTTGCCCGTCAGAGTGAGCAAAAGAAAAGGCCAGTATTGCTACTGGCCTTTAGCTGTGATTTCAGCGGGTTACACTGAACGTGTGCGTTACCAAACGTACGTCAGCAATGATGTCGGGGCAGAATTAAAATCCACGGACATCATGAAGCTCAGCGACATGATAGTGATGATGGAGAAACCAAACAGCTTCCTCGCCCACAGCACATCGTTTTCCGTTTTGTAACCCTTCAGTGCCATACCCAGCCACCAGATACTCACAGCGGCGGCGACGATCAGGTATTTATAACCTGCATAACCGCTCAGGGTCAGCATCAGTGTCGCAATCATAAAGGCCAAAATATAGACGATAATATGATGCTTGGCGACAGAAATGCCTTTCACCACTGGCAGCACCGGGATGCCCGCAGCCTGATAATCCTTGAAGCGGAAGATGGCAATCGCGTACGAATGCGGCATCTGCCACAGGCTGAAAATCAGAAGCAGGATCAGGGCACCGGTATCGAACTGGCCTGAAACGGCACAATAACCGATAACCGGTGGCGCTGCGCCAGATAAGCTGCCGATCAACGTGCCGTATACCGAGTTGCGTTTCATGTACAGGCTGTAAATGCCGACATAAACCACAAAGCCCATCACTGCCAGCCACATCGCCAGCGGATTTGCTCCGATATACAACAACGCAAAGCCCGCAATACCCAGAATGGTCGCGTAAACCAGGCTTGTTTTCGGCGGAATAAGCCCTTTCACCAGGACCCGGTTCTTCGTTCTTTCCATGATCCGGTCGATGTCGCGGTCGATAAAGTTGTTAAATACACAACCCGATGCGACCACCAGCGAAACACCGACCAGTGTGGCGAGAAAGAGTGGGAAGTCGATGCTGCCTTTGGCAGCAAGGAGAAATCCCCCGATGACAGAAATTAAGTTGCCGAAAATAATTCCTGGTTTCGTTACTTGCAGGTATTGCTTAATCATCACGTGCAGCTCGGCTCTTTAACTGACCATCATATTGAGGTTGAGGTTATACATAATCCACAATGAGCCCACAACAACGATAAAGATAATCACAGCGGTGAACAGAAGCGCCACCAGGTTCCAGCGCTCTTCCGACGACGTATTCATGTGCAGGAAGAACACTAAATGGACAACGATCTGGATGATGGCGGAAGCAACCACGGTACCCAGAATCAGTGAATGTGATGCCGTGTCGGTCATGACCATGGCAAACGGGATCACCGTCAGGATAACCGACAAGATGAAGCCAATAGCGTATGACTTCAGGCTGCCGTGGCTTGCGCCACCATGGGAAGTAGCAGAATGACTCATTACATCGCTCCCATCAGATAAACAACGGTAAACACGCAGATCCACACCACGTCAAGGAAGTGCCAGAACAGGCTCAGACACATCAGACGGGTTTTGTTAACTTCCGTCAGACCGCGACGTGAAACCTGAACCATCATCGTCAGGATCCAAATCAGACCACAGGTCACGTGCAGACCGTGGGTGGCGACCAGTGCAAAGAAGCCAGACAGGAAACCACTGCGTTGCGGGCCATAGCCTTCAGCAATCAGGTGATGGAATTCATAGAGTTCCATCCCGATGAAGCCTAAACCGAACAGGAATGTCAGGAACAACCAGCCGTTAACAGCGGCTTTGTTGCCTTTGTTCATGCCCAGCATGGCAAAGCCGTAAGTGATACTACTGAACAGCAGGCAGAAGGTTTCTACCAGCACGAACGGCAGTTCAAAAATGTCTTTACCAGAGGGACCGCCAGCGGTCCCGTTTACCAGCACTGCATATGTCGCGAACAGGCTCGCAAACAAAATGCAGTCACTCATCAGGTAGATCCAGAAGCCGAAGACTTTGGTTGCACCTGCATCGTGGTGCCCATGCTCAGCATGGGCCTCATCGTGGTGAGTCAGAGTATCAGTTGCCATGTTTCACACCTGCTTTACGGATTTGTTCATAATGTTGGTTTTCAATACGTTCCACTTCTTCAACTGGCACGTAGTAATCAACATCTTCGTCGAAGCTTTTCGCAATCCAGGTCGCAGCCAGGGCAATGAAGCTCACTGCAGCCAGCCACCAGATATCCCAGATTAAGGCGAAACCACAAACCAGACTCAGCATAGCGATGATGAAACCGGCGCCGCTGTTACGTGGCATATGAATCGGTTCATATTTAGCAGGCTGCTTGTAAGCGGTACCTTTCTCTTTCATGTCCCAGAACTCATCGCGGTCGTGAATTTGCGGCACGATGGCGAAGTTGTAGAACGGAGGAGGAGAAGATGTTGACCACTCCAGAGTACGTGCGCCCCACGGGTCGCCGGTCAGATCACGGTTCTGGTCGCGGTCGCGAACGGAAACGAAGATCATGATCAGCTGGCAGAGGATACCGCAGGCAATCAGTGCAGCACCGCATGCCGCAACAACCAGCAGCGGGTGGAACTCAGGGTCGATGTTCTGGCTGACACGACGGGTCATGCCCATGAAGCCCAGTACGTACAATGGCATGAATGCAACGAAGAAGCCGATGATCCAGAACCAGAATGAACGCACACCCCATTTTTCGTTCAGCGTGAAGCCGAAGGATTTAGGGAACCAGTAAGTCAGACCTGCGAAGCAACCGAAGACCACACCACCGATAATAACGTTATGGAAGTGGGCAATCAGGAACAGGCTGTTGTGCAGCACGAAGTCAGCACCCGGAACCGCCAGCAGAACGCCGGTCATACCACCTACAGAGAAGGTGATGATGAAGCCAACAGTCCACAACATCGCCGCGTTAAGCGTGATACGGCCCTGATACATGGTGAACAGCCAGTTGAAGATTTTTACCCCGGTCGGGATAGAAATGATCATCGTCATGATGCCGAAGAAGGCATTGACGTTAGCGCCTGAACCCATGGTGAAGAAGTGGTGCAGCCAAACGATGAACGACAACACGGTGATGGCGATGGTTGCCCATACCAGCGAGGTGTAACCGAACAGACGTTTTTTGGAGAAGGTCGCGGTCACTTCCGAGAACACACCGAATACTGGCAGAACCAAAATGTACACTTCCGGATGGCCCCAGGCCCAAATCAGGTTGATGTACATCATCATGTTGCCGCCCATATCATTCGTGAAGAAATGGGTGCCCAGATAACGGTCTAAAGTCAGCAGTGCAACAGTCACGGTCAGAATCGGGAAGGACACGATAATCAACACGTTGGTGCACAGTGCGGCCCAGGTAAATACCGGCATTTTCATCAGCGGCATACCCGGTGCGCGCATCTTCAGGATGGTCGCAAAGAAGTTAACACCGGTCAGCAAGGTACCGACACCGGATATCTGGAGACTCCAGATCCAGTAATCTACCCCGACCCCCGGACTGTATTCCTTACCTGACAGTGGCGGATAAGCTAACCAGCCGGTCTGTGCGAACTCACCCACACCCAGAGAGATGTTGATCAGCACAACAGCCGCGGCGGTAAACCAGAAGCTCACGTTGTTCAGGAACGGGAACGCAACGTCGCGCGCACCGATTTGCAAAGGAACAACCACGTTCATCAGACCGATTACGAAAGGCATCGCCATGAAGAAAATCATGATCACGCCGTGCGCGGTAAAGATTTGGTCGTAGTGATGAGGGGGGAGGAAGCCCGGCTCGCCCGCAGAGGCAAGGACCTGCTGGCTACGCATCATGATGGCATCGGCAAAACCACGCAAAAGCATGACGAAGGCCAGAATGATATACATGATACCTAATTTTTTGTGGTCGACGGAGGTCAGCCACTCGGTCCACAGATACTTCCACTTACCGAAATAGGTGATGCCGGCAACGACTGCCAGACCACCGATAATAATTGCGGCAACTGTGACCATGATAATCGGTTCATGATACGGAACCGAATCAAGCGTTAATTTTCCGAACATCTTTTATTCCTCGGCTCCGGCTGCGTGAGACTGTCCACCCATATCCATGCCTTTCATGTCAGCGCCTGCAGGTATTGGCATGGTATGACCTTCCGGCGCTGCCTTCATGTCATGCATGGAGTATTTGCCAATGATTTCTTTAAACAAACCAGGTTTTGCAACAGAGAAGTATTCGACCGGGTTGTCGATGCTCTGTACAGCCAGTTTGTTGAAGTCATCAGTTGTCGCCAGCTGATTCGGTGCACTTTTCACTTTCGCTACCCAGGTGTCGAAATCGGCACGGGTTGGAGTCGCAATTGTGTTGAACTTCATACCTGAGAAGCCGCGGCCGCTGAAGCTTGCTGAAATGCCTTTATACGTACCCGCTTCATTTGCAATCAAATGCAGCTGAGTTTGCATACCGGCCATCGCATAAATCTGCCCGCCTAACTGAGGAATGAAGAACGAGTTCATCACAGAGTCTGAAGTGACTTTGAACTGAACAGGCACATCTTTAGGAATAACCAGTTCGTTAACGGTCGCGATGCCCTGTTCTGGATAAATGAACAACCATTTCCAGTCCAGAGAAACGACTTCAACCGTCATCGGTTTTTGGTCAGTCACAATTGGCTTGAACGGATCAAGCGAGTGGGTGGTTTTCCAGGTAATCGTTGCCAGGATGGCAATGATAATAATTGGAACTGTCCAGACGACGGCTTCAATTTTGTTGGAGTGGGACCAATCAGGACTGTATTTTGCTTTTGTATTGGAAGCGCGATACTTCCAGGCAAAGGCAAACGCCATGATAATAACTGGTATAACAACGATCAGCATTAAACCGATAGCGGTTAAAATCAGCGTTCTCTGCTCAAGTCCAATTGCTCCCTTGGGATCCATCAATGCCGTATTGCAACCGCTCAACATTACTGCGGAGGCAAATAAGGACAACATCCCAATACTTTTATTGTATTTCTTAAGTCTCATCTAACGACCTCAATAACTAGGGCTCTATTGTCGCTTCAGGTGTGCGGGCATTTTACGGGAAGGTTGCAGGACTGTAAACACGCTTAAACAAGTGTCAAAGCGCTGTTGACACTTTATGTTAACGCAGTCACACATGTCACGGAACGTGACAATTTACAGTCGGCAACAATATGTTGCGTATGGATTTTTTTCTATAGTGATGAAAAACAAGGAGTGACAGATTTTGACATTATAATTGCCGTGCGATATCGCATCGGTAGGTTTAATTAATGTTAAATTAATGTAGACAGCAGGTGAAATAAAAGCACAAAAAGCACGAAAGAAAATTATCCCTGAAAATATTATTTTTTCTGGATTTAATTTATTGCCTCATATGTAGAGATAATTTGTTAAATGAAATACGCCATTCATTTCGAATGAATGGCGGTAAATCAGGCACGTGCAGTACGGCGCAGAGATAAAAAATCGAGCAGGCTGCCTAAAATAACGCCAGTCAGGCAAATGATGGCACCCGCTTGTAACAGGATTGTCGCCAGACTGTGCCAGGATGCCCATCCGGCACTGTCGATTATCAGCGTGAGCAGCCAGAGTACCAATAACACGCTGCCCGTCAGCATGCAACGTAACGCCCAGCGGTACGGGACGGCGAAGTGAATGCGTGGCAGGAAAGCCTCTGTTTTTTGAGTGTATTCAAGAGTCTGCCGGCAAACTGCAAGCAGTAACAAGCCGGGTATAGCGGCCACAATCGAGAAAAGATAAAACCAAGGCCAGCCGTAAGCTTCAACGAACCATCCGGCAATCGGCCCGACATATACGCGTCCCACGGCAGACAATGCTGAAAGCAGCGCAAACTGGGTGGCAGAGAATGACCGATTACACAGTGTCATGAGCAACGCCACGAACGCAGCTGTCCCCATACCGCCACACAGGTTCTCAAAGAAAATCGCCGCGCCCATGGTGGTTAAATCTTTATCGGTAATGGCCAGGATCCAGTAACCGGCGTTGGAAACAGCCTGTAAAATCCCGAACAACATGAGTGCGCGGAACACGCTCAGACGCTGCATTAACATTCCGCCAAATAAGGCGCCGATAATCGTTGCCATCAGCCCGAGCGTTTTATTTACCAGCCCGACCTCCCCGGCATCAAAGCCAACGCCACGGATTAAAAATGTTGTACTCAGGCTACCTGCAAAGGCATCGCCCATTTTGTACATGACGATGAGCAGCAAAATCAGCCAGGCATTGTTGCGGCCGAAAAAATCTTTAAGCGGGGAGATAACAGCCATCTCAATACTGCGAGGCGCGGGTTGGGCGTTTTGAGGTTCCGGTGCTAACAGGGTAGCGAGAACGCCTATCAGCATCAGACCCGCCATCAGCCAGTACATATGCTGCCAGCCGAGATACCGGTCAGCCAGCCATAACGCCAGTCCCCCTGAGACCAGCATCGCCAGACGGTAACCCAGGACCGACACGGCGGCACCATTTCCGCGTTCTTCCGGTGGCAGTACATCGGTTTTATACGCGTCGAAAACGATGTCCTGCGACGCCGAGGCGAAGGCGATCAGTACGGCCAGCGCAGCCAGCCAGAATAAGTCTTTTGAGGGATCCATAAATCCCATCGCGAAAATCGCCACGACCAACAGCAACTGCGTCAGGATCAGCCATCCTCGTCTGCGCCCGAGAAAAGAGGGGGTATAGCGATCCATCATCGGCGACCATAAGAATTTAAACACGTAGGCCTGACCTACCAGCGAAAAAATACCGATGGTTTTCAGGTCGACATTTTCGACCGTCATCCACGCTTGCAATGTGCCGGACGTCAGCGCCAGGGGTAAACCGGAAGCGAAGCCCAGAAGCAATAAAATGACCGTATTGCGTTGCGTGAAAATTTTAAAGTACTGACTGATCATGAAAATTGTGTTCCTGCGAACCGTTGAGAGAGTGGCGCACATGCATAATAAAGGAAGGGATACATTTCAGGAAAGATAATCGCTGGCTGTAAAAAGCATTCTGCCCGGACGAGCCGGGCAGAATTCATCATGTAAACTTCAGCTGAACTTAACGGGCGTTTGCTTTGATGAAGTCGCTGATGCTGGTATCTGACGCCATGTCACTGATGACATCGCCTAGTGTGGTGTTAACGGCATTGGTGATTTTTGCGTTAGTCGCAGACAGTGCACCCTGAACGTTATACGTCGAGCGGTAGTTTTTTACCTGCTTGCTGCCGTTTTTCGCTGTCGCGATGATAGAAATATCGGCTTTGGTGGTGATGTTATAACGCAGGTTCCCTTCCTGAACGTCAGCATACAGTTTGTTCACCACAATTTGCAGATCAACGGCACCGTCAGCACCGACCATGTAGCCCCGGGCAGTCATTTGCTTCTCCAGAGATTCCTGCAGCAGGAAGCGAAGATCACGTGACGGGATCAGGGAAATCAGCTGACCATCGCGGTTCACTTTCGCCAGTGCCTGATCCTGGCGCTGGTCAGCACCATTAATGCTGATAGTAATCCCCTGCAGGGTAGGATCCTGGGAAGGCAGAACAATTTTCGGGGAAACATCCAGCGTGTTAGTGCTGGTAGCGCAACCCGCCAGCATAAAGAGCGCCAGAACAGGGAAAATAATTTTCTTTAGCATGTGTATTTTCTCAATATTAATAAGGGAATAGTGCTCAAAAATTTGCCGACATCATAACATTGCCATTTGCCGGGGGAAGTCCCAACAATCCGGAAAAATGTGTTTTTCGCGTTTTTTTTCAGCAAAGTCACAGTAAAGCGGCGAACGGCTGACGTCATCCATGGCTAAGCGGCACTTTATTTGACAGACTGAGCGGCATTTTTATCAATCCGCAGCAGAAATTTATTCTTCTGGTGTGCATAGAATCTGGAAAGCCGCCTATCATTATAAAAGGATAGGGGTACCAGACAGGCGCAGTTCTCTGCTGATGCGGTTTAAGGAGATTGCTATGATTCGTGAGCAAATAGAAGCAAAATTAGTTGAAGCATTCGAACCTGCGTTTCTGGAAGTGACTGACGAAAGCTATCGTCATAATGTCCCGGCAGGCTCTGAGAGCCATTTTAAAGTGGTCATGGTGTCCGATAAGTTTATCGGGGAGCGTTTCCTGGCGCGCCATCGAGCCATCTACGGGAAATTAACCGAGGAGCTGGCAGGCAGTGTACATGCGCTGGCTTTGCACACATATACCTTGAAAGAATGGGAAGGCTTACAGGATACGGTACCGGCTTCACCGCCATGTCGTGGTGCGGGCACAATGGCCTGACAGTGGCGATCTGATTCACAAAAGGCATAAATATCGGCTTTTGACACGGTAAAACTGGAACTTTCCTTGTCAGATGCGGTATTAGTAGGTGCGAATTTCAAGAAACGGCCTGCGGGCCGTTTTTGTTTTTCTTCTGACGGACTGACGGCAAGAGGTTTGTGCCTCTGAATGACCGCATTTTTCGAAGGATCGAGTCCCGTGTGAGTTTCCCTCCCGCGCATCAGAGACCGTCCTCGACTCAATGCGTATGCGCCGCTATAATGTCGCGTCTAATTTTTCCGGAATGGTTTCGGACGCTCTCGAATACAGGGCTACGTTCTGATACAGAACTGTCCCGGTTCTTAGAAGTCGTTTTCAAGGTAAGTTTGCGCTCATCTTGAGAACGACTTCTGGAGTTGACCGAGCACTGTGATTTTTTTTTGAGGTAACAAGATGCAAGTTTCTGTTGAAACCACTCAAGGCCTTGGGCGCCGCGTAACGATTACTGTTCCTGCTGAAAGCATTGAAAAAGCAGTGAGCAGTGAACTGATCAACGTCTCTAAAAAAGTACGTATTGACGGCTTCCGTAAAGGCAAAGTACCCAGCCATATCATCGAACAGCGTTACGGCGCGTCAGTACGTCAGGACGTACTGGGTGATCTGATGCAACGCAATTTCGTTGATGCGATCATCAAAGAAAAAATCAATCCAGCTGGCGCACCTAACTATATCCCGGGTGAGTACAAGCAGGGTGAAGACTTCAACTTCTCCGTAGAATTTGAAGTGTACCCGGAAGTTGAGCTGAAAGATCTGGAAAACATCGAAGTTGAAAAACCGGTTGTTGAAGTTAACGACGCTGATGTTGACACCATGCTGGAAACTCTGCGTAAGCAACAAGCGGACTGGAAAGAAACTGATGCTGCTGCCACTGCTGAAGACCGCGTAACTGTTGATTTCTCCGGTTCTATTGACGGTGAAGAATTCGAAGGCGGTAAAGCTTCTGATTTCGTACTGGCTATGGGCCAGGGCCGCATGATCCCAGGCTTCGAAGACGGTCTGGTTGGTCACAAAGCCGGTGAAGAATTCACTATTGACGTGAACTTCCCGGAAGATTACCACGCTGAAAACCTGAAAGGTAAAGCGGCTAAGTTTGCTATTACCCTGAAGAAAGTTGAACAACGTGAGCTGCCAGAGCTGACGCCAGAATTCATCAAACGTTTCGGCGTGGCTGATGGTTCTGTAGAAGGTCTGCGCGCTGAAGTGCGTAAAAACATGGAACGCGAGCTGAAAGGTGCTGTTCGTAACCGCATCAAAACTCAGGCAATTGACGGTCTGGTCAGCGCTAACGAAATCGACGTGCCATCTGCATTGATCGACGGCGAAGTGGATGTTCTGCGTCGTCAGGCTGCACAACGTTTTGGCGGCAACGAAAAACAAGCGCTGGAACTGCCACGCGAATTGTTCGAAGAGCAAGCTAAGCGTCGTGTCGTTGTCGGTTTGCTGCTGGGCGAAGTCATCAGCCAGCATGAACTGAAAGCTGATGAAGATCGCGTTAAAGCGCTGATCGAAGAAATGGCATCAGCGTACGAAGATCCACAAGAAGTGGTTGAGTTCTACAGCAAAAATAAAGAGCTGATGAACAACATGCGTAACGTCGCGCTGGAAGAACAAGCGGTCGAAACTCTGTTGTCTAAAGCGAAAGTGACCGAAAAGGCCACGACTTTTACTGAGCTGATGAACCAGACTCAACCTGCATAATTTTAATGCACATTGCTGAACCTGTTTACAGGTTTGCTTCCAAAGCCCGCAGTTTTTACTGCGGGCTTTTTATTTCCTGAAAATCAGGTATTTTTGTTTTTGACTGTTGTTTTTGCACTATATTTATCAATATAAGGCACAGCCGACGTAGAAACCGTTGACCGCCCCCCTCAGGATGGTTTTTTACGGAGCCTGGGGCGCATCAAAAAAAGAAATGTCCCTGCAGGCTTGAAAAAGGGGGCAATTTCCCCCATTGATAAGAACTAACCCAGGTAAATTTGTACTTAAAATCTGACTGATAAACACCGTCAGGCGTGTAAATGGCGACTTGGCCGCTTGAGCATAGTCATGTGTGCCTATCTCAAGTAGAATTGATGTTAAATAGCGCCAAACAGAATCTATTAGGAGACGGTTATGTCATACAGTGGTGAAAGAGAGCAATTTGCACCAAACATGGCGTTGGTACCCATGGTGGTTGAGCAAACTTCACGGGGCGAGCGTTCATACGACATCTTCTCCCGTCTGCTTAAGGAACGTATTATCTTCCTGACCGGCCAGGTCGAAGACCATATGGCTAACCTGATTGTTGCCCAGATGCTATTCCTGGAAGCAGAAAGCCCGGAAAAAGACATTTATTTGTATATCAACTCACCGGGTGGCGTGATCACTGCCGGTATGTCGATTTATGACACCATGCAGTTTATCAAACCAGATGTCAGCACGATTTGTATGGGACAAGCATGTTCAATGGGTGCATTCCTGCTGACCGCCGGGGCTGAAGGCAAACGTTTTTGCCTGCCAAACTCACGGGTAATGATCCACCAGCCACTGGGTGGTTTCCAGGGTCAGGCGACAGATATCGAAATCCACGCTAAAGAAATCCTGAAAGTGAAATCTCGTATGAATGAACTGATGGCGAAACATACGGGAAAATCTCTTGAAGAAATAGAGCGTGACACTGAGCGTGATCGTTTCCTGTCCGCTGATGAGGCTGTACAGTACGGGTTAGTAGACTCCGTATTTACCCATCGCGCCTGACGGCTTATTTCTGCCGGGCTGATGGTCTATAGTTATACTCATACGGTCGTCTCAACGGCAGAGCTTTAGCCACTAAAGCTCTGCTGAAATGAGTCATAACAGGAATGAACAGACATCAGCCAAACAAACATGCGGCTGTTGTGTAATATAGTGGTGTCGTGGTGTTATTGTTACGCTGCGGGACTGATACCAGAGAAGAGGTTTACTGATGACAGATAAGCGCAAAGACGGTTCAGGAAAGCTGCTGTACTGCTCTTTTTGCGGCAAAAGCCAGCATGAAGTTCGTAAGCTGATTGCCGGGCCGTCAGTGTATATCTGCGATGAATGTGTCGATTTATGTAATGACATTATTCGCGAAGAGATCAAAGAAGTCGCGCCACACCGTGAACGCAGTGCACTACCGACGCCGCATGAAATCCGTCAGCACCTTGACGATTATGTTATCGGCCAGGAACCTGCGAAAAAAGTGCTGGCAGTGGCGGTCTATAATCACTACAAGCGCCTGCGTAATGGCGATACCAGCAACGGTATCGAATTAGGTAAGAGCAACATTCTGCTGATCGGGCCGACCGGTAGTGGTAAAACGCTGCTGGCTGAAACCCTGGCACGTTTCCTGGATGTGCCATTTACGATGGCCGATGCGACCACCCTGACCGAAGCCGGTTATGTGGGGGAAGACGTCGAAAATATCATTCAGAAACTGCTACAGAAATGCGATTACGATGTTCAGAAAGCGCAACGCGGTATTGTTTATATCGATGAAATCGACAAGATTTCCCGCAAATCGGACAACCCATCGATCACGCGTGACGTGTCCGGTGAAGGTGTTCAGCAGGCGCTGTTGAAACTGATTGAAGGCACGGTGGCTGCCGTTCCACCGCAAGGCGGACGCAAGCATCCACAGCAGGAATTCCTGCAGGTTGATACCTCGAAAATTCTGTTTATCTGTGGCGGTGCTTTTGCCGGCCTGGATAAAGTCATCGGACAGCGTATCAATACCAATACCGGTATCGGTTTCGGTGCCGAAGTGAAAGGCAAAGAGCAGAAAGCGACGGAAGGTCAGTTACTGGCTCAGGCAGAACCTGAAGATTTGATCAAATTTGGTCTGATCCCAGAGTTCATTGGCCGTCTGCCCGTGGTGGCGACCCTGAGTGAGCTGAATGAAGAAGCTCTGATTCAGATTCTGAAAGAGCCGAAAAATGCGCTGACTAAGCAATATCAGGCATTGTTCAATCTGGAAGGCGTTGAACTGGAATTCCGGGACGAAGCACTGACGGCGATCGCGAAAAAAGCCATGGTCCGTAAAACCGGGGCCCGCGGTCTGCGTTCCATTGTGGAAGCTGCATTGCTGGATACTATGTATGATCTGCCATCTCTCGAAGATGTCGAGAAAGTGGTTATTGATGAATCCGTGATTGCGGGTCAGTCAGAACCTCTGATGATTTATGGCAAACCAGAAGCACAACAGGCATCTGGCGAATAATTAGCCAATCTATCCAGAGAGTTAGCCACGAAATGGGGGATTTTGTCCCCCATTTTTTTTTCGCACATTCTTATCGTTGAATGTCGGACATTCATCCCCATATACTCAGTTAACGACTTGCTGAAACCCGTCTGACTCGTGTTTCACGAGATTTCCTTAACCTGGCGGAAGCTAAACTAAGAGAGAGCTCTATGAACCCTGAGCGTTCTGAACGCATAGAAATCCCCGTATTGCCTCTGCGCGATGTGGTGGTTTATCCGCACATGGTGATCCCGTTGTTTGTTGGCAGGGAAAAATCGATACGATGCCTCGAAGCCGCGATGGATCACGACAAAAAAATCATGCTGGTGGCCCAGAAAGAAGCCTCAACAGATGAGCCGGGCGTTAACGATCTCTTCTCCGTGGGTACGGTTGCCTCAATATTACAAATGCTGAAGCTCCCGGACGGCACGGTCAAAGTGCTGGTGGAAGGGTTACAACGCGCGCGTATTACGACACTTTCTGACAGTGGCGAGCATTTTGCTGCCCAGGCGGAATACCTGGAATCTCCGGCTGTGGATGAACGCGAGCAGGAAGTTCTGGTGCGTACTGCGATTAATCAGTTTGAAGGTTACATCAAGCTGAACAAAAAGATCCCGCCGGAAGTGCTGACTTCGCTCAACAGCATTGAAGACGCTGCACGTCTGGCTGATACCATCGCTGCACATATGCCACTGAAACTCGCTGACAAACAATCTGTCTTGGAAATGTTTGATATCACCGAGCGTCTGGAATATCTGATGGCGATGATGGAATCGGAAATTGACCTGTTGCAGGTTGAGAAACGCATTCGCAATCGTGTCAAAAAACAGATGGAAAAAAGTCAGCGTGAGTACTATCTGAACGAGCAAATGAAAGCGATTCAGAAAGAACTCGGTGAAATGGATGACACACCTGACGAACACGAAGCGCTGAAACGCAAAATCGAAGCGGCCAAAATGCCGAAAGATGCGCGTGAAAAAACCGAAGCTGAGCTGCAAAAACTGAAAATGATGTCGCCGATGTCCGCCGAGGCCACGGTTGTCCGTGGTTATATCGACTGGATGCTTCAGGTGCCATGGAATGCCCGCAGCAAAGTTAAAAAGGACTTGCGCAAAGCACAGGAAGTTCTGGATACCGACCATTATGGTCTGGAGCGTGTCAAAGACCGCATTCTGGAATATCTCGCTGTGCAGAGTCGTGTCAGCAAAATTAAAGGGCCTATCCTCTGTCTGGTGGGGCCTCCGGGCGTGGGTAAAACCTCACTGGGTCAGTCAATCGCACGCGCGACTGGCCGTCAGTATGTGCGAATGGCGCTGGGTGGCGTACGTGATGAAGCGGAAATCCGCGGTCACCGTCGTACCTATATCGGTTCCATGCCGGGCAAACTGATCCAAAAAATGGCTAAAGTAGGGGTTAAAAACCCGCTGTTCCTGCTTGATGAGATCGACAAGATGTCATCAGATATGCGTGGCGATCCGGCCTCTGCCTTGCTGGAAGTCTTGGATCCGGAACAAAACGTGGCGTTCAACGATCACTATCTGGAAGTCGATTATGACCTGTCAGATGTGATGTTTGTGGCGACCTCTAACTCCATGAATATCCCGGCTCCGCTGCTGGACCGTATGGAAGTGATTCGTCTTTCCGGTTATACCGAAGACGAAAAATTGAACATCGCCAAACAGCATCTGTTACCGAAGCAGCTTGAACGCAATGCGCTTAAGCAGAACGAACTGACTGTGGATGACAGCGCAATCATCGGTATTATCCGTTTCTATACCCGTGAAGCGGGTGTACGTAGTCTGGAACGTGAGTTGTCGAAACTGTGCCGTAAAGCGGTTAAGCAATTGCTGATGGATAAAGACACCAAGCATATTGAAATCAACGGCGACAACCTGAAAGATTTCCTGGGTGTGCAGAAGGTCGATTATGGCCGTGCTGATACCGAAAACCGTGTAGGTCAGGTTACAGGTCTGGCGTGGACCGAAGTGGGTGGCGAACTGCTGACCATCGAAACGGCCTGCGTACCGGGCAAAGGTAAGCTGACTTATACCGGTTCTCTGGGGGAAGTCATGCAGGAATCTATTCAGGCCGCGCTGACGGTTGTCCGTTCACGTGCAGACAAACTGGGTATTAACCCTGACTTCTACGAAAAACGTGATATTCACGTTCACGTACCAGAAGGGGCAACGCCAAAAGACGGTCCGAGTGCGGGTATTGCTATGTGTACCGCGCTGGTGTCTTGTCTGACAGGCAACCCCGTTCGTGCAGATGTTGCGATGACCGGTGAAATCACGCTGCGTGGTCTGGTTCTGCCAATTGGTGGTCTGAAAGAAAAACTGCTGGCAGCCCATCGTGGCGGCATTAAAGTGGTTCTGATCCCGGACGACAATAAACGTGATCTGGAAGAAATTCCGGCAAACGTGCTGGCAGATCTTGAGATCCACCCGGTAAAACGCATTGATGATGTTCTGAACATTGCACTGCAAAATCCGGCCTACGGCGCATTGCCGGTGGCAGCAAAATAGTGACTTCAGCTTACACAGTTGAATAAAACTGAGGCTGGCAGGTGAAATCTCACTTGCCAGCTTTTTTTTGTGCCGTTAACTTAGTCAACGGTCATAGAGTTTCAGGCTGCTTTCAGTCGCTTGCATCGCTCTGACAAGATTGATATAACAGCAGCGCGGTCACGTCCGTAGGGAAAATGCGCCGTGATGAACGAATTTTAAGAGGGGATGATAAGAGTGAATAAGTCACAATTGATCGACAAAATTGCTGCAGGCGCTGATATTTCTAAAGCCGCAGCGGGACGTGTTTTAGATGCTGTTCTTGCATCTGTCACTGACACCCTGAAAGCTGGGGATGAAGTAGCTCTGGTTGGTTTTGGGACTTTCTCTGTGCGCGAACGTTCAGCACGTACTGGTCGTAACCCACAGACCGGTAAAGAAATCAGCATTGCAGCGGCTAAAGTGCCTGGCTTCCGTGCAGGTAAAGCGCTGAAAGATGCCGTTAACGGTTAATTACCCGCAGACTGACGTCGAAACTGTGTGAAGCGCATCACTGATGCTTTTTCATTCAGGTCTGGTTGTTAAACAATAACCTGACGTCATCGGGCTGGTAAGGTAAGATATAAGGCGCATCGAAAACGGTGCGCTTTTTTTATTACAGCGGAGTGTTGCCACACTATGATGGACAATTTACGCGCGGCCGCCAATCACGTCGTGCTCAAAATCATTCTGGCCCTGATTATTCTGTCCTTTATTTTGACAGGGGTGGGCAACTACCTGATCGGCGGTTCAGGCGACTATGCAGCGAAAGTGAATGGTCAGGAAATAGGACGTGCTCAGCTGGAACAGGCAGTTCAAAACCAGCGTAGCCGTTTGCAACAGCAGCTTGGAGATCAATTCTCTGCGCTTGCGGGCAGCGACGGTTATATGCAGCAATTACGCCAGGAATCCCTGAGCAATCTGATTGATGTCACTTTGCTGGATCAGTATTCCAAAAAATTAGGCATTACCGTCAGCGATCAGCAGATCAAAGACGCGATTATTGCCACCCCGCAATTCCAGACTGACGGGCGTTTCGACAACGCTAAATATCTGCAAAGCATCCAGGGTATGGGATACACCGCCGATAATTTTGCGCAGCTGATGAAACAACAACTCATCAGTCAGCAGCTGGAACAGGCCTATGGCCGGTCCGATTTCGTTCTGCCTGTGGAAAGCAAATCATTGGGTGAGCTGATTCTTCAGAGCCGTGATGTGCAGACTGCCACAGTGGATACCGATGCACTGGCAGCTAAACAGCAGGTCACTGATGCTGAATTGCAGGCATTCTACGATCAGAACAAGAACAACTTCCTCTCGCCTGAACAGGTGAAAGTCAGCTACATCGAAATGGATGCAGCGGCCATGCAGGGGAAAACAGATGTGTCGGATGCGGATATCAGCGCTTATTACGACCAGCATAAAAGCGAATTTGGTCAGCCTGAACGACGTCGCTACAGCGTTATTGTCCTGAAATCTCAGGCTGATGCTGATGCTGTGGCCGCCGAGCTGAAAAAAGGCACCGATTTCGCGGCGCTGGCTAAGTCTAAATCGACCGACACCCTGAGTGCCAAACAGGGGGGAGATCTGGGCTGGATGGAACCTGAAACCACGTTACCCGAATTTAAAAATGCCAATCTGACTACGAAAGGTCAGGTCTCTGGTGTGATTAAATCTGACAGCGGCTTCTTCATTCTGCGCCTTGATGATGTGACGCCTGAGCAGGTCAAACCGTTAGCTGACGTTCGCAACACGATTGCAGACAAGCTTAAACAAGAGAAATCACTGGATGCTTACTACGCGCTGCAACAGAAAGTCAGCGAAGCGGCAACCAATGACAACGAATCTCTGGCCTCAGCTGAAGAAGTTGCCGGTACGAAAGCGGTTCATACTGACTGGTTCACCCAAAATAAAATCCCGGCAGGTATTAATTTTAAACCTGTCGTACAGGCGATTTTCGACGGTGGCCTGATTGGTCAGGACGGTTCTCCGGGCAGTAACTCAGACATTATTACCGTTGATGGTGACCGGGCCTTTGTGGTTCGCGTGGATGCGCATAAAGCTGAAGGGGTCAAACCTTTCGCTGACGTGAAAGATCAGGTGACGACGCTGGTGAAGCGGCAGAAAGCACAGGATCAGGCGCGGATGGAAGGCGAGAAATTACTGACCGCGTTGAAAGATGGCAAAGGCGATGATGCCATGAAAGCTGCTGGCCTGACATTTGGCGCAGTCCAGAAAGTACAACGCAGCCAGCAACCTTCCGCATTCGAAGAAAACGTCTACGCGCTGCCTCATCCTCAGAAAGACAAGCCGGTTTATGGCCTGACTCAGGACGATAAAGGCAACAGCGTACTGGTCAAACTGAATGCGGTGACGCCAGGCACCCTTCCTGACGCCGATGCAGTACGTTTTAATCAGGAAATGCAACAGACCTCCTCGAATGTGACTTTTGATGCGCTACTGACCAACCTGCGCCAGGAAGCGAAAATTAAATACGGTTCTGCTGCACAAAACCAGTAAACGCCGCAAAGTTTTGCAACGCGTTGCAACAAACAAAAGGCCGCTTCCGCGGCCTTTTCCACATTTGAAAGTTGCCCATTGTCCGCTTTCTTTGCCTGATGCACTCTCTCCATGCTGTCAAACACATGGAGGATACAGCATGAAAAAATTAGGCATTACCTCACTTTCGTTAGCGCTGGCGCTGGGGCTTTCTACACTGCCTGTAATGTTGCAAGCCGCTCCCAATGCGACCAGTAGCGTGGCGACCACGGCACCGGCGACGGCAGCCAGCAAAAACACTGGCCCGCAAGTGAAAAAGGAGCAAGTAGCCGTCACCGATGAAGGTACCGTAAGCATCAACACAGCGACGGCGGAAGAATTTGCCAGCGTGATGAACGGCGTCGGTATGAAAAAGGCGCAAGCCATTGTCAGTTACCGCGAAGAGCTGGGGAAATTTACGGATATTGAACAACTGCGTGAGGTGCCGGGGATCGGCGCCGCATTGTTTGAGCGTAACAGGGACCGTCTGAAATTGTGACGGATGTCGCGGCGGTGATCCCTTAACGGTTGCCGCCGTTTTCTTCTGCTAATCTCTAAAGACATCTGACCAGTTTGGTCGTATACCTCAGACGACTATCAGGAGTTTTTTAACGATTATGCATACGTTCATTAAAGTTCGCGGTTTTCACATTGATGTTTATCAACACGTAAATAATGCGCGTTATCTGGAGTTTCTTGAAACGGCGCGCTGGGAGTGGCTCGACAATCAGTCGGGTTTCCAGTGGATGAGCCAAAACAAGATTGCTTTCATTGTGGTGAATATCAACATCAACTACCGAAAACCGGCCGTACTGGGCGACGTTCTGCGTATAGACAGCAGCTTGCAGCAACTGAACGGACGCAGCGGTGTTCTCGAGCAGGTTGTTACCTGTGAAGGTGAAGTGGTTGCGGATGCGACGCTGACGTTCGTATGTATCGATTTGCGCACGCAAAAAGCGCTGCCGCTGGAAGGGGAATTGCTCGAACGGTTACGTGAACTGGAACTGGAAAACGATTAACCTTTTCGCTTTATACATAATAACTGCCGCGCGGAAAGAACAAACAGACGGGCGGTTTGTAAGCCGCCCGTTACCGAAAGTCAGTCACTGCAACACCACAACCCTAATACTAGCGCAGCCCGGTTTTATTCTTCATGTTACTCATCACGCCCGCTTGATCCTGCATGTACTGTTGCAAGCCATTGGCGCGCAAATGGCATGCTGCACACTCACCGCAGCCATCACCGGCAATGCCGTTGTAGCAGGTTAACGTTTTATGGCGAACCAGATCCAGTTGCTGATAATAATCAGCCAGTGCCCAGGTTTCGGCTTTATTAAGCCACATTAACGGAGTCTCGAAGCGAACATCGCGTGCCAGACCCAGTGAGACGGCGGCATTCAGCGCCTTAACAAATTCATCGCGACAATCAGGATAACCGGAGAAGTCAGTTTCACACACACCGGTGATCACCGCTTCTGCCTGGATCTGATAGGCATAAATGGCTGCCAGTGTCAGAAATAGGATGTTCCGGCCGGGAACGAATGTACTCGGCAGGCCGCCGTTACTTTCATCATTAAAGTTTGGCACCGGAATATTATCGCGGGTCAGGCTGCTGACAGCCAGTTCGTTTAACAAACCGACATCCAGCAGTTTGTGGGCACGAGCGCCCAGTTCCACAGACAGTTTTTGTGCGATCTCAATTTCTGCACGATGACGCTGACCATAATCGAAAGTAACGCAGTGGACTTCGTCATATTGCTGCAGAGCCTGAATCAGGCAGGTTGTTGAATCTTGTCCGCCGCTAAAAACCACCACTGCTCTTTTCATTAAGATTACCTGTTGTTAAAACCATTATCTAAAACCTACTGCGCACCGGGCAGTAAAATTGCCCTAATGTTACTTTCCTTTCCCTTCAGAGTGTAGTGAAACAGCTCCTTCAGGTACTTTCCGTTGGCAGTGGCGGCGGAACCCATGCCTGACAAAAATCGAACCAGCCCCATGCGGTGAGTTGCACTCCGCTGATGCGCGGTGGTGCGCTGACCTGATACTGATAGTTAAACAATGGCGTGACGATGGCTGATTGCATCCACTGAAAAAAATGATCGCGCAGTTCGTCCGAGCGATGATTTTCCAGCGGAATTTGCTGGATAGCGCTAAGGCGTTGTTGCTGGCGGCCATAATCTTCTTCACGCAGAATTCCCGGCCAGAGCGGATCTTGCTGTAACCAGTTTTCCAGTGAGGCATCAGGGGATTCGCCAATCAGGCGATCACCGAGAAGCAGGTCAGCCGAGTCCAGCCGTGCATCATCTTCCCATAGTCGCCCGGCATGATACTTAATCTCCAGTGCACAACCTTCTTCCGCCAGCTTTTTCCGGAGCGCCTTCGCCACCAGCTCGAATTCAACCGGCGGGTGAAACAGTAATGTCAGTTTTGCAGGCAGCGGAACATCCGCATCATCGTGCAAAGGTATTGGCCAGCCAGGCAACATTTCCTTGCTGGCTTTCACCAGATCATGATCGATAGGTAAATTATCCAGCATGCCGCTGCGCTGAATAATACGGACGATTTTACGTGCCTGAGCCTCATTTAACACGCCACGTTTAAGATTGGCAGCGATGTAGCAAAATCCCAGGCTGGTACTGCGTCTGACGGGTTTCACACGCGATAATTCATCCTGTTCCCCCAAAATGATCCGCACAGGATGCTGGCAACTGACGTTGCTCTTCTGCGCAAACAGTTGCGGCGTGATCCAAAATTCGATAGCTGCCAGATAAGGGTGCTGCAAGGCGTACAACGTATGTTGTTCCAGCCTGAGAAGTTCGGGCGAAAAGGTAGTCAGGCGAAAAGGGCCTGCACCGATATGCGGGTTATCAGGATGCGATAACAAGCAGTTCAGGTCGGCAAACCGGTGCGCCAGCCAGTAATCAGGTTTATCGAGTTCAAACTGCAGGCACAGTGCGTGCGGCTGTGACAATTTGCTCACGGATGCCAGATTATGTTTACCGCGCGGCGAATTTCTCAGTTGTTCAAAACGCGCCATCAATTGCGCCGTTTTAAGGGGTTCACCGTTATGCCAGAACAACTGGCTGCGCAGGAAAAACTGCCAGGTTTTGCCGTTATTACTGATTTGCCAGTGATGAGCAAGATCGGGCTGAGGGGTTGAATTTCCGGGAATAAAACGCGTCAGCCCTGCATGAATAGTATGGGCAAGATGCTGCTCAGCGCGACCGGTCAGTGTCAATGGATCCAGCGGCTGGAGAGGGCGATAGTAAGGAATGCGCAGTGTGGGCGCATCCTCCTGCCATTGTCCGCCCAAATGCGGTGCGAGCAATGCATTGAGATGGCTCGGATCCAACTGACTAAGTTGCAATGCGGTCGAATGTTCGCCATTTTTCAGCAGTGCCTGCAGATAGGCTCCCCGCAGATCTTCAGGTGTTCTCAGGCAACAGAGCGAGGCGCGTTTCCCGCGGCCGGCTTGCGATTGCCAGTCAATCCAGCCCGCATCCTGAAAATGTGCCAACAGTGTACGGGTATGCCGTTCACTGCAGCAGAATACCTCTGCCAGTTCTGCCACGGTAAACTGAACCGGATGTTGTCCGGTCTTCAGGTATAAACGCTGGAACTGATTTAGCCGGTTTTGCAGGCGCACGATAAACAGGAAGCCTTATTTTTTCAGATTAAATAATCTGTTCAGCCTATCGCACCTATGATGCCCTGGCTTGCAGTGAAGAGCCAAAGTGTGAACTAAAACCGGAACAGTATTCACAAACTGTTCACTATTAGTTCCGCAAATCGCAGTCCATACTTTGACGGTGAAAATCATTCCCTTTCTGAGAGAAAATATGTTCCGTTTAGCTGCATTTGATATGGATGGCACACTGCTTTTACCTGATCACACGCTGGGCGAAAAAACGCTGGCGACGCTACGACAGCTGGCCGAAAAGCCAATAAAACTGACGTTTGCGACTGGCCGTCATTATCTCGAAATGAAAGATATTCTGGCGAATATCGGGCTTGAAGGTTTTCTGATCACCGGAAACGGCACGCGCATTCATGACTTATCCGGGCACCGGCTGCATGCCAATGACTTGTCCGAAGATTGTGCGCATGAGCTTTTACATACGCAATGGGACACGCCTGCCAGCTTGCATGTATTCCGTGATGACGGTTGGTTTACTGCTCTGGATGATCCGGATTTACTGATCCCGCATCAGTTCAGCGGCTTTCGCTACCAGTTACAGGATCTGCGTTTATTACCTGACTCCGGCAACAGCAAAGTTTGTTTCTGCGCACCGCACGAAACCCTGCTGGCGCTGGTACCGCAACTTGAAGCGCATTTCGGCCCGCGCCTTGACCTGTGTTTTTCAGCGGCAGACTGTCTGGATGTGCAGCCAGCCGGGAGCAATAAAGGCAGCGCTCTGGCGCTTCTTACTGCTGGTCTGGGTATCGATATGTCAGAATGCATGGCATTCGGCGATGCCATGAACGACAAGGAAATGCTGGAAAGTGTCGGGATGGGGCTGATCATGGGTAACGCCTTGCCTGTGCTGAAGGAACGAGCCTCTCATTTACAAATTATCGGACATTGCCGTAATCAGGCTGTGTCTCACTTTTTGCAACACTGGCTGCAGACTCCACACCTCACCTATTCCCCCGAATAATAAGGTATTGCAGCAAGCCGGGTTCACTTTAACTGTCCCGGCTTTTTTCCGTCATACTTCAAGCTGCAGAGGCGTTGGCTGCGTTTGCTCACCCGAATCACTTACTGATGTATGTTCATTGGGATTCACACATTTTCCGCCTGCCTGCAACGCGAATTATTTTTGATAAATATTAGTTAAGTCCTTCCAGTTGTGCCGCATAAACCGAAATGTCACCGATATTATTCTCTACCCAGTGATTATCAAAATAGGTATTAAGATAACGTTCGCCGCTGTCGCAAAGCAGGGTAACGATCGAACCGGTTTCGCCTTTCTCTCGCATGTGTTTTGCCAGTTGCAATACTCCCCACATATTGGTGCCTGTCGAGCCGCCGACTTTTCTCCCCAGTACCTGCTCAAGCCAGCGGACGGCAGCAATGCTTGCGGCATCAGGCACTCGCATCATGCTGTCAATGACGTCAGGAATAAATGAGGGTTCGGCACGCGGGCGCCCGATACCTTCAATGCGACTGCTGCATTGTGCATTAACGCTGGCGTCACGTTGCTGAAAATAATCGTAAAAGACAGAGTTTTCCGGATCCACCACCACCAGTTCGGTATCGTGCCCCCGATAACGGATGTAGCGGCCAAGTGTTGCGGACGTTCCGCCGGTGCCGGCGCTCATTACCAGATAACGCGGCACCGGATGTGGTTCGCAGGACATCTGACGAAAAATACTGTCTGCAATATTATTGTTGCCGCGCCAGTCAGTGGCCCGCTCCGCGTAGGTAAACTGATCCATGTAATGGCCGTTCAGTTCTTTCGCGAGCTGCTCCGAGGCAGCATAAATCTGACCGGAGTTTTCGACAAAATGACAGCGGCCGCCATAAAACTCAATTTGTTGAATTTTGCGCGGGGCGGTACAGGCGGGCATCACGGCAATAAAGGGCAGGCCCAGAAGACGCGCGAAATAGGCTTCGGAGATAGCGGTACTGCCCGAAGATGCTTCAATAATCGGTGTATTCTCGCGGATCCAGCCATTACACAGGCCATATAAAAATAATGAGCGAGCCAGACGGTGCTTCAGGCTGCCGGAAGGGTGCGTGCTTTCATCCTTCAGATACAACGAAATTCCGGGAAAATCATTCAGTGCGAGACGGATTAAATGTGTGTCGGCTGAACGCTGATAATCGGCGTCGATTTCTCTGATGGCGTGATTGACCCAGGGATTACGCATGTTGCAGGCTCGTAAGTAAGTTTTGATAAGATAAAGAATAACGTAATCATTAGAGAAATAAGTTACTCTTTTTGCCATGAATACCCTTATTGAGAGAAAATATTTCTCCGGGAGAGCGAGATGATAGATAAAACTGACCGCGCACTTTTATCGTTGCTACAGAAGGATTGCACCCTTTCTCTCAACACACTGGCGGAGGCCGTCAATCTCACGACCACCCCTTGCTGGAAAAGAATAAAGCGTCTTGAAGATGAAGGGATTATTTGCGGGAAAGTGGCGTTGCTCGATGGTGAGAAACTGGGGCTGAGCCTGACGGCATTTGTGCTGATTAAGACGCAGCATCACAACAGCGAGTGGTAACAGCGATTTGTTCAGCAAGTCGAAGCGTTTCCGGAGGTGCTGGGTTTTTACCGGATGGCGGGCGAATACGATTACCTGCTGCAGGTTCAGGTCTCCGATATGAAAAGCTACGATAACTTTTACAAGCGACTTGTGAATGGCATTCCAGGACTGAACGATGTGACCTCAAGTTTTGCGATGGAGCGCATAAAATCGACCACTGCATTGCCGATTTAATGCAAAAGTTGCAGTAAAAAGTTTCATCAGAAACACTTGTTAACTCTGGTATCCTTGTCGGCCTGAAGAGGAAACGGGGAGTTCGGCTGCCGGTTTAACTCAATAAAATCATTATTATTTGTATGGAAAATGCTGCGTGAGATTGTTTGCACAACTGGGCTGGTACTTCCGGCGTGAATGGCGCCGGTATCTGGGAGCCGTCGCCTTACTGGTCATTATCGCCGTTCTGCAATTACTGCCGCCAAAACTGGTGGGGGTCATTATCGATGGTGTTACGTCAAAACAAATGTCTTACAGCATGCTTTTTGCGTGGCTTGGCCTGATGCTGGGTACGGCTGTTGTGGTCTACCTGCTGCGTTATGTCTGGCGTGTGCTGCTCTTTGGCGCGTCTTATCAGCTTGCAGTTGAACTGCGGCAGGACTTTTTTCGCCAGCTGAGTCGCCAGCATCCCGCTTTTTATCTGCGCCATCGCACGGGTGATTTAATTGCACGTGCTACGAATGACGTCGACCGTGTGGTGTTCGCTGCGGGGGAGGGCGTACTGACGCTGGTGGATTCTCTGGTCATGGGGTTGGCGGTACTTATCGTTATGGCAACCCAGATCAGCTGGGAACTGACATTACTCTCGCTGGTGCCGATGCCGGTAATGGCCATCATCATCAAGCGCTATGGCGACCAACTTCATTCCCGCTTCAAGACTGCACAAGCTGCGTTTTCCTCGCTTAACGATCAGGCGCAGGAAAGCCTGACCAGTATCCGCATGATCAAAGCTTTTGGCCTGGAGAATCATCAGTCATCGCAGTTTGCTGACGTGGCTGCGGATACCGGTGCAAAAAATATGCGTGTCGCGCGCGTTGATGCCCGCTTTGATCCGACCATTTATGTTTCTATCGGCATGGCGAATCTGCTGGCCATCGGCGGCGGTAGCTGGATGGTCGTTAATGGTCACCTGACGCTGGGTGAACTCACCAGCTTTGTCATGTACCTTGGCCTGATGATCTGGCCGATGCTTGCGCTCGCCTGGATGTTTAACATCGTCGAACGTGGCAGTGCGGCCTACAGTCGTATTCGTAGCCTGTTGCAGGAAGCCCCCTCTGTTGTGGATGGCATCATCCCCCTACCGGCAGAGCGTGCGGTGCTGGAAGCACGCATCACTGATTTCCATTATCCGGAAAATAGCCACGCTGCGTTAACGTCGGTCAATTTTTCCCTGCAACCTGGGCAAATGCTGGGGCTATGCGGTCCGACAGGTTCCGGTAAAAGCACGCTGTTGGCACTCCTTCAGCGCCAGTTCGATGTCACTGACGGGGATGTGCGTTATCACGGATTATCCCTTAAAGAAATTCAGCTTGATGACTGGCGTGCCCGTCTGGCTGTTGTCAGCCAAACGCCTTTCCTGTTTTCAGACACTGTCGCGCAGAATATCGCGCTCGGAAGACCTGATGCCACGCAGGAAGAGATTGAAGAAGCCGCGCGTCTCGCCAGCGTCCATGACGATATTCTGCGATTGCCTCAGGGATATGATACTGAAGTCGGCGAGCGTGGCGTCATGCTTTCCGGTGGTCAGAAGCAGCGTATTTCGATTGCACGTGCATTGCTCCTCAAAGCTGAAATTCTGATCCTTGATGATGCTTTATCCGCCGTTGATGGCCGGACAGAACACCAGATCCTGCACAATCTTCGCCAGTGGGGCAGTGACCGTACGGTGATCATCAGTGCTCATCGACTTTCAGCACTGACCGAAGCCAGTGAAATTTTGGTGTTCAGTCAGGGGAGTATTTCACAGCGTGGCAATCATGATCAGCTTGCTGCAGAACCCGGCTGGTACCGCGATATGTTCCGTTATCAGCAATTAGAAGCCGCGCTGGATGATGTGCCGCAGTAAAAGGAGCCGGAACGCCGTGGCTGAACAAAAAATAATTAAAATTCAGAAGCTTTGGCCAACGCTAAAGCGCCTGTTAAAATACGGAAAACCCTACACTACACCGCTGTCTTATGCGGTGCTGATGCTATGGATTGCCGCTGCAGCGGAAGTGACCGGCCCTATCTTAATCAGCTTCTTTATTGATCATTACGTGGCTAAAGGTGAGATGCCGTGGGGGAAGGTTAGTTTGCTCGCGTTAAGCTTTCTTTTCCTGCAATTCCTGGCGGCAAGCCTGCATTATTTTCAGGCACTGTTGTTCAACCGTGCTGCGGTGGGTGTCGTTCAGCGCCTGCGCACCGAAGTTATGGATGCTGCACTACGGCAGCCGCTGAGTGCATTCGATACTCAACCTGTAGGTCAGCTGATTTCCCGCGTGACAAACGACACGGAAGTTATCCGTGATTTGTATGTGACTGTGGTATCGACAGTCTTGCGCAGTATTGCCCTGATTGGGGCAATGCTGGTGGCGATGTTCAGTCTCGACTGGCGTCTGGCATCGGTGGCGATTTGTATCTTCCCGGCCGTGTTTGTTGTGATGGGGTTGTACCAGATTTACAGTACGCCGGTGGTGCGCAAAGTACGTGCTTACCTGGCGGATATTAATGATGGTTTCAATGAAGTCATCAACGGTATGAATGTCATTCAGCAGTTCCGCCAGCAGAAAAGATTTGGGGAACGGCTTGCCCGCGCCAGTCAGTCGCACTATATGGCCCGTATGCAAACGCTGCGGTTGGAAGGATTCCTGTTGCGTCCTTTGCTCAGTTTATTCTCCTCGTTAATTTTATGTGGTCTGCTCATTCTCTTTGGATTCAGCGCAGAGGGCTCTGTGGGCGTTGGTGTTTTATACGCCTTCATTAATTATCTCGGACGGCTCAACGAGCCTCTGATTGAACTGACCTCACAGCAATCGATTATGCAGCAGGCAGTGGTTGCCGGTGAGCGTATCTTTGATTTGATGGACAGGACGCAGCAGCAGTATGGACCCGATGATAAATTGCTGACCAGCGGTGAGATTGATATCAAAGACGTCAGCTTTGCTTATCTGCCGGATAAATGGGTGCTGGAAAACATTTCTTTGCACGTCCCTTCACGCGGATTTGTCGCGTTGGTCGGGCATACCGGCAGCGGTAAAAGCACGCTGGCAAATCTGCTGATGGGCTATTATCCGCTAAACAAAGGTGAGATCCGGGTTGACGGGCGTAACCTCGCCGATTTATCGCATACCAGCCTGCGTAAAGGTATTGCGATGGTGCAACAGGATCCGGTCGTTCTGGCAGAGTCCGTATTTGCCAATGTCACGTTAGGCCGTGATATTGATGAAGCACAGGTTTGGCATGCGCTGGACATTGTCCAGCTCTCACCGCTGGTGCGCGAAATGCCCGAAGGTATCAATACGCGTCTGGGAGAACAGGGCAATAATCTTTCTGTCGGGCAGAAGCAATTATTGGCGATGGCGCGCGTTTTGGTGCAGGCACCGGAAATTCTGATCCTTGACGAGGCAACGGCCAATATTGACTCCGGCACAGAGCAGGCAATTCAGCGCGCATTACGGGCTATCCGTCAGCAGACTACACTTGTGGTTATTGCACACCGGCTTTCAACGATCGTAGATGCCGATAATATTTTGGTATTGCACCGCGGACAAGCCGTTGAGCAGGGTAATCACTTGCAGCTGCTGGCAGAAAAAGGCCGGTATTATCAGATGTATCAGTTGCAACTTGCCGGGCAGCAATTGGCTTCTGCCGGACAGATTACACCTGCAACAGAAAACGCATAATCTTATCCCGGTGCCGTCTCTCCGCGGTACCGGCTATCTTTTTTCCCCGGTTTTCTTTTCCCGTTTTTAGCTTTCCCCGCACTGTATTCATGCAGGCAAAACCTTTTTATCAATCCGGATGCACTAAAAAGCAGCGATGAGCACTTAAATGGTGCGAGCGCTGCTGTGCTGAATAGGATTTGGCAACTGTGCGCAGGGTCACGATTATTCTGAAAATGCCGTATTACGTGGGAATTGCATGAATCTGTGACCAATTTCAACTCTGGCACACCCTTTGCTTTATTCAATCCGTATCGGGCGTGAGTCCTCTCACGGCAGGCCCTTAATTCGAGGAGTGGCACAATGAAGCTGGTTACTGTGGTGATCAAACCTTTTAAGCTGGAAGACGTGCGTGAAGCGCTGTCTGCTGTTGGAATTCAGGGGCTGACCGTAACGGAAGTTAAAGGTTTTGGCCGTCAGAAAGGTCATGCAGAACTTTACCGTGGCGCGGAATACAGCGTGAACTTCCTACCAAAAGTAAAAATCGACATTGCTATCGCTGACGATCAGCTTGATGAAGTGATCGACGTGATCAGCAAAGCGGCCTACACCGGCAAGATCGGTGATGGCAAAATTTTCGTTGCTGAGTTGCAACGTGTTATCCGTATTCGTACCGGTGAAACCGACGAAGCAGCACTGTGATTTCAGGTTCTTTTCTCTCACACCAATCGGTTTGAGATAAATCAGATGAGAAAAAACAGTTTTGAGAAACAGGGGTGGGTTAATAATGAAAAAACTTTTATCCATGATGGGGCTTGGTGCAGTGGCTTTGCTGCCTTCGCTGGCCATGGCGGCAGCACCAGCAGCGGCAAACGGCGCTGATAATGCCTTTATGATGATTTGTACTGCGCTGGTATTGTTCATGACCGTACCTGGCGTAGCGTTGTTCTACGGCGGCTTACTGCGTTCGAAAAACGTTTTGTCCATGCTGACTCAGGTTATTGTCACCTTTGCTCTGGTCTGCGTTCTGTGGATCCTCTACGGCTACAGCCTTGCTTTCAGCGAAGGTAATGCGTTCTTCGGGGGTTTCAGCAACGTCATGATGAAAGGCATTGGACTGGATTCTGTGACAGGCACCTTCTCGCAGATGATTCATGTTGCATTCCAGTGCTCATTTGCCTGTATCACGGTGGCGCTGATCGTGGGCGGTATCGCTGAGCGTGTACGTTTTTCAGCGGTTCTGATTTTCACGGTGATCTGGCTGACTTTCTCTTACATCCCGATGGCTCATATGGTGTGGGCAGGTGGTTTCCTGGCTGCTGATGGTGCGCTGGACTTTGCCGGTGGTACTGTTGTCCACATTAACGCCGCAATTGCAGGCCTGGTGGGAGCGTATCTGCTCGGTAAACGTGCCGGTTTTGGTAAGGAAGCTTTCAAACCACACAACCTGCCAATGGTCTTCACGGGTGCCTCAATCCTCTACGTGGGCTGGTTTGGCTTCAACGCGGGTTCAGCAAGTGCCGCAAGCTCTGTTGCCGCATTGGCTTTCCTGAACACGGTAATTGCTACCGCTGGCGCAATCCTGTCCTGGACGCTGGTTGAGTGGATGGTACGTGGTAAGCCTTCACTGCTGGGCGCAAGTTCTGGTGCTATCGCGGGTCTGGTCGCTATCACGCCGGCATGTGGTACGGTGGGCGTTGGCGGTGCTTTGATCATCGGTCTGGTCGGTGGTATCACTGGCCTGTGGGGTGTGGTTACCCTGAAAAAATGGCTGCGTGTTGATGACACCTGTGACGTATTCGGTGTTCACGGCGTGTGCGGTATCGTAGGTTGCCTGCTGACTGGCGTGTTCACTTCCAGTTCCCTGGGCGGCGTAGGTTATGCAGAAGGCGTGACCATGGGCCATCAGGTGTGGGTGCAGTTCTTCAGCGTATGCGTGACCTTGGTGTGGTCCGGTGTTGTGGCCTTCATCGGTTACAAAGTGGCTGATATGATTGTAGGTCTGCGTGTTCCTGAAGAGCAGGAACGTGAAGGTCTGGATGTTAACAGCCACGGTGAAAATGCTTACAACCAATAAGCCAGTAGTAATCTGATTTCAGAGAAAGTAGTGCGCTAACTCTCTCATTAAGCAGTACAGAACAATAAAATAATGATGATATGCAAAAGGGGCGATAGTGATATCGCCCCTTTTTAATGCGCCATTTTCACAGGACGTTTTTTAATAAAGATTATTCAGGCTTTCGCTGACGAATAACGCCTTCCTGGACCGTAGAGGCGACCAGAACGCCATCGCGGGTATAAAACTGCCCACGCACAAAACCGCGCGCACCGGAAGCAGAAGTACTTTCAACGGCATACAGCAACCAGTCATCCATGCGGAACGGACGGTGGAACCACATCGAATGGTCGATGGTCGCGACCTGCATTCCCGGTTCAAGGAAGCCAATGCCATGAGGTTGCAGCGCCGTAGGCAGGAAATTGAAGTCAGATGCATAGCCCAGCAAATACTGATGAATTCGCAAATCATCTGGCATCTCACCGTTTGCCCGGAACCACACGGCACGGTTAGGTTCTTCGACGCTTCCTTTCAGCGGGTTATGAAACTTCACCGGACGCATTTCAATAGGCTTATGGCCGATAAATTTTTCGCGGAATTTTTCCGGTATCAGATGCGCCAGATTTTTAGCAATATCGGATTCTGATACCAGCGTTTCCGGTGGTGGTACATCCGGCATGGCGTTCTGATGCTCAAAGCCACTTTCCTGGCTCTGAAACGACGCTGTCATATAGAAAATCGGTTTTCCATGCTGTACGGCTTTTACACGGCGTGCACTGAAGCTGTTGCCATCGCGCAGGATTTCCACGTCATAGATGATGGGCTTACTGCTGTCGCCTGGGCGCAAAAAATAGCTGTGGAAAGAATGGATACCCCGCTCCGCCGGGACAGTCTGCTTGGCGGCATACAATGCCTGTCCGACCACCTGACCGCCAAAGACCTGACGTAAGCCTAAATCTTCACTTTGGCCACGGAACAACCCTTCTTCAATTTTTTCCAGATCGAGCAGATCCAGCAGATTTTTTAATGCCTGACTCATAGTGGCCTCATGAAAGTAACCAGAGAAATCGACCTCAGTTGTTCGGGGTAATGCAGGCAGGAATCTTCTGAAATACGCCTTCACCGACAGGTCTAACCTGTTAATCATAGTGGATCTTCCGTTTTGCCAGAAGATCTGTTTGGCCGTTAACAGGAAAACCTCAGATTCTTGTGCCATGATTAATAGGTAAGCTGGTTAAAGTCACTACATTCATCGTCGGCGCTTATTACGGCTTGTCGACAAGCGACTATAAAAAGGGAGTACGATCAATGAAACTTTGGCAGATAGTAGGTGGAACCGCGCTGTCTCTGACTCTTGCCGGATGTGCACAGCATCATGAGGCACCAGCGCAGCAACCTCCTGTGAATACGGCGGCCAGTCCGGTCACTCAACCTGCGATCACCGGCCCGAATGTATCGGGTAGTGTGTTCATCAATCAGCGTGTTGCTTTGCCACCGGATGCTGTCCTGACGGTGACATTGTCTGATGCTTCGGTGGCGGATGCGCCATCCCGGGTGATTTCGCAAAAAGTAGCAAGAACGCAAGGGAAACAGGCTCCGTTTACCTTCATCCTGCCATATAACCCGCAGGAAATTGCTCCTGACGCCCGTATTCTTCTGAGTGCAGCGGTAACCATCAATGGTCAGATGACCTTCATCACTGATTCCATTAAAGAAGTGATTAACCATGGTCAGGGTACACGTGCTGATCTGCAACTTGTCCCTGTTGTCGCCGTACCTGTCGCGACTAAACCGAGCACTTTGGGGCCAATGAGCAACCCGTCAAATCCGGGGCTGGGCACATCACCCGCACCGGTAAGTTCGGCACCCGCGCAACCCATGACTTATTGATTCATGACTTGTGATGGCTAAGCACCGCTCCGGCGGTGCTTATCTGTAAGATGGTTTAGTGAACGCAACATCACCATTTCCAGCCATATTTCTCTAAATCCACTTTGCCTTGCTTAAAGGTAATGCCTTCTGCCAGCAGTGCCTGACGCTGACGCTTAAAGTCTTCGCCCTGCAGGGATATTTCGCCGTGCCGGTTAATCACCCGATGCCAGGGAAGGGTGCTGCCTTCCGGCAGCTTCTTGAGTACGCCGCCGACCTGCCGCGCTGCACGCGGTGAACCGGCCAGTTGTGCGACGTTACCGTAAGTTGTAACTTGCCCGACCGGAATGGCGGCGATAATCTGAAATACGCGCTGGCGAAAGTTATCGGGTTCCGACATGACATCCTCCTCGGTGATTTGCGCCAGTATGACGCAAAAATTAAGGCATTGTTGGCTCTGATTTAGGCATATCGTTTAAGAAAACAACGGTTGTCGGCGGTTAACTTGCTTTTGCTTCGGGCATCGCAGATAATGCCCGTCGCTTCAATTCTCTTAGCAGAGAAATGAAGCCGACAACGTCAATGGGGGCCCTGTTGGTTCTCCCGCAACGCTAACTTGTCAACTTGGTCAGGTCCGGAAGGAAGCAGCCATGGCAGGTGTCGTGTGTGCCGGGATGTAGCTGGCAGGGCCTCCACCATTTCAGGTGTCTACCGATTCTTCTTATCTTCCTCATTTCTTCTTAAACATCCGTAAAGCCAGGCTGCGCCCGTAAAAAAGGGCACGTTTTCACGCACCCTCTGTTTGTTTCATTAGGGTCAGTGATGTACCAGCGTCGCAAAATAATAGACCAGCGGGATCGCCAGAATATAAAGGCTCATCGGTACCTCACGTGCCTTGCCGGCAACGACCTTAATGCTGACGTAAAACAGCAATCCGCCGGCGATACCTGTACCGAAGCTGTTGGAAATCAGCGTAATCATCACCATCATCAGTACTGGCAGCGCGTCGGTAAAATTCGCTAAGTCCACTTTTCGTAAATTACTGAACATGTTCAGGCCAATCAGAATCAGCGCCGGAGCGGTCGCCTCTTTCGGGATCATCAGCGCAATGGGGGTAAATAACAGCATCAGCAGAAACATCATGGCTGCAGCCAGCGCGGTCAGGCCAGTTTTTCCGCCTGCTTCAGCCGCTGCAGAGGACTCGATCAGTGCGGTGGCGGCAGGAATACCGACGATCGGGCCCAGCGCCGCCGCAATGGAATCCACCATGAAAGGCCGGTTGATATGTTTCATATTGCCGCGCTCATCGAGCAACCCGGCTTCACCGCCAACAGCCAGTGTGGTGCCCATTGTCGAGAAGAATTCTGAGGCGAAAAAGATAAACAGGAATGGCAGGAAGGCGATGTTGATGGCACCGGTAAGATCGACTTTGCCCAGCAGCGGAGCCACAGAATGTGGTACAGAGATCCATTGTTCAGGTAAATGTGTTACACCAAACGGTATGCCAGCCACCGTCGCCAGCAAAATGGCCCACAAAATAGCACCGGGTACTTTTCGGGCCTGTAAGCCCACGGCGACCAGCAGACCAAGAAGCGCGATTAAGGCACCCGGCGCGGTAAAATCTCCTAAAGCCAGTGCATGCGTTTTGGCATTTGCCATGACCAGTCCGGCATTGCGGAAGCCGAGCAGGGCGACAAAAATGCCAATAGAAGCGGTCAGTCCAAGTTTGATCGACTGCGGAACAGAACGGGTGACCACTTCACGCAAACCAAACACTGTCATCACGAAAAATAAAACCCCCGACCAGCATGCAATACCCAGTGCGACGGGCCAGGTAATGCCGTCGCCCGCCAGCGTAATACCGACCAGTACCGAGCCGCCAATGCCTGGCCCGACCATAAAAGGCAGGTTGGCGTAAAAGGCCATCAGCAGAGAACCCAGCACAAACACCAGGATCACACCGGTGGTGGCTGCACCTTTATCCATACCGCTGACCGCCAGTAAGCCTGGGATCACCACCAGTAAATACGCTGCCGCCAGGAAACCGGTGATACCTGCCAGACATTCCGTTTTAATTTTGGTCCCGCGCTGACGCAGATGGAAACGGCGTTGTAACCAGCTTTCGTCAACTGAGACGGTAACATTTTTCACAGAACTTTCGGACATGCTTAAATACCCCTGAAAACAATTATTTATATTATTGTGTTTGCTGTCTTTTTGACGTGTAGTGGTTTTCTGCTTCAGATTTCTTCTGGCCAGATTTCCAGAACCGGATCGACGATTTCACGTAATCCGCCATCTGTAAGTCCTAAATCGGTCAGATGCGGGCCGGCATTACAGGCGAGACATGTCCCTTCGATAGCTTTGAAAACGCGATAAGGGGGTTCCCAGTCGGCGACCTGTGCGCTGAGGTCGCGCAGGTTTTTAAACTGCTTCGCTAATTCTGGAGCCGGTAAATCAGACAGCATGCCGCCAATCGGCATATCGATGCTTGCCAGTAATTTCCCATGCTGACTGAGGGCCATACCGCCTCCGCTGGCAATCAGTTGATTGGCTGCTACCACCATATCAGCAGGATCCCGGCCGATAACCACCAGATTATGGGAGTCATGCGAGTAAGAAGTTGCAATGGCGCCGCGCAAAGCTCCCCAGCCTTCGAGTAATGCCATTTTCGGTGTGGCCTCGTGGCGGCCATGCCGGTGCTGTACCCAAATCAGGCTGAAATCGTCGGGTATCTGCACGACACCGTTCCTCACATTCACGGTCACTTCACTCCATTGTGTAAAGCGCGCGCCTTTAATATTGCGCAGACGCGCTTTACCGTTGTTCAGACCCGGAATTTTCAGTTGGAAATCATCGGCGCTTAAGGCACTTAGCCGCATAGTATTGCGCGGAGGTGTCACGTCGCGGGCTGCCGAAGGGGTAGATAACAGTTTGCCTTGTCTGGCAACGCAGCTACCCGCAACGTACACCGCGCACGGATGCAGAGTATCCAGCGAATCAAACGCGATAATATCTGCCGTACGCCCTGCGGCAATAAGGCCTAAATCTGTACGTTGCATGCGGATCGCTGCATTGAATGTTGCCATCCTCAGTACATCTTCCGCACGTAACCCGTGTGAAATCAGAAGCCTGATTAAGGCAATCAGCCCGCCTTTTTCCAGCAAGTGATCGGGTGGAACATCATCAGTACACAGTGTTATCTGCGATGAAAGGTGGGGAAGTGCCAGCAAAGCTGCGGCGATATCGGGCAGAAGATAAGGATGTGAGCCGCGAATTTGCAGCGTCAGGCCAGCACGCAGCTTTTCCAGCGCATCTTCAGCTGAAGTCAGTTCATGATCGGATGTCACACCCGCAGCCAGATACGCCTGTAATTGTTCGTCTTTAAGGCCGCGGGCGTGTCCTTCAATGAGTTTCCCACTGTTTAATCCCGCCTCAAGAATTTCCAGCATTCGCTCGCTGCCATTGAGCACGCCATACATATCCATCACTTCGGCCACACCGGCAATTTCCGGCCAGCTAAGCATTGTCTGCATTTCCTGGCCTCTGAAATCTGCACCGGACATCTCTAAGCCCGGCGTTGACGGCACGCTGGAGGGCGCAGCACATATCACACGTAATGGCAGATTACGGCTGGACCGGACGGCGTACTGTACACCGGCAACACCCAGTACATTCGCCAGTTCATGCGGATCCCAAAACACTGTTGTTGTGCCCTGAGCAACGACGATTTCTGCATACTTTTCCGGTGGTAAATGAGAGCTTTCGATGTGAACATGCGTATCGATAAGGCCGGGGGAGAGATAATTTCCTGATAAATCATCGACATTTTCAGTCTGCGAGAATTTCCCCCGCGGATGGACGCTGGCAATCATATTTCCGGTGATACCGACATCGGCTTCGCGGATCTCTCCTGTGACCATGTCGATGACTTGGGCGTTAATCAGCAGGCGGTCAAAAGGGATCTTCCCCAGTGCAGCGTTTATTGCCCTCTGTCGCAGAGGGCGGGAGGCGGTGCTGTCGGTCATATCAGTTTCCGGATTTAAACAAGATGAAGTTAATGTAGGGAGCGGCAGGGGCTTTGCACAGATGAATTATTTTATCCGTTTATAAGATGCGGTTATGCTGAGCAAACGTTTCCTATTTTTAGCGGAAGAGCTGCTCATTATGTCTGAACCCTGGCGCCGGTTGCCGGCCCTTTCCCTCAAGCAAATTCAATACTTTGTGACGCTGGCGCAACTGCGCAGTTTCACCGATACGGCAAATCGTCTGGCGATAAGTCAGCCCGCACTGAGCAGCGCGCTTCGTCAAATTGAATCCGTATTAGGCGGGAAATTACTTAACCGGACGGCACAAGGTGTGAGTCTGACAGAGCAGGGGGAAGCCGTTTTGCCTTATGCAGAACGCTTATTGAATACTGCACTTAGCGTTTTCGACGATATGCAGCAAATTATGCTTCAGGGCGGGGATGGCACTTTACGCATAGGATTAGTGCCTTCGGTCAGCACGTTATTATTTCCGGTCGTTCCGCAATTACTGGCAGAATATTTCCCTGATATGCGTGTTGAATTCCATGACCTCACAAACGACGCACTATTGCTGGAACTGGAGAACGGCTCGGTGGATTTTGGTATCGGTGCAACCGACAGTACCGTGCCGGAATCCCTGGCAGTCTACCCATTGCTGGAAGATCCTTTTGTGGCCGTTATCAGACGAGATGATCCGCTTTCTCAAGGCCACAATATTCCCTGGCGGCAACTGCTGAAAAGAGATATTGCATTGTTTTCAAAGGGGAATGTCAGCAGGCTGGTGACATCACTGAGTGAGAGCCATCGTCTGAATTTACGGGTCAGTTATCGCGTGGATTTTCAGGAGACATTATATGGGCTGGTTCGTTCGCGTCTGGCATTAGCAATATTACCAGAGTTATATACTGCAACACTCAACGATAATGAATTAACGGTGATTCACTTGCAGCAACCCACATTAAGCAGAACGGTGGCAATGATGCGTAAACCTGCACCATTACGTTCACCCAAAACAGAAGAATGTTTTCAGTTTCTATTACGGACATTTCATCGTCAGATCAACGAGAAAGCGGAACACCTTAACCCGCAGATATAGTTAAAGAATATTAACGTTATTTTGGTTAAATATTAAGCGGCCAGGCCGGAAGATATTACGGCCTGGCGTTATAGATCAGCGTACAAATTTCCAGACTGATACCGGAATTTTATCGTACAGTTTGTTCATCGTTAGCTCCGCTAAACGATGGTCAGCTGCCGAGTAAAACAATTCCAGTTCGTCGTCGGAAAGTTCATACTTATTTTTCTCAATAACACGTTCGAGTGTATCGATTGTGGTGCATTTTCTTAAACGCATCAAATAGTCGATTTTGTTCATCTTAGCCTTTTGATTTTTATCTGATGACTGCATATAAATTATTACTCAAGTCTTCATTAGGGTACAGATGTAGTCCCCTGAGAACATTCTGAATAAGCGCTTCTTGGTCTTTTGCCATTGACGCAAATCAGAATCGTTAATTCCATAATTGCTGAACAGGGTGTAGGTATCATCCAGATACTCTTCAACCAGATCACTTAAATGGTTATCAGCCGGATACTTAATTTTAAAACTCATCACAAAGGATGCAATGTGCTCAATCAGTTCATTGAGCTGTAGGTTAACGGCCGAAGTCGGATCATTAACCCAGCCATGATGGCTGTCACCCAGTGTTGCAATCCCTTCATCGTACAGCATTTCATTCAGGTAGCGTAACTGAGCGATATCGTGCCGCTTAGGCGAGTACTCATCCATATCATCCCCTCCGTAATGGTTTATTCGGTGTTGATAACACTCTGTGAGTAAACAACAAAACTTAATGGCTTACAGGAAACGGCTCTCACTAAAAACGCTATGAACTGGCTTAAACATCAAAGACAATCACAATGAGCTGTCTTCGGGATGAGGTTTAAAGGATTTTATTATATAGCCGGTATTTTAAATATAATTCATTTTTAGAAAGCTGTGCAAACGTATTACTCAAACTTACAATTCTTCGGAAGCGGAGCCTTTGAAACAATCAATAATATCAAACTCCAGTCCGTCAGGTTTAACCTGGAATGCGACGCTTTGCTTCGTTAACTCATCAGCATTAATGTCCAGACAAGCATTGAAAATCGTCCATTTGAACTGGTAAGTCATTGAATAATAGTTTTTGCTAATTTCCATTATTGACACAATCTGCAAAGAATTTGTTTCATAGCGTGCATTTTCTGAAAAGTAAGTTAAATCTCCAATTAGAGGCTCTTCAATTTCAGATAAAGCAGGCTCAATAATCTGCTGTAACTCGTCAACCGTCAGAACGTTCCCCTTAATAAGGTAAGGGATTAGTATCTTCAAGGCGTTTACCTCTTAACCGTATTCCTTTTCATTATCGCATACTTTCCTCAGGATGTGTTTTGAGGGAAGAAAAAAAATTCTAAAGCAAAATTCCATAACCTGCTGATTATAAAGTGGATTGCAACTCGCTCATCATTTTTTACTTTTTTTTTACACTCGGGGGCCTCGTCCTTCGAAGATCTCCGGTTGCATCTGTACCCGTAAAAAACTGAAACAGTTGCTGTATTGATACCGAAGCTCTATTGTGATGTTATATTATAACTTTTCGGAGGGCGCATGACAAAAACACTGTTTACACTTTCTTCGCCGGTACGCTGCATTGTTGTACTGGCTGTGCTCGCTGTTTTATGGGCAGCTATCTACTGGGCAATTTCATTACCATGATTTTTGTTAACAATGTCGAAGTGGGGTATGACCGTCTGGCAGTAGCCATGCCGCTAAACGGACAGTTCTGTTCTGGTTCCCTGACGGCAGTTATCGGTGCCAACGGTGCAGGAAAATCCACCTTTCTCAAAACACTGGCCGGTTTGCAGCAGGCTGTTGCAGGGAATATTACTTTTACTGGCGGGAAACGTCCCCGGCTGGCGTATTTACCGCAGCAGGCTGAGTTGGATCGCGGTTTCCCTATCAGTGTATTTGACCTGGTTGCAATGGGATGTTGGCCGCAAAGCGGGCTATTCGGTGGCATAAACCGACAGTCAGCGACAGCCGTCGATAATGCACTGCATACGGTGGGCATGAAGGAAATGTCGCACCTGCCTGTAGGATTGCTTTCCGGCGGGCAATTACAACGTACGTTGTTTGCCCGCTTACTGGTTCAACAGGCACCTCTCATTATGCTCGATGAACCGTTCACGGGTATCGACACTCAAACCACTGATTTACTGCTAAAAGTTATCGCGCAATGGCATCGGGAAGGCAAAACTGTCATTGCGGTTTTGCATGATATTTCGATGGTTGCCCGGCACTTTCCACATGTGCTTTATCTCAGTGCGCAGCAGAATTTATGGGGAAGCACGCCGGATGTCCTCGGGCATTTCCCTCATCAGGCACATGCCTGCATTTCGACAGAACCTTTCTCCCTGACGACGGGAGTCGCGAATTCATGATGCTTTTTCATTTGCTTGCTGACCCTTTTATTGAATTCGGCTTTATGCGCCGGGCTTTAATTGCCTGTATCGCATTATCAATCAGCGCCACGCCATTGGGTGTTTTCCTGTTATTACGCCGGATGAGTCTGGTGGGAGATGCACTGTCGCATGCTGTCTTGCCTGGCGCGGCGATTGGCTATCTGCTCTCGGGAATGTCGCTGGTCGCTATGGGGATTGGCGGTTTTATCGCAGGCCTTGCTGTTGCGATGTTATCCGGACTGGTGAGCCGCCGTACGCAATTAAAAGAAGACGCCAGTTTCGCTGGTTTCTATCTGGGCTCTCTGGCGCTTGGGGTCACGCTGGTTTCCCTGCGCGGCTCGAGCGTTGACCTTTTACATGTGCTGTTCGGCTCAATTCTTGCCATCGATTCCTCCGCCATGATCATGGTCGGCATTATCACCAGCCTCTCTTTAGTTGTACTGGCATGCATCTACCGCGCACTGGTCATTGAGTCATTTGATTCGCTGTTTCTGCGCGTCAGTGCCGGGAAATGGCTGGCAGCAATCCACGGCATTTTCCTGGCGCTGGTGGTACTCAATCTGGTGGCGGGTTTCCAGATCCTCGGCACTCTGATGTCTGTGGGGCTGATGATGTTACCTGCTGCCAGTGCCCGTTTCTGGGCCCGTGACCTTCCTCATACCTTACTGAGTGCGATGATCATTGGTGTGATTGCCAGCGTCGTAGGCCTTATCTGGTCTTATTATGCCTCGCTGCCCGCCGGGCCCGCGATTGTCCTGAGTGCAACGGTTATCTTCTTTATTTCGGTTTTATTTGGAAAGCGGGGCGGGATGTTAACAGCTTCGCGAAATTAAGCAGCAGTACCACAATTAAGGGGACATGATGAAAGTATTACCTGTATCACTCGCAGTAGCTGCCCTGCTGTCGAGCCCGCTGGCAATGGCGAAAACCATCGATGCGGTAGCCAGTTTTTCAATTCTTGGGAATATCGTGCAGGAAGTCGGAGGTGATCATGTGAAAGTCACGACGTTAGTCGGGCCGGACGGTGATCCGCACAGCTTTGAACCTTCACCCAAAGACAGCAAAGCGATCAATGCGTCTGATGTCGTGTTTGTCAGCGGCCTGGGGCTGGAAGGGTGGATCGATCGCCTGGTGACGGCGTCGGGTTATAAGGGACATCTGGTGACAGCATCGAAAGGCGTAAATTCCCGTAAAATGGAAGAAGACGGTAAGCAGATCACCGATCCACACGCCTGGAACAGTATGGCAAATGGCGTGATTTATGCCACTAACGTGATGAATGCACTGATCAAAGCGGATCCGGAAGATGCGGATTATTTCCGTCAGCGCGGCGCTGCCTATATTGAACAATTGCAAAAGCTGGATGCGTGGGCAAAAACTGAATTTGCCGGTATTCCGCAGTCAAAACGTAAAGTGCTGACCAGCCATGATGCCTTCGGATATTTTGGTCAGGAATATCATGTCAGCTTTATGGCGCCTGTTGGATTTTCTACTGAAGCTGAAGCCAGTGCCAGCGGAGTGGCTTCTCTGATTAAGCAGATTAAAGCGGAGAAAGTGAAAACTTACTTCATCGAAAATCAGACCGACCCGCGACTGGTTAAGCAGATCGCTGCAGCCAGCGGGGCTGTACCCGGCGGTGAGTTGTACCCTGAAGCATTGTCCGGTCCGCAGGGACCCGCGACAACGTACGTGAAGGCATTTAAGCATAATGTTGAAACGATTGTGGCCAGCATGAAATAAGATCTTTCCTCCTCACCGCAATACGGTGGGGAGGTTTACATCATGTCTTAGCATAAGAAAAGCCCCGCCGGGCAAGCGGCGGGGCTTTTTTATTGAGCAACCATGGGCATGAAGAGGCGTTGTTAACGTTTTTTCTTCTTACCCTGTACAGCTTTAAAACGTGGATTGCTTTTGCAAATCACATAAACCCTGCCTTTACGGCGAACAACGCGACAATCCGGATGACGATTTTTTGCTGAACGTAATGAACTCAGAACCTGCATAACGATTTCCCTGATGTAATTTTATTTTTTACCGAGGAAGCTACCGAAACGTTGGTTGAACCGCGCGGTGCTGCCTTCCTTGGAATACTCTTTCTGCTTACCGGTGTAGTAAGGGTGAGAGGCTGAAGACACTTCAATCGTGATATACGGGTAGGTTGCCCCTTCCAGTTCAATGGTGCGGTCCGTTGATATGGTAGAGCCGACTTTGAAGTATTCGTCAGCACTGGTGTCGTGAAAAACCACGGTGCGATATGCAGGATGGATAGTGGGTTTCATGATGCCTCTTTATGTAATGTTATACTATAACATAAATTATGCACTCATCAGGTTTAAGGTTCAAGTCTTAGGGGCGAAAAAAAGGCCGCATAAGCGGCCTTTTCAGAGTAGATATCCGGTTATAGCGTCGGATGCTCTACTTTGTGGGTATGTTCGGTATTCTCATTCTTCTTACCAAAGCGGCGGCGAACCACCACGAAGAAGACCGGAACAAAGAAGATCGCCAGCAGAGTGGCTGTGATCATCCCGCCCATAACGCCGGTACCTACAGCATTCTGAGAACCGGAACCTGCACCAGAGCTGATAACCAGCGGCATAACACCGAGGATGAACGCCAGGGAAGTCATCAGAATCGGACGCAAACGCATACGAACCGCTTCAAGCGTTGATTCGATAAGGCCCTTGCCTTCTTTATCCATAAGATCTTTGGCGAACTCAACAATCAATATGGCGTTCTTCGCGGACAGCCCGATGGTAGTCAGCAGGCCCACCTGGAAGTATACGTCGTTGCTCAAACCACGCATTGTCGCTGCCAGAAGTGCACCCACAACACCGAGCGGAACCACCAGCATGACCGAGAACGGTATTGACCAGCTTTCGTACAATGCTGCCAGACACAAGAATACGACGATCAGAGAGATAGCATACAAGGCCGGAGCCTGGTTACCTGACAGACGTTCCTGATAAGACAGACCGGTCCAGTCATAGCCGATACCGTTTGGCAATTTAGAAGCCAGAGACTCCATCATTGCCATGGCAGCACCCGAACTTTTGCCCGGCGCTGGCTGGCCCAGAATTTCCATTGATGGCAAACCGTTATAACGTTCCAGACGCGGTGAGCCGTATTCCCATTTCGCACTTGAGAAAGCGGAGAACGGTACCATCTGTCCAGCGCTGCCACGGACATACAGATTGTTAATGTCCGAAGGCAACATACGGTATTTATTTTCAGCTTGCACATACACTTTCTTCACACGACCACGGTCGATGAAGTCGTTGACGTAGCTACCACCAATCGATGCACCCAATGTGGTGTTGATGTCGGAGATAGAAACGCCAAGTGCCGTTGCTTTTTCCTGATCAATTTCGATTTTGAACTGTGGCGTATCTTCCAGACCATTTGGACGAACCTGAGTCAGCAAGTCAGGGTGTTGAGCAACCATGCCCAACAACTGGTTACGTGCCTGCGTCAGTTTGTCATGCCCAAGGTTAGCCTGGTCAATCAGCTGGAAGTCGAAGCCTGTCGCCGTACCTAACTCAACAATAGCCGGTAAGTTGAACGGGAACACCAGTGCATCTTTAATGGTGCTGAATGCGCCCATTGCACGGCCTGCAATAGCAGGAACTTTGTTTTCAGCGCCGCTACGTTCTGACCAGTCTTTCAGACTGACAAACGCGATACCGGTGTTCTGTCCACGACCTGCAAAACCGAAGCCGTTAACCGTAAACACGGAATTCACGTTAGCTTTTTCTTTCGTCAGGTAGTAGTTGCTGACTTCATCGAGCACTTTCTGTGTACGTTCCTGGGTTGCACCTGCTGGCAACTGCGCCATGGTCAGGAATACACCCTGATCTTCTTCCGGCAGGAAGGAGGTTGGCAGGCGGATAAACAGGAATGCCATGCCGACAACGATCAGCAGATAAATCACCAGATAACGACCGGTGCTGCGCAGAATGTTACCCACGCTGTCGGTGTAGTGGTGCGTACTTTGCTCGAATTTTTTGTTGAACCAGCCGAAGAAACCTTTCTTCTCGTGATGCTCACCTTTAGCGACCGGTTTGAGCATGGTCGCACAAAGCGCAGGCGTCAGGATCATCGCCACCAGAACTGACAGCACCATGGCAGAAACGATGGTGATGGAGAACTGGCGATAAATAACACCGGTTGAACCGCCGAAGAAGGCCATCGGGATGAATACGGCAGACAGCACCATCGCGATCCCGACCAACGCTCCCTGGATCTGTTCCATGGATTTTTTGGTGGCTTCTTTTGGTGGCAAACCTTCTTCGACCATGACACGTTCGACGTTTTCGACCACGACGATGGCGTCATCAACGAGCAAGCCTATCGCGAGCACCATCCCGAACATCGTCAGGGTGTTTATCGAGTAACCGAACGCTGCCAGAATGGCAAAGGTACCCAGCAAGACCACCGGGACCGCGATCGTTGGGATCAGGGTTGCACGGAAGTTTTGCAGGAACAGGAACATCACCAGGAATACCAGGACGATGGCCTCGAACAGCGTTTTACCCACTTCTTTAATCGAGATTTTAACGAACGGCGTGGTGTCGTACGGATAAACAACTTGCAAGCCAGACGGGAAGAATGGCTCCAGTTTAGCCAGCGTAGCTTTCACGGACGCTGCAGTATCCAGGGCGTTAGCACCGGTCGCCAGTTTAATCCCAAGACCTGAAGCCGGCTGTCCGTTGAAGCGGGCAATAACGTCGTAGTTTTCACCACCGAGTTCAATTTTTGCCACATCTTTCAGGCGAACCTGAGAACCGTCCTGATTCACTTTCAGGATAATTTTGCCGAATTCATCCGGTGATTTCAGACGTGTCTGAGCCACGATAGAAGAGTTCAGCTGCTGTCCCGGAACCGGTGGCGTACCGCCTAACTGACCGGCAGCAATCTGGTTGTTCTGGACTTTAATGGCATTGATGACATCAACCGGCGTCAGCTGGAAGTTGTTCAGCTTGTTCGGATCCATCCAGATACGCATTGCGTACTGAGCACCGAACAGCTGAACGTCACCCACACCGGCGGTACGGCTGATAGGGTCCTTGACGTTGGAACCGACGTAGTCGGCAATATCATCCTGAGTCATTGAACCATTGTTAGAAATAAAGCCAGCAACCATCAGGAAGCTACTGCTCGATTTCTCAACGGAGATACCCTGTTGCTGAACTTCCTGCGGCAGCAACGGCGTTGCGAGCTGCAGTTTGTTCTGCACCTGTACCTGTGCGATATCCGCATCAGTACCGGAAGCAAAAGTCAGGGTAATCTGAACAGTACCGGACGAGTCACTCGTCGACGACATGTACATCATGTTGTCGATACCGTTCATGTTCTGTTCAATAACCTGAGTGACGGTATCCTGTACCGTCTGCGCATCCGCGCCCGGGTAAGTTGCGGTCAGCTGGATAGCCGGTGGCGCAACGGTTGGATACTGTGCAATTGGCAATTTAAGAATTGCCAATCCCCCGGCCAACATGATGATGATCGCAATCACCCATGCAAAGATGGGACGATCTATAAAAAACTTAGCCATGAATTACCGGCTCCTATTAAGACTTCGTCGCTGTAGCGGGCGCTGCTGCGTTTTGATCGACTTCCTGTGCAGTAACCTGTACGCCTGGCTTAATTTTTTGCAGACCTGTCACGATAACTTTATCGCCACTTTTCAGGCCTTCTGTCACAACCCATTTGTCGCCAATCGCCTGTGTCGTCGTCACAGTTCGAAGTTCAACTTTATTGTCCGCACCGATAACCATCGCTGTTGCATCACCGCGTGGGTTACGGGTGATACCTTGCTGCGGTACCAGCAGCGCGTTGTTGTTAACACCTTCATCAAGACGCGCGCGTACAAACATACCCGGCAGCAGGGCATCATTTGGATTCGGGAAGATGGCGCGTAAAGTAATGGAACCGGTAGTTTCATCAACCGTCACATCAGAGAATTCTAATGTACCCGGCTGTGAATATTCTTTACCGTTATCCATCAGCAGCTTGACTTGCGCTTTACCGTCTGTCTGTTTCAGTGAACCGTCAGCCAGTTCCTGTTTCAGGCGCAGGAAATCATTACTGGACTGCGTCACGTCAACATAAATAGGATCGAGCTGTTGCACGGTCGCCAGCGCATTGGTCTGGCCGTTAGACACCAGCGCACCTTCTGTCACAGACGATTTACCGATGCGTCCGCTGATCGGGGAGGTGACTTTGGTGTAAGCCAGATTGATGCGTGCAGACTCAACGGCTGCTTTCGCACTGACTACCGCCGCATCAGCCTGTGCCGCCGTAGCGACAGCCGTATCGTAATCTTGCTTACTGATATAGCTGGTGCCGAGCAGAGGCTTGTAACGGGTAACGGTAAGACGGGAAATTTGTGCGTTTGCCTGAGCTTTTACCAGATCGCCTTTAGCGCTGTCATACGCGGCCTGATAAGTGGCAGGATCAATTTGATATAATGAAGTACCGGCTTTAATGTCGCTGCCTTCAACAAAGTTGCGTTTGAGAATGATACCGCTAACCTGTGGGCGTACTTCAGCAATGCGAAAAGCAGCAGTACGACCTGGAAGTTCGGTAGTCACATTAAGCGGTTCAGTTTTCAGGGTAACGACGCCAACCTGCGGAGCCTGTGGCGCACCTTGTTGAGCTTCTTTATCGTTACATCCTGTAAGTGCTAAGCTTCCGGATAGCATCAGAACTACCGCCAGAGGCGTTAACCCTCTGTTTTTGTTCATAAATAAACCTCAAGTGTCCGATTTCAAATTGTCCAATGGATCACAACATTCTAAATCCATTGCTGCGCTTTTAGTATGTGCGTGCTATGTTACATACATTCAAGAATGTATGTAAATCAAACTCCCCTGAAAGATAAACCTATGGCACGAAAAACCAAATCACAGGCGCTGGAAACCAGACAACACATTCTGGATGCTGCTGTGCGCGAATTTTCTGCCCGTGGGGTATCGTCGACATCACTGACTGATATTGCTAATGCAGCCGGTGTGACGCGGGGCGCAATTTATTGGCATTTCAGGAACAAAGTGGAACTGTTTAACGCGATCTGGGAAGCTTATGAATCCCGGATAAAAGTGCTCGAAGTAGAGTATCAGACAAAGTTTCCGAATAATCCACTGCGTATTTTGCGCGAAATCCTTATTTACATACTGGTCGCCACCGTCACGGATAGCCAGCGTAAGGCATTGATGGAGATTATATTCCATAAATGTGAATTTGTTGGGGAGATGACTTCAGTCCATGAAGCCCGTAAAGCGCTCTATATGGAAGGGTACGGTAAAATCGAACGTATTCTCCTGCGCTGTATAGACGAAAAGCAACTACCCGCTAATCTTGATACCCGCCAGGCTGCCATTATTTTACGTGCCTATCTGACCGGCTTAATGGAAAACTGGTTATTTATCCCTGAAAGCTTTGATTTAGAAGGTAATGCCGGGAAATTTGTGGATACCTATATTGATATGTTGCGACACTCGTCCTTTCTCGCCGTAGTAAAGTAACGCTCTGATACTTTCTCCTGTATTAATAAGCCTGCAAATTTTTTCTCCTGTTGATGATTAAATAACCACCCTGATGTTGTATTCAGATACGCTTTTCTCCTTCCTTTCATTGTTAACACTGTTATTGTCGTTACCATATTATTCATTTGGTAAATGAGTTGGCACAGACGTATGTGTATCCGGTTTTTGACCGCTTTTTCTGATGTAATTTTTCCCCGCAAAAAAAAGGGGATGACAGGGTTTTTTACGGGGATGATTTGCATTGCCCTGTTTCTTTTCTCCCTTCCCGGTCACGCGGCCAGTAATGATATTCCCAGCCGGAATGAAGTTCAGAACCAGCTTGATGCATTAAATCGCCAAAAAAACCTGACGCCGGTCGATAAACTTTCGCAACAGGATCTGATCCACACGCTGGAATATCTTGATGCGCTTGACCGGGTGAAGCAGGAAGTTAATCAGCTGCAAAAACAGGTCGCGGAAGCCCCGCAAAAATTGCGTAGCGCGATGGATGGCCTGGATCAAATCAAAAACAACCCGAAAGATGATGCGAATAAAGCGCAGCTTTCTGCGCTGTCGCTGCGTCAGCTGGAAAATCGTCTTAACGATACGCTCGATGATCTTCAGTCTTCTCAGGAAGATTTATCGACGTTTAATACCCAACTGATTTCCCTGCAAACCCAGCCGGAACGTGTACAAAACGCGATGTACACCTATTCACTGGCCATCCAGAAAATTCGTAATCAGCTCAACGGGATGTCGCCCGGTCAGCAGGATCTCCGGACTACTCAGCAAAATATGCTGGTCACGCAACAGGCGTTGCTGACTGCGCAGATTGATCTGCAACGCAAGAGCCTTGAAGCCAACACGACGTTGCAGGATCTCCTGCAAAAACAACGCGATTACACCAATGCACACATCAGTCAGTTGGAACATACCGCACAATTGTTGCAGGAAGTGGTCAACGGAAAACGGCTGATTTTGTCTGAACGTACGGCAAAAGAAGCCCAGAGTCCGGATGACACCTCTAACATCCAAAATGATCCGCTGGTCGCGCAGGAACTGGGGATTAACCGTCAGCTCAGTGAACGCCTGATTGCCGCAACGGAAGAGGGCAATCAGTTGGTGCAAAAAAACATCACGGTGAAAAACTGGCTCGACCGTTCGGCTCAGGCTGAGCATGACCTCAAAGAGCAAATCACTGTGCTGAAGGGCAGTTTATTACTGTCGCGCATTTTGTATCAGCAACAGCAAAATACCATCCCGCCTTCCGGCCTGATAACCGACATGAGCACACATATTGCCGATCTGCGTCTTGAACAATTCAAGATCAATCAGCAGCGTGATGCCTTATTCCAGGGCGACAGTTATATTCAGGGCGTTGTCAGCAGCAGTAAAGAAACCATTAATGGCGATATCAGCGATGCGCTGGATCAGATTGTCGACATGCGACGGGAGTTGCTTGATCAACTGAATAAACAACTCGGTAATCAGCTTTCGCTGGCCATCAGCTTACAGATTAACCAGCAACAATTACTGAGCATCAATCAGTCGCTGACCGAAACGCTGACCCAGCAAATTTTTTGGGTGAGCAGCAACAAACCGATGAACTGGGAGTTCATCAAGTCTCTGCCCGATGAAGTGAAAAATCAGCTGAGCGGCCTGCATGTCAGTATTCCGCCGGGCGAACTGATGCTGGGTGCACTGCATTCTCTGCCGGTGACCATCCCGCTGTTAACTGTCATTTTGTTGCTGTTATGGCGCCGGAAATATATCAATCAGCGGATTGAAATGCTGGGTAAAGATGTCGGACAGCTCAAGCGGGACAGCCAGTTGCATACACCGCAGGCGCTGGCATTGATGGCACTGAATGTGTTGCCGGGCGTCCTGCTTATACTCGGCATCGGCTACTGGCTCTCAGTGTGTGATATCGATCCGAGTGATTTCTTATGGACACTGGCGCAACGGCTGGCGGTTTTCCTGCTGGTGATGGGCTTTTGTTATCGCATTCTCAAACCTGGCAGCATAAATGAACGGCACTTTACTATGCCGGCAACCACCTGTGCTCACTATCGTCGTTCTGTCATTCGTCTGAGTCTGATGATGTTGCCCGTGATTTTCTGGTCGGTACGCGGTGAGAAAGCGCCGCTCGGGCTGGTGGATGACATCATCGGTCAGGTCGTGATTTTCCTGACAATGCTTGCTCTGGCCGTTCTGGTCTTCCCGATTGCGCGTGATGGCTGGCGTGAAAAAGATTCACACAGTATTCGTCTGGTGGTGGTGACGGCCATTGCGCTGGCACCGCTTTTCTTTGTCGGATTGATGGTCACCGGTTATTTTTACACCACGCTGCGTCTGGCTGGCCGCTGGATTGACAGTCTGTATCTGCTGATTTTCTGGAACATTACCTATCTCACGGCATTGCGTGGATTAAGCGTGGCCGCACGGCGCCTGGCTTATCGCCGAGCGCTGGCGCGACGCCAGACCATAGCGGCGAAAGATGGCGCGGAAGGCAGCGAGCCGGTCGAAGAGTCGCAGATCGGGTTAGATCAGATCAACCAACAGTCATTGCGCCTGACCACGATGGGTCTGTTCTTTATTTTCGCGACCATATTCTATTGGATCTGGTCGGATTTACTGACGGTCATTTCGTATCTGGACAGCATTACCTTATGGCATTACTCCAGCACGGTAGCGGGTGCGGTCATTCAGCAAACGGTGACGCTGGGTAATTTACTGCTCGGTTTTCTGGCGGTGATTGTGGCCTATGTGTTAACACGAAACTTACCGGGGCTGCTTGAAGTCGTCGTGCTATCACGGCTGCAATTGCGGCAGGGGACGTCCTATGCCATCACGACTATCCTGACCTATTCGATTACGGTGATTGGCGCAGTCACGGCACTCGGATCGCTCGGCGTCTCGTGGGATAAATTGCAATGGCTGGTGGCAGCGCTGTCGGTCGGGCTCGGCTTTGGTTTGCAGGAGATCTTCGCGAACTTTGTTTCAGGTCTGATCATACTTTTCGAACGTCCGGTACGTATTGGCGATACCGTCACCATCGGGACATTCTCGGGCACCGTCAGCCGCATCCGTATCCGTGCGACCACGATTATCGATTTTGACCGCAAAGAAGTGATCATCCCGAATAAAGCCTTTGTGACTGAGCGGCTGATTAACTGGTCGCTGAGCGATACCGTCACCCGGGTGTTAGTCAAAATTGGCGTGGCGTATGGTTCTGATCTCGACAAAGTGAAGGAAATTTTATTGCAGGCGGCACATGAAAACTCTCGTGTGATGAGTGACCCCGCACCCTTGGTGTTCTTCCTCAATTTCGGAGCCAGTACGCTTGATCATGAGCTACGGGTGTATGTGCGTGAGCTGGGGGATCGCAGTTATACCGTGGATGAACTCAACCGCAGCATTGATAAGCTGTGCCGCGAGAACAACATTAATATCGCGTTCAATCAGCTGGAAGTGTATCTGCATAATCAGGACGGTAGCGAAGTTCAGGAAGTGAAAAGGGTGCTGAGACAGCCCGGCGATCAGCAGGACCATTTCTCACCGGTCTGAGGCGTAGCGTGCCAGTCAGGGGAAAGCGACGGATTCCCCTGAAACAGGCAGCCGGCTGGCTTAAAGGTAGCTGATCGACAGCGTACTTTTACTGTTCTTTAACTTTTCCTGATAATCGCGATGTACAATTTCCAGCGCCGCAAGAGCGGTTTCAGGGGCAATCTCATTGCACTCAAGCAGGTAAATCAAATCGACAGCAAGCTGAAGTTCGGGGGGCGCATTTTCTACGGACATATAGGCCAACGTTATGATTAGCAGGTTTTGGACTTACTATTATAGATAAGAAAAGGCTTAGCCTGAATGCCGGATTAAAAAAATGTGATAAAGATTCAAAAACCTTTTTCCTGCCGCTCGATTTGTCTCTCAATTTTGGCCAGTGCCTGCCGACAACGCATTAAACGTCCTTCGAGTGCTGCCAGCTCCTTCTGCACCCGCTGCTGATCGCTGAATGTAGCCAGCTGGCCCAGCGTCGTCTCCCGGTCTTCAATCATCGCGATCAGACGCCGCTCGAACTGCTGAGTTTCCGCCAGTTTGGTATAATTATCATGGCTTTTGCGTTCGGGTGCCTGGTGTGTTTTACGCAAAGACTGGGTCGCCAGTTCGCGCTGCATGGCGGTAATTTGTGCCACCAGCCGTTCAGCAATAAATGCCACCTGTGCGGAACGTTTCTCGAGTACTTCCTGATTAAGTTGCTGCAAATTGGTTTTAATTTCTGCCAGATAGTCGCGCAACCGGGTACCTTTGGTTGAGAAAAGTGCGACATCAAACCGCGCCTGCGAGGCGGAAACATGGCCGATCGGTTCAATTTCCCTGGCCAGTGTTTCGATCTGCTGATCGAGGACATGTAAAATTCGTTCTGTGCTCACGATAATCTCCCTTAAACTCTGGCGTAGCTTACCGGTATGGCAGCTTCTGCGCACTTGTTTACACTGAGAATCCGCAAACCGGCTACGCAGTCTGTTTGAAACCGAAGGAAATGCATGAAACGCGTACTACTGATTACCCTAGGCTGGTTGTGTGTGGTGCTGGCGACGCTCGGGGTGGTGCTACCGCTGTTGCCGACGACCCCCTTTTTACTGCTGGCCGTCTGGTGCTTTGCCCGCTCATCACCACGCTTTCATCAGTGGTTATTGTACCGCTCATGGTTTGGCAGCTATCTGCGCCACTGGCAGACACATCGCGCATTACCGAAAGGTGTAAAACCGAAAGCGATCGTACTGATTGTGGTGAGTCTCTCGGTTTCGATCTATTTTGTGCCGTTATTGTGGGTGCGTATTTTACTGGTTTGCATGATGTTTGCGTTACTGATCATGATGTGGCGATTACCAGTGGTTGACCTTGAGCAATAAAACAGGCGATCATGTCCGGCTGCGGGTTGCTTTTTAAAGCAGCTTTGCATAGATTTGGGCATCTCGTACGTCGGTGCGCTCCCAATTTCCTTCCTTGAACGACATGCTTTATCACGGCATGACGGGGGACATTTGACCGCCCGCGTTTAAGTATGAACAGCAGCTTTATCAGGCAATTAACATTATGACCGCTACCGCACAGCAGCTACAGTTTATTAAAGACAGTATTAAAACCATCCCTGACTATCCTAAGCCAGGCATACTGTTCCGTGACGTCACCAGCTTGCTGGAAGACCCAAAAGCTTACGCTGCAAGCATTCAGTTACTGGCTGATCGTTACCGTGATGCCGGCGTCACCAAAGTGGTAGGCACCGAAGCGCGGGGCTTCCTGTTTGGCGCACCGGTTGCGCTGGTTCTGGGCGTGGGCTTTGTTCCCGTGCGTAAGCCGGGCAAGTTACCGCGTGAAACCATCAGCGAAACCTACGATCTGGAATACGGTACTGACAGCCTTGAAATCCACGTTGATGCTATTCAGCCTGGCGAAAAAATTCTGGTGATCGACGATTTGCTGGCAACGGGTGGCACGATTGAAGCCACGGCGAAACTGATCCGCCGTCTGGGCGGGGAAGTGACCGATGCCGCATTCATCATCAATCTGCCGGAACTGGGCGGTGAAAAACGCCTGAATGATTCAAATATCAACTGTTACAGCCTGGTCTGTTTCGACGGCCACTGATTTTTACCCGTTGGTAATGAACTGGCCTCGCCGTTAACGCGAGGCCTTTTGCTTTCTGCGCCGTTATTTTCCGCTTTCTCCGGTCCAGACCACCATGACTTTATCCTCACCTTGCTGACGGCTGAAGGCATAATATTGCGCGGTTTGCTGTGATTTCTGCACGCCTGCGCCAACCGCGGGGTGTTGTTCCCTGAACGTTCCCAGTTTTTGCCAGTGCCTGAGTAAAGCCTGTTTCGGGCCAGTCAGTTCATGCCAGTTCATGTCGGACCGCGTTCCTTGTAAAGGATCTGAACCCGTCGGGCCAAACTGACGGCCACTTTCATCGCCGTAATAAATCTGTACCGCGCCCGGTGCCAGTAATAATAAATCTGCGGCACGCTGCTGTAATGCCAGAGACTCCCTGGCATCGGCAGTGAAAAACAGCCGGGTATCATGTGATGACAAATAACTGAGAACGTTAAAATCCTGCATTTTCTCCGCCATCTGCTGATAAGTTGTGTCGATATTGGCAAAACAACTCAGCGCCGCTGCTGCCTGATCCTGAAAATCAAAATTAATCATGGCATCAAATCCACTGGCGTAATAATCGCTTTTCATCACGCCATGACCCCACGCCTCGCCGGTCATCCAGAATGGCGCGTCATCAAGCACCTTTGCAGGATTGGCGGCTTTCCATTGTTTCAGGGCTTCGGCTGAACGCTCTTTAAGTAAGGCCAGTGTTGATTTTTCGACGTGTTTGGCGGTATCCACACGGAACCCGTCTATGCCGTAGTCCCGTACCCACTGACTGAGCCAGGTGACCAGATAATCACGCGGTGTTGCACCGGGAATTTCACGTGCGGCCGTATCGGGTTTGTTGCGATAGAAAACGGGCAGGCCGCTGACCTGACTGGATTCCGTTTTAATATCCGGCAGGAAGGCTAATGACATGGTCAGATCGTCATAACCGGGCGAGTCATAATCGCCAATGTCGGTACGGATCCATTTTTCACCCCACCAGGTACGCCAGCCGTCCTTGTCGCCGAAATTGATATAATCATTAAAGCTGTGCCAGTTCTGACCAGGGCCGGGCTTCCAGTCCGTCCAGTTTTTGCCGAGCATTTTTGCGATATCATCACCTTTCAGATACAACGAGCCAAAATGGAAGGTTTGCATATCCGCCAGCGTGGCGTAACCGGTGTGATTGACGACAACGTCAAATAAAATGCGGATCCCACGCCGGTGGGCTTCACTGACCAGCTTTTGCAAATCTTCCCCGGTACCCATATTGGCATCGAGTTTTGTCCAGTCGAGGGTGTAATAGCCATGATAGGCATAATGCGGAAAATCGCCTTTGGTGCCGCCGCCAACCCAACCGTGGATCTGTTCGAGCGGCGAACTGATCCACAGCGCGTTAACGCCCAGCCGTTGCAGATAATCGAGTTTGGTTGTGAGTCCGGCCAGATCGCCACCGTGGAAAGTACCGATTTCCTGCAGGCCGTCACTGTGGCGACCATAGCTGTGATCGTTTTCCGGATTGCCGTTTTCGAAACGATCGGTCAGTACAAAATACACCGTGGCATTTTTCCAGTTGAATGTGGCTGGCGTTTTACGCTCTGCTGATTCCAGTAACAGCAAACCCCCGCTGGCCGGGTCGGGCATCATGGTGATGTGGCCTTTTGTTACTGTGGCGCTCTGGCCGGAATAAAAATCGCGAACAGTTTCACCCTCAGCAAAAGTGCCGGAGACATCGACAATCAGCGGTTTCCCATCCTGACGCGGACAGGTTTTCGCCACGGCAGCGACAGATTCCTCCGCCGTATTCAGACTGAGCTGAAGCGTTGGCGTACCGCTGCGGGTATCAATTCGAACCTGATAATCTCCGGAGCGGAACTGTTTCCAGTAAACCGGCGGGTGGCTTTTGCAGGGTTGCAGTGACAGCACATCGTTAAGCTTTATCGCGGTAGACGGTTGCCAGCACTGATTATCCTGATGTAATTCAAGCGTACGTTGCCCTTTTGGTAACGTGGTGTGGCTGGTGAATATGCCGCTGACCGGTTCGGCGAAACCGGGAAAGCCTTGCAGCGTCCAGCTGGCCTGTGCGGCGGGGCAAACGAGCAATAATAAAGGCAGTGTCAGGGGTTTCATGGCTCTCCTTACAAAAGGCAGGAAGCATTATCAGAACAGAGGTGAATCCAGTTTAGTAAGTGCGCAAAATTTGCCCTCATCCTGTGAGACGAATTGTCAGGAGGAGAAGGAAGGGGGAGAAACTGCGACGCGGTATGCAAAAGTAAAGTAATAGGAATGAGGGCGACCCTGCTGGTACACTATGCAGTGGCAGTCTGGCTCAGGCATCATTATGCTGAGTCTTCAGTCTCCGTTTCGCAGACCCGCGCAGAAAGACGGGTTAAACGATGTTTTTTCGTGTATCGTCAAATTAATCATTATAAATCAACGATGAAGTGTTAATGAGCTATCAGGTTCTTGCCCGTAAGTGGCGCCCCCAAACTTTTGCCGACGTCGTCGGACAGGAACATGTGCTGACCGCACTGGCCAATGGCCTGTCGCTCGGGCGCATCCATCACGCCTACCTGTTTTCCGGTACCCGTGGCGTGGGCAAAACCACCATCGCCCGCCTGCTGGCGAAAGGGCTTAACTGCGAAACCGGGATCACCTCCACGCCTTGTGGCGTGTGCGATAACTGCCGTGAAATCGAGCAGGGCCGTTTTGTCGATCTGATTGAGATCGATGCCGCATCGCGTACTAAAGTCGAAGACACCCGCGATTTGCTGGATAACGTGCAATACGCACCGGCGCGTGGCCGCTTCAAAGTTTACCTGATTGACGAAGTGCATATGCTTTCGCGTCATAGCTTCAACGCGCTGTTGAAAACGCTGGAAGAGCCGCCTGCACACGTCAAATTCCTGCTGGCGACCACGGATCCGCAAAAGCTGCCGGTCACCATTTTATCGCGTTGTTTGCAGTTCCATCTGAAAGCGCTGGATGCTGAACAGATCCGCAAACAGCTCGAACATGTATTAACGCAGGAAACCATCACCACTGAGCCGCGTGCCTTACAACTGCTTTCCCGCGCTGCCGACGGCAGTATGCGTGATGCGTTAAGTCTCACCGATCAGGCAATCGCGATGGGACAGGGTGCCGTCACCACTGAAACCGTGGCACAAATGCTTGGTACGCTGGACGACGAGCAGCCGCTGGCCATGCTCGAAGCGCTGGTCAGCGCCGACGGTAGTCAGATGATGGCGCAGGTCGAACAGGCCGCATCCCGTGGGGTCGACTGGGAAAATCTTTTGGTGGAGACGCTGGCGCTGCTGCACCGTATTGCAATGGTTCAGCTCCTGCCGTCCGTGCTGGATAATCATTACGCAGCTATTGAGCAACGCCTGCGTGAGCTCGCGCGTGTCATTCCGCCAGCTGATGTGCAGCTTTATTATCAGACTTTACTGATTGGCCGCAAAGAGCTGGCGTATGCGCCCGACAAACGCATGGGCGTCGAAATGACGCTGCTGCGCGCTCTGGCCTTCCATCCGAAAGTGATTATTGCTGAACCGGCTCCGCAACCCGTCGCAACCCCGGCAAATGTGGCGACACCAGCGCCATCGCAACCGGCAGCGCCGCGTAACGCACCGCCGCAACCAAACTATAATGCTCCGCCGCCGCCGGGGAATGCAGAACCGGCGGCGATGCCGGATACCACTGCGCAACTTCTACAGGCGCGAACACAATTGCTCAGGCAGGGGAGTACCACCCCAAAAAAAGCTGAGCCGGCAGCGCCAGGAAAAGCGCGGCCGGCAACCTCAGCACTGGAGCGCCTCGCTTCGGTGACTGAACGTGCGCAGACATTGGCCGTGAAGAAAGAGCCCGCCGCGCCAATAAAAGAAGAAGCCTATCGCTGGAAAGCGATGACGGAACCGGAAGTCGCACCGGAACCGGTGGCGACGCCGAAAGCGTTGCGCACCGCGCTCGAACATGAAAAATCGCCGGAACTGGCTTCCCGTCTGGCAGAAGAAGCGACTGAACGTGATGAATGGGCGGCTGAAATCAGCCGGATGTCCATTCCGAAACTGGTGCAACAACTGGCGCTGAATGCCTACCGCGAGCAACCGGAACCGGGCAAAATCTGCCTGCATCTGCGTTCGTCGCAAAAGCACCTGAATTCGCCGTCTGCACAAAAGGTACTGACGGAGGCCTTATCGGCACTGCATCAGATGCCGGTTGAACTGACCGTGCTGGAAGATGATAATCTGGCGGTGAAGACGCCGCTGGAATGGCGACAGGCCATTTATGAAGAAAAACTGGCGCAGGCGCGTCAGTCTATTATTGCGGATAACAACATTCAGACTTTGCGCCGTTTCTTCGACGCGGAGCTGGATGAAGAAAGTATTCGCCCAATTTAAACGCCGCGATTGTGACGCGGCCATTGCTGAGAGAGAAGACTATGTTTGGAAAAGGCGGCATTGGTAACCTGATGAAACAGGCCCAGCAAATGCAGGAAAAAATGCAACAGGCTCAGGCGGAAATCGCTCAGCTGGAAGTGACCGGTGAATCAGGTGCGGGTCTGGTGAAAATCACCATCAACGGTGCGCATAACGTGCGTCGTGTTGAAATTGATCCAAGCCTGCTGGAAGACGATAAAGATATGCTGGAAGACCTGATCGCTGCGGCGTTCAACGATGCAGCACGCCGTATCGATGAAACTCAGAAAGAAAAAATGGCAGCCGTGTCTGGCGGTATGCAATTGCCACCAGGCTTTAAGATGCCGTTCTGATGCAAACCAGCCCTCTCCTTGAATCTTTAATGGAGGCGTTGCGTTGCCTGCCGGGCGTTGGCCCGAAGTCCGCGCAACGAATGGCATTCCAGTTGTTGCAACGTGATCGCAGCGGCGGAATGCGGCTGGCACAGTCTTTAACGCGTGCCATGTCTGAGATCGGCCATTGCGCCGATTGCCGTACCTTCACCGAGCAGGAAATCTGTACTATTTGTGCCAACCCACGGCGCAAAGAAAATGGTCAGATTTGTGTGGTGGAAAGTCCGGCTGATATTCATGCGATAGAACAAACCGGTCAGTTCTCTGGTCGCTATTTTGTGCTGATGGGCCACCTGTCACCCCTTGATGGCATCGGGCCTGACGACATCGGTTTAGGTCGCCTGGAAGAACGACTTGAAAGTGAAAATATTCAGGAAGTGATCCTCGCGACTAACCCGACGGTTGAAGGTGAGGCGACCGCCAACTATATCGCTGAAATGTGCGGCCAGTACGGTGTGCTGGCCAGCCGCATCGCGCATGGTGTGCCGGTTGGTGGTGAACTGGATATGGTGGACGGTACCACGCTGTCCCATTCCCTCGCCGGACGTCATCCCTTCCGGTTCTGACTGTCGACTGTCATGCGGGCGCGGTTCTCTGCGCCCCGTTTTGTTCCGTTATCCCTCTGCATTTCTTCTTAAAAATTTTTCCCTGCGCTTGAAAAGCCTGACGCGTAACCCCACTTATTCCTCAACGTCTGATTTGGTCAATAACAGTATCTGGATTGAGGTAATTTGATGAGTATGAAAGGACAAGAGACACGCGGATTCCAGTCTGAAGTAAAACAACTGCTTCATCTGATGATCCATTCCCTGTATTCAAACAAAGAAATTTTCCTGCGGGAGCTGATTTCTAACGCCTCCGATGCCGCTGATAAACTGCGTTTCCGTGCATTATCTGCGCCTGAACTTTATGAAGGTGATGGCGAGCTGCATGTCCGTCTGGCATTTGATAAAGAAAAACGCACCCTGACGCTGAGTGATAACGGTATCGGTATGAGCCGTGATGAAGTGATTGATAACCTCGGGACTATCGCTAAATCCGGTACCAAAGCCTTCCTGCAATCTGTCGGTTCGGAACAGGCGAAAGACAGCCAACTGATTGGTCAGTTTGGTGTGGGGTTCTACTCTGCCTTTATCGTGGCAGACAAAGTCACCGTGCGCACCCGTGCAGCCGGTGCCAGCGCTGAAGAAGGCGTATTCTGGGAATCTGCCGGTGAAGGTGAATACACCCTGGCGGATATCGAGAAAGCCGATCGCGGCACTGAAATCACTTTGCACCTGCGCGAAGATCAGGACGAATTCCTTGATGACTGGCGCGTACGCTCCATTATCAGCAAATATTCCGACCATATTGCGTTGCCGGTGGAAGTCGAAACCCGTAACGAAGAAGACGGCACCGTAACCTGGGAACAAATCAACAAGGCGCAAGCCCTGTGGACGCGCGGTAAAGCGGAAGTCACGGACGAAGAATATAAAGAATTCTACAAACATATTTCTCATGATTTCAGCGATCCGCTGAGCTGGAGCCACAACCGCGTTGAAGGTAAGCAGGAATACACCAGCCTGCTGTATATCCCTTCACAGGCACCGTGGGATATGTGGAACCGTGATCATAAACACGGCCTGAAACTGTATGTTCAGCGCGTGTTTATCATGGACGAAGCCGAGCAGTTCATGCCGAACTACCTGCGTTTCGTGCGTGGTCTGATAGATTCCAACGATCTGCCGCTGAACGTATCCCGTGAAATTCTGCAGGACAGCCGCATTACTCAGAATCTGCGCAGTGCGCTGACCAAACGCGTTCTGCAAATGCTGGAAAAACTGGCCAGAGATGACAATGAAAAATACCTGCAATTCTGGAAACAGTTTGGTCTGGTATTGAAAGAAGGCCCGGCAGAAGACGGTGCGAACAAAGAAACGATCGCCAAACTGCTACGTTTCGCCAGCACCCGCAACGACAGCAGTGAGCAGACGTTGTCGCTGGAAGACTATGTGACGGCGATGGTAGAAGGTCAGGACAAAATTTATTACATCACTGCCGACAGTTATGCGGCGGCGAAGAGCAGTCCGCACCTGGAATTGTTCCGCAAAAAAGGCATTGAAGTCCTGTTGTTGTCTGACCGCATCGACGAATGGATGATGAGCTACCTCACTGAGTTTGAGGGTAAAGTCTTCCAGTCCGTCAGCAAGGCCGACGAGTCACTGGATAAACTGGCTGACGAAGAAAACGAACAGCAGAAAGAAGCCGAAAAAGCGCTGGAGCCGTTTGTTGAGCGTGTGAAAACCCTGCTGGGTGACCGTGTGAAAGAAGTGCGTCTGACGCACCGTCTGACTGATACACCGGCTATCGTCACCACGGGCGCTGACGAAATGACCACGCAAATGGCAAAACTGTTTGCGGCGGCCGGTCAGGACGCGCCGGAAGTCAAATATATCTTTGAGCTGAACCCGGAACATGCGCTGGTAAAACGTGCTTCGGACGTCGCTGATGAGACTCAGTTCAGTGAGTGGATTGAACTGCTGCTGGATCAGGCACTGTTCGCCGAACGCGGCACGCTGGAAGATCCAAACCTGTTCATCCGTCGTATGAATACGTTGCTTCAGGCGTAATTTGCACATTGAACCGTAAACCGGAAGGGTGTCGTTAACACGACACCCTTTTTTTGTCTGTAAAAGACCCCGATTTCATGTTGTCGTGTGGTTTTGCACTGCAGGCGGTACAACGCTTCTGCTGGCCGTAGCCAGCCCGAAACAGGGGATAAAACGCCAGTCTGCACCGGCTTAACCCCTATTTCAGCAGGGCTTGTTCCTTGAGCAAAAGTGCTCAGAATGGTATGGTTGACCGGTTTTCGTGATTCATAATAATTACATGCAAGGGGATTTACGCAATGCGTATCATTCTGCTGGGCGCTCCGGGCGCAGGTAAGGGTACTCAGGCTCAATTCATCATGGAGAAATTTGGTATTCCACAAATTTCTACCGGTGATATGTTGCGCGCCGCTGTGAAGGCCGGAAGTGAGCTCGGCAAGAAAGCAAAAGAGATTATGGATGCCGGTAAACTGGTGACCGATGAACTGGTTATCGCACTGGTGAAAGAACGTATTCAGCAGGAAGATTGCCGTAATGGTTTCCTGTTAGACGGTTTCCCACGCACCATTCCGCAAGCTGATGCCATGAAAGACGCGGGCATCAAAGTGGATTACGTGCTGGAATTTGATGTGCCTGATGAACTGATCGTTGATCGCATCGTTGGCCGTCGCGTACACCCGGGCTCTGGCCGCGTGTACCACATCCAGTACAATCCGCCGAAAGTGGAAGGTAAAGACGATGTCACCGGTGAAGAACTGATCACCCGTAAAGACGATCAGGAAGAAACCGTGCGTAAACGTCTGGTGGAATACCATGAACTGACGGAGCCGCTGGTGTCTTATTACAGCAAAGAAGCCGAAGCGGGCAACACCAGGTACGTCAAAATTGACGGCACACAACAGGTCTCTGCCGTGCGTGACGAACTGGCTGCCATCCTCAGCTGATCGTCTACTTTGCACGCCATCACGGGGTGACTTCGGTCGCCCCGTTTGTATTTTAAGGCTCCTCACCTTCCTCATAACCCCAATATTCCAAGTGGCAGAACGGCGGCAAGCGGGCGGAGCCCCGATGAGCTTACTAAAGTAAGTGATTCGGGTGAGTGAACGTAGCCAATGTATCAGCCTTTGAAATAGAACGGGTATTAATAACAATTCGCATTGATAGCTTCTGCCGTTGTTCCGATCGTCATTGTTTTCGTTACAATGGCCTGCGCTTCTTTACTGCATCTCCAAATAAACGGTGGCGCCCATAACTTTTTGCACTGGCTTCAGTGCCTTCAATTTAGGAAATTCAGCATGACGCAGACCAAATTCGGTGTTCTTCTGGTCAACCTCGGGACTCCGGAGGCTCCGACTCCGCAGGCCGTTAAAAAATATCTGGCTGAATTTTTGAGTGATATTCGTGTGGTTGATACACCCCGTTGGCTGTGGTGGCCTGTACTGAATTTAGTGATCCTGCCGCTGCGTTCTCCACGTGTGTCCAAACTGTACAAAGCCGTGTGGATGGAAGAAGGTTCACCGCTGATGGTGTACAGCCGTCGTCAGCAGAAAGCTCTGGCAGAACGCCTGCCGGGTACGCCGGTCGAGCTGGCCATGAGCTACGGTAAGCCGGGCATGAAAGAGCCTATTGAAAAACTACTGGCGCAGGGTGTGACCAAAATGGTGGTGTTGCCCCTGTATCCGCAATACTCCTGCTCCACCAGTGCTGCAGTTTTTGACGGTGTTGCGCGCGTGCTGAAATCGCAGCGTCGTCTGCCTTCAATGAGTTTTATCCGTGATTACGCCACGCATCCGGCGTACATTTCCGCACTGAAAGCCAGCATCGAACGTTCGTTCGCTCTGCATGGCGAACCGGACCGTCTGGTGTTGTCCTTCCACGGTATTCCAAAGCGTTTTGTGGCGGAAGGTGATGATTATGAACAGCGTTGCCGCGATACCGTGCAGGCGCTCACAGACGCGTTGCAACTGCCTGTGGGCAAAATAATGCTGACTTTCCAGTCCCGCTTTGGTCGTGAGCCCTGGCTCACGCCATACACCGATGAAACACTGAAAGGCCTTCCTGCTCAGGGAGTTAAACATATTCAGATCCTTTGTCCGGGCTTCGCGGCAGACTGTCTCGAGACCCTGGAGGAAATTAAAGGCGAGAATCGTGAAATTTTTATTCATGCAGGCGGCGAGCGCTTCGAATATATTGACGCCTTGAACGACCAGCCGGAGCATATTGATTTGCTGCAACAACTGGTCACTCAGCACTTCTGAATGAAGCCTGAGCTTTTTGAACTCCCCGAGAATAATGAATGAAATTTCCTGGTAAACGTAAGTCCAAACACTATTTTCCGGTCAGCGCGCGCGACCCTTTATTACGTGATTCTATGTTGCAGGACATGCTGCCGGAGTCAGAAGCCGGTGCTTCGTACATCACCGGCATTGACCAGACGATGGTCGATATCGAAGCGCGTGTTGATGAAAATTTTGTTGCCCGCTACGGGCTGACACCGGGTGAATCCAATATTCTTGATGATGAGACGTCGGAAACGCTGTATCAGGAACTGATGAGCAACGCGCTTATCACGCATCAGTTTGCGGGCGGCACCGTCGGTAACACGTTGCATAACTATTCGGTGCTGGCGGATGACCGCTCCGTTTTGCTTGGCGTTATGTGCAACAATGTCAAAATTGGTGATTATGCCTATCGCTATCTGTGCAACACCTCCAGCCGTGTGGATCTTAACTTCCTGCAAGGCGTGGACGGTGCAATTGGCCGCTGCTTTACCCTCATCAGTGACACTGGCGAACGTACCTTTGCTATCAGCCCCGGTAAAATGAACGATCTGCGTGCACAAAGCATACCGGAAGATGTGATTGCCGGTGCATCAGCACTGTTACTGACATCGTATCTGCTGCGCAGTAAGCCAGGTGAACCCATGCCGGAAGCGACTATGCAGGCGATTGAATACGCGAAAAAGTATCATGTGCCGGTGGTACTGACGCTGGGCACCCAGTACGTTATCGCGGAAGATCCCCAGGCATGGCGCGATTTCCTGCGTGATCACGTCTCGATCCTGGCAATGAACGAAGATGAGGGATTTGCGCTAACGGGTCTGAGGGATCCGCTGATGGCTGCTGATAAAGCGCTGGACTGGGTTGATTTGGTGCTGTGTACCGCCGGGCCAAACGGCCTGTTTATGGCGAGTTATACGGAAGAAGAATTCAAACGCACCACCCAACATCCACTGCTGCCTGGCGCAATAGCTGAATTTAACCAGTATGAATTTAGCCGCGCCATGCGCCATGACTGTTGCCGTCAACCGTTGAAGATTTATTCCCACATTGCACCCTATATGGGCGGGCCTGAAAAGATCATGAATACCAACGGAGCAGGAGACGGCGCGCTGTCAGCATTGCTGCATGATATTGCCGCGAATGGGTTCCACCGGACTTCGGTGCCGAATTCCAGTAAACACGCCCGTGAATATCTGACCTATTCCTCTCTGGCCCAGGTGTGCAAATACGCAAACCGCGTGAGTTATCAGGTGCTGAACCAGCACTCTCCGCGTCTGACGCGTGGCTTGCCGGAACGTGAAGACAGCCTTGAAGAAAGTTACTGGGAACGTTAAATAAACAAGGCGGGGATTTTCATCCCCGCCGATACTTTTTATCCGCAATAACCCCAACGAAGGTTTTTAGGTAGTGTTCCCCAGCTCTTAATGCAGACATCTTTATAATCGTTCAGACTGACGTTATAAATCGACCGACCGGATTTTGATTTCCCAATAACCTGAACATTTTTAGCCCCACGTGGCACTTCGACAGTGACGGTGTTGCCCAATGCCAGACGATGATCAATGGTTGCATTTGATCCGTCTTCCCGGACGTATTTAACTTTATAAACACCAATGTAACCGCCACCGTTTTTCAGTGTAACTCTGAAAGCATTTTCCTTAATGGTCTTATCCACCACGGAAAGTTTAAGAGGGATGGTTGCTGCCAACTTTTTCGTTTTCAGGTCGTTATCTGAAACCTCATAAATGGACAATTCTTTTTTAAGGTTATTAACTTCAACCAATAGAAATGTCTCTTTGAATGTCGCACCACTGTTGGCGAAATAATTACCTACTGACATTTCATGAGTATGGCCATTGAAAATAGCAGTAATATCATAGTCGCTATTTTTCGCCGTCATCTTATGCAGACGTGAATTCGCTGCACCCATATTCTCAACATGCGAAAGTAATATAACGGCTTTGCCTTGTTTACGGGCATCAGCGAGTTGTTGCTCCAGCCAGTCTACAGAGGAGGTGACTTTTACTGTATATTTTCGGGCGTCTTTAAAACTAAACCCGCTGTAATTCTTGGTATATTCAGCATAGTTGTTCAGTTGGATGAAACGAATGCCTGACATATCAAAGCTATAGGAGAAACTCCCAATATAGTTCGTCGAAAGTGTAGGGAATGAATAACCTGAAATTACATTGTAATCGATCGCATTAATATTTTTACGCGATTTAAGATTGTCGGTCAGTTCGCGGATACTGCGCACGGCACAGTTATTTTTGTAACAATCATCGACATTGTTTTCGTAGTCATGATTGCCTAGCCCATACCAGTAATCATGGTTAAGCGTTCCCAGGGCCTTGTTCATTTCTGCCCACTGCCATTTATGACCAAAATCTGTAATATCGCCGTTAATGATGGTGCCCTTAAAGGCATCACCATAGGTGCTTTTCAGACTGTTGAGCACTTGGTACTGATTGTAGATAGGCGGTTTTGCCTGCTCTTTCTGGTCAACGCCGTTGGGGGTACGGGCATACTGCGGATCAGAGGTTATCGCATAATATTCAATTGGGTGAACAATTTTCCACCAGGCATTATCTTTATTATTTTCCGGGTAATACCATTTGTTTTGCCCAGGCGCACCGTCTTGTTTAGCTTCAAAATAGTGACGACCATCCGACCAGTCCACGTAGTAAATCTCACCTTTGGTCCCTGCTTCATTCCAGGTTTTAGGTGATCCGAGTGAACCAAAATGAGTAGTGCTATTTCCCTGCTCATTTTTGATTTTTTCAGCCATTCGGGTTTTAAATGTCGTCAGCGACATTTCCACATCATCTACAGAGTCTGACAGTATTTCATACTTTTCAGTCTGTTTGCCGCCATGGGCGGTATAATTCACTTCACCGGAAGTAAAGGCATAATCCCCATTGCTGACATTATTTATCTGCGTAGGGGCGGACATTGCAGGATATAAAGTATCTAACTTATCTGACATTACAGCATAGGTATCATTATCAGGCTCGATATCAGCCTCGCCAGACTCCACATCGACAGAAGGAACATTGTGTTCAGGATTTATGCAATCTAGTTGATCAGGAGCGGTTGTACCCTGATTGGCCTGTAGGGAATGTGTTTCGTTATTACGGGATATGCCGCCTATGTCCGTTGTTCCCGCCGGGGTTACTGCTCCTCCGGTTCCTGTATCATCGTTTCTGACGCTTACATCCGTTGAACGGGTGCAATTATAAGGTGTTATATCTGCGCTCGTTCCCGCCGGGACAGTTGCCCCCGAAGGGATACCTACATCGTCGCGCTGGACGGTTGCATCCATAGAGCTGGCGTTATTATGGGGGGTTATGTCTATATTCGTTCCAGGAGAAACGTTAGCCCCAGATGTTGAACCCGACCAGGAGGGAGTTACCCCGGTATTAATATAACCGGAATCTGCGTATGAACCTGATGATAATATTGACAAAATTACTAAAGATAATACTTTTACTGAGTGTTTGTTTAAAGATTTCATGTTTTAATTTCCGTTAATATCCATATTAATCCGGGCGAATTATAACGTGTAGCTGATATTTAAT
>NZ_JAFMOT010000079.1:0-461 GCF_019049695.1 Rahnella perminowiae
GCTTGTTCAATGCCAAAAATACCGACCAGCGTATCCAAACGGTCTGCTAATCCCAGTGCCGTTCCAATGTTGGTCGCCGGTAATTTATCGCCGCAAAATTTTGGTAGATATTGCTCTTCGATTGCCGCCGCCACCGCTTCTGGCTCTTGGTTTAAACGCGCATAGTAAGTCCCTGCCACGCCTTGCAATTCTGGAAACTCACCCACCAAGGTACTGGCAAGGTCTGCTTTTGACAGCAAGCCTGCCCGTGCCGTTTGCTCAACGTCTTCGCCAATTTGGGTGGCAATAAAGGCAGCTAGCTTGGCAATACGCTCAGATTTTTCCCAAATTGTCCCTAACTTATCTTGGAATACGCGGGTTTTGAGATTTTCAGTCAGTGCAAACAATGGCTGTTTTTGGTCTTGTAAAAAGAAAAACTCGGCATCGGCAAGGCGTGGACGTACCACTTTTTCGTTACCGGC
>NZ_JAFMOT010000080.1:0-461 GCF_019049695.1 Rahnella perminowiae
GTTCCTCGCCCGTCATCGGCGACATCGACGGCGACGGCGTGTTGGATATTCTGTTCGCGGCGGATGACGGCGTGTTGCGTTGCCTGACGCGCACCGGAACCTTGAAGTGGAAGCACCGCGTGGCGAGTCCCGAAACGCGCATGAAGCCGTATCTGGCGCTTGCCGATTTGGACGTTGATGGCACGCTCGAAACGCTCGTGCCCACGCCCGATGGTCGCTTGCAAGTGTTCCTGAGTAGCGGCCAGCGGGCGTGGACGGACAACGGTGCGCCCAGCGTGTCGGCGCCGCTCGTGGCCGATTTTGATAACGACGGTTATCAAGATATTTTGCTTGCCGCGCAAGATGGAACGCTTCGCGGTTTGAGCGCGTGGGGCGGCGAACGCTTTCGTTTGGATGTCGGCGAAGGTATTCAATCGACGCCCGTTTTGGCCGACACCGACCGCGACGGCAAGTGGAATTTG
>NZ_JAFMOT010000077.1:0-460 GCF_019049695.1 Rahnella perminowiae
GTATGGGTTGTGGTTGGGCTTCATTGATTGTCTGTGTTGATTGTGATGATAGCCCTGCCTTCTTTCTTAAATTATCCAATGTTGCATTAATGCGTTTTAAGTCATTATCGCGTGTCACAGTCTTATCCAAAATTTCAACCAATGTTTTAGCAAAATTTGAATTCCTACTAGCATAAGATAAAACCGCCCCACCAATGACAACCTTAATTGCTGTTTGGGCTTTATTCTCTAATTGTTTAAGACGTGCGATTTCAGCCATCTTTTTTGCGACGGTTTGAGATTGAGGCGTTACTATTAGACTATCGCTAGTGGCTATTTCACTTTCTAAATTTGGCGTACTGAGTTGATTATCCATTTTTATCTACCTTTACTATAAAAGTATCATCATATCATCACACATTAGCAAAGGCAAAAGCAGGAAAATGCCCCCATCTGTTATTATTTCGTATAGCATATTGTC
>NZ_JAFMOT010000076.1:0-459 GCF_019049695.1 Rahnella perminowiae
ATATACGGCAACACCCCTTCAAATGGCACGGTTTTGGTGGATTTGCGCCCACGTTCATCGACAAAGTTAAAAGTCATTTTGTCTTTACCAGAGCCATGTAAAATGACATCTTTGTGCTTTTTATCCAGTTGTTGCCACGGCGCTTCCATATCAATACCGTAATGCTCTGCAACGGTAGTCAGCAAGCCAAAATAATAGGCGTGGCGTATATCCCATCCTTGAATCGCCCCTTGGTTGAGCGATTTTTGAGGATGCCCGTTGATTTTTTCGGCAGCAAAATATTGGCGTTTGCCCAAGCCATCACACACGGGACACGCGCCATAGGGGTTGTTAAAACTAATCAATTTTGGTTCAAGCTCAGCAACCGAGCGATCGCAGACAGGGCAGCTATGTTTGGCGGACAAAATTTTATCCTCAAACTCAGCGTCCATGTCATGTAAGATGGCAATATCGCTACCC
>NZ_JAFMOT010000075.1:0-458 GCF_019049695.1 Rahnella perminowiae
GCCGCCCACCGGGCGGCGGTGTTCGAACCGCGGTAGCGGGTAGAACACATCTTCGAATGTCTGGTGACAGTTCTAGCACGGATGTACGAACGGTGTCGAGGTCCGTTTCGAACACATATTTGAATGCGCAGGTCACCCGGGTTAAGCTGGCCCCACACATGTGACAGTCGACCCCACGTCTCCGACACGCTTAAGCGGTCCGCGGCCCGGCCCCCGGGCACGCCCTGTGCGGCACGGCGAAAGGACCCCGCTCGTGAGCACCACTTCCCCCGCTCAGCAGACACCTGGCCGGCCCGTTCGAACACTCTCGGACCGTCAGGCGAGGATCCTGGGCGCCGTGCAGCGCTCGATCGCCACGCGGGGGTACCCTCCGTCCATGCGGGAGATCGGGGACATCGTGGGGCTCGCGTCCCTGTCGAGCGTCACGCACCAGCTCGGTCAGCTGGAGAAGTGGGGGT
>NZ_JAFMOT010000071.1:0-452 GCF_019049695.1 Rahnella perminowiae
CAGTTGCAAGCAATGGCATGCTGTTTAGCTTCAACCCAGCGCATGAAGAAGCACAGCGCATTAAGACGCAGGACGATGACGTTCAATGGTATCAAATAGCTCTTCTTTACTAAATGGTTTGGTCAAGTACTCATCTGAGCCGACGATACGACCGCGCGCTTTATCAAACAAGCCATCTTTTGATGACAGCATAATCACGGGCGTGGCAGCAAAATCTGCGTTGTTTTTGATTAGTGAACAAGTCTGATAACCGTCGAGGCGTGGCATCATGATATCGACAAAAATCAAATCTGGGTTGGTATCCGCAATTTTTGCCAACGCATCAAAGCCATCAACGGCAGTAGTCACCTCACAGCCTGCTTTGGCAAGTAACGTCTCTGCGGTACGACGAATGGTTTTTGAATCGTCAATAATCATGACTTTTAGGCCTTCAAAATTTGCATCCATAATAT
>NZ_JAFMOT010000072.1:0-452 GCF_019049695.1 Rahnella perminowiae
GTACCAACCCATTTGTTACCGCCTTGGTGTCGCTCTTTTTGTTCTTTTAGGCGTTCCTCTAGGGCTTTCATGAGTGCTTCAAGCGAACCATATTTTTTGAGTAGGCGCCGCTGGGCTTCGGTGAGATTGTTGGGGTCAAGTTTAAGTTCCAGCCATTCTTTGGGGATATTACCCAATTTTGCCATCAGCTCGTCAATATCGAGTGTATCAATACCTTCAAAATAATCTGCCATGGCACGGTCAAATTTATCAAAGTATTTTTCGTCTTTGACCATACATAGGCGAATCAGCTCGTAGAATTGTTCACGGTCGGCAAACACAATGCCTGTTTCTAGCAAAGCATAAAGGTCTAGCAATTCACGAGTGGAAACTGGCACGCCATATGTGCGTAAGGTGTAAAAAAGATTGATAAACACACCAATCCCCTATCGACTACGACGCAGCATAAAGCC
>NZ_JAFMOT010000073.1:0-452 GCF_019049695.1 Rahnella perminowiae
GTGCCAAGGTCAAGGTATTGCCAATATCGCAAGCGGCTTACTTGGCGGTATGGCAGGCTGTGCCATGATTGGGCAATCGGTGATTAACGTTAAATCAGGCGGTCGGACACGATTATCGACGTTTTTGGCGTGTGTATTTTTGCTAATGATGGTGGAGTTTATAAGCGATTTACTCAAGTTCATTGCCATGACTGCGATGGTAGCGGTGATGATTATGGTGTCGATTGGTACGTTTAACTGGCAATCAATTAAAGAATTAAAAACTCACACCGTTGGTTTTAATGTGGTGATGCTGGTAACGGTGGCGATTGTGGTTTATACCCATAATTTAGCCTTAGGTGTGTTTGCGGGTGTTTTATTGTCGGCGCTATTTTTTGCCAATAAAATCGGTCGTTATCTGTCGGTGCGAGTATTGCCCACAGGCGATACGACTAGTTTGGGTTATGCGGTAA
>NZ_JAFMOT010000074.1:0-452 GCF_019049695.1 Rahnella perminowiae
TGTCAAAACTGGCAATCATTTCATCCAAGGTGAATTTTTCGGCTTCATCTGGCATGGAGTAGCCCATCCGTCCCAAGTAGTTAAGCAAGGCTTCTGGCAACACACCTGCATCACGGTAATAAGTGATAGACGTTGGGTTTTTGCGTTTGGATAGTTTGGATTTGTCGGGGTTTCTAAGCAGTGGCATGTGACATAGCACTGGCATATCCCAACCAAAATATTTATACAATAATTGATGCTTTGGAGCAGAGTTAATCCACTCTTCGCCACGAATGACGTGGGTAATCTGCATCAAATGGTCATCGACCACGTTTGCCAAATGGTAGGTTGGTAGACCGTCGGTTTTGAGTAGCACTTGCATATCCACTTGTGACCAAGGAATCTCGACTTCACCACGTAGCATATCGTCAAATTTACATCCCCCCTCGTCTGGCACACGCATACGAATGACG
>NZ_JAFMOT010000068.1:0-451 GCF_019049695.1 Rahnella perminowiae
GTTGATAATGGCTGGGCTGGCGTGATTGTTTATGGCTGTGTGCGAGATGTAGATGATATGGGCAAAATGCCAATTGGCGTACAAGCGCTCGGCGCCATTCCCCGCAAATCTAATCGCAAGGGTGTGGGCGAGACGGATATCGAAATCAGCTTTGGCGGTCTAACTATCAACTCTGGCATGTATGTGTATGCAGATAATAATGGCATGATTGTGAGTACGACATCATTGCTTTAATGAGCTAAGTTAAGCTACTAAACTAAAAAGTAGACTATGTGGGTTAAAAACCCGCATCAAGTGTTGATATATTAACTGTTTATGTGGCTTGACTGCGTTAATATCAGCGCATGAAAGCACGTACTTTTTCTGATTTTTTTATTGTCATATCATTTTGGGAATTATTATGAAACTACATCAAACTCTGCTATCGCTTGCCATCGCCACCGTCATGTAT
>NZ_JAFMOT010000178.1:0-152563 GCF_019049695.1 Rahnella perminowiae
CTTCAGCCTCGCGGAGGATACTGATGATCTGTTCGTCGGAAAAACGCTTCTTCATGGGGATGTCCTCATGTGGCTTATGAAGACATTACTAACATCGTGGTGTATTAATCAACGGGGAGCAGGTCAGGATTACAAAACTAATAGTCCGTGCAGTTTTGGAAAGAAGATCATCATCAATAATTTGGTAACTCATAATCGCTGGGGTTACAGCCTGAACTGGGGCTGGCGTCGAGATCAGTTAGCTGATTTGGAAAGGATGCTATTTCTGCTGGACGGAAAACCGATCCCCGATAACCGGGGTGACATAACCACCAGACTCATGGAACATGTGCGTGATAACCCGAGCCAGCAGTCGTATGAAGATGGTTACTTCAGTATTCGATATTTCAAGAAGGGTACCGGGCACTTAACGTTTAAGCACCCAGAGCTAATCGACAAGATGAATGACATCATCGCAAAGCATTATCCCGGAATGTTGGCCGGAAGAAATTAATCCGGCAGACGACTAGTCTGTAAAAATAGTATAATCCCGACCCTTGGGCTCTTATCAAAAATGGGTTGAAATAGCTCGATTTTCGTACGGAATGGTGTTTGTGGGTACAAGTGTGGGTATAAGTATCTTGTGCCTAAAATAAATTACATTTATATCAGGTTGTTAGTTGTAATTGGCGAGTCCGGCCTTCGTACCATCTCTATGAAAATTCAGTCACCTTGCATATGGTTTTTTTATGAGCGAAATATTCTATTTATCTAAATATCAATAAGTAATAAACATCATCATTGATGCTTTCTATAATTCTCAACAGACCACAACTCAACTCTTAAACACCTGACTCTGATGCCATTAAATAAACCGATCCGCTGGCCAGTAAACTTTATCCTGCGGTAAATAAAGTTGTTTTCCGTCACGCTGCCAGAAAAGGTGATCCACAACCGGGCTGCGGTTTACGCCACCGGAAATACGGATAGTCATATGCTCATCTATTCCTATCGCTCCCATATCAAAGGCAGAATGATGAAGGGAACAAAGGGCCAGTCCGTTATTCACTTCGCACGGCCCGCCATATTGCTTCCAGCGGATATGCGCCGCCTCCAGTCCTACGAGTGCGCCATCCAGCCGCAAATCGTAGCCACAGATAGCACAGCGTGAGTGATAAGCCCGAAGAACAATCTCCCTGAAACGGGGATCACGCGCTTTCATCAGTGACGTAAAATCAAACCCCAGACGGTCTGCGAGAAGTATCTGGAGGCTTTCCGGGAAACGCTCTGTCATGATCTGTTGCGCCAGCTTGTTAATCATTTCCGGCGCTTCACGAAGGATCTGGTAGCTGCTTTCGTCAACCCCCCCCGAAACATGATTCTCAATCAGCTCACGTTTTGTCGGCTGGATATTGCCCTTGCGTGGCTTACAATCCTCAGTATTTTCCAGCGTCCAGAACCCGTCAGTCCTCAACCGCCAGAAAGGCATATTCGGATAGTAGTCGCGCCGTTTAGGGCCGAAGTCCGCCAGCAATTTTGTCAACGGCTCGTGGATCTCTTCCCCGTAGTCGAAGAGTCGGGAATGACCGTTCAGATATTGCGACAGAACATAGAGCAGCAGCAGAGGTTTATGCGGCGCACACTGGTCGCCGTTGCGCCAGACTGCCACATTGGAAATTGCTGTTTGCAGTGCTTTACATGGGGTCATAGCCGAAGGTTAACAGATTGAAGTTCTTGCGATCATGCTCGCAAAGAATAGGTAATTCAATGAAAGTCAGGTAAAAATAATCTGAGGTGTCACGAAAATATCGCGACCCCGGATCAACGGGATCGCGCGCGGGTTGTCACTGAATCTCAGCATCCCATAAGGCATTCCCTGTGCTCTGAAATTCTATCCACCAGCCAATTCACCCCACCATCATCAGCAATCTCCGCCAGCGGTACAGAAAACCCGATGCCTTTGATGCTCTTATCATCCGATAACTGGATCTTTGAATCAGTCTCAGGATATCCGTCATAGTTCCACCACAGGTCTTCGGCTGACGTGTAAGTAGCGTCATTGTTTACCGCAGAAAAGAGATACACAGTCAGATAGCTTTTAGCTTCTTCCACCGGGGTTTTCAATCCTGTGGCTGGCGGTTCGTCATCTTCACCGTATTGCAACACGCGCTGGTCACATTCCAGTTCGCTGTCTGTCACCAGTTTAAAGTCCAGCACATAATCGGTCGCTGCCATCGGCGTATTGGGTTGTTGCTGCTTACTGAACACAAATGAAACGTCCATCATCGGCAGGAAGTCCCATTTCCAGTTTTCCAGCGGATTTGCCCCGCGGCGCGGCGGCTTGTTGAAACTCCAGGTGTCCCACAGCAGAAATGATGCCTCCATTTTCTGCGCGACTTCGTTGATCATCGGGAGTATATGCTGGTAATACGCCCCGCAGATGCGGTGGGCTTGTCGGACCTGAGCAAAGGGATCGTGCATGATTATTGTTCCTTCAAAAATGAGAAATCAGTGGAGAGTGGCGTAGCTGCCAGAAATTGATGAAATTGCTGCCAGGGGAGCAAAGGTTCCCGGATGCCATAGAGCGCAAGTGCCTTCAGGCAATCAGCGACGATGCGTTTATCCTGTGGCGCTTCCCACTCTGCGTACTGGAAAACCTCCCGGACCCTGCGCCATTCCATGCCATGAAACTCGACCTGCGGGAACTGTGTTTTTAATTCCTGAAACCAGTTCTCTGTAGTGGCAGGCAAATTACCCAGCGCCAGAAAATGAACGCTTTCTTTGGCGTTGTCATCTGCCAGATAGGTGTAGAGCTCTTTCCGCCATTGCTGTAGATATTGCCTGCCGCCAGCCGGTGGTTTGACTTCAATGATCAGCGCCGTATGCTCAAAAGTGATCACGAGATCGGGTTCGGCAAATCGTTCGTCTCCTGAAAGAAAGGGTTGCATCTTCTCATCAGCCGGATCAGGGAAAACATATTTGGGCCAGAAGGTGATGGATTCAAATTTTCCCCAACTGTCCCGGTTAATTCCCAGCATCGCTGAAAAAAACTGATCCATTGCTGCCGGGGATAAATAGCTAACGCGGCTCCAGATTGCTGCTGTGAGTAAATCTTCATAAGACTGAAAAACGGTTCGCCAGCTTTGTGGTTCACTGCCATTGAGCATTATCCTGCCCGCTTTTCCTTCCAGAATGGCATTTAGCATTTGGCACTCCTTTGTTAATTAAATTTGTTATTTTTCTTATCCCGGATCCTGCCCAGTTTCATCGTCACCGTTTTTGACATTACATCCAGATTATCCTCCCGTAGTCCCGGCACCACGTTGTAGCCTGCCAGCGCGAACGGTTATCAGGCGTGGCAGCGGTGCGAGCTTTGTCGGCGAGAAGGTGCTGCCGATGGGTTCTTCCGTATTCTTCAGAATAAAATCCGTGTTAAGCGTCGTTCCGGCTATACCCATTGTGTCCCGGACTGACTGAGCGTCAGCGGTTCGGTCAGTTCGGGAATATCATCATCAATCTTCTGCCGCAGTTTGGCCATCATCAGCGAAAAGCCTTGAAACAACCGTTCGACGGAGTCATCGCGCGGAACCGGACTGCCGTCTAACCCCAGGGCGCGCCCCAGTTCCGGGAATTCTTTCGCAAACTCCAGCCCGGCTTCCTTCAGGTAGCGCATTTCGCCGTCAAAATATTTTAAGAAATCGTCTTCCATTACTGCGTTTTCCCAAGCTGGAGCCGGTTGTCATTGAGCTCAACAATCCGGTCCTTGCTGTCATCGAGGTCGCTGCTTTCCAGAACCAGCCGCCAGGTGTTGTTTGTGACATCCGGTGCCATAAAGAGGGCAACCACGGCGACAAACTGTGCGTCGGCATGCAGCGGCACGGCCACCGTCGCCTCTGCGTCCGGCATTACCTGGACAATCTGCCGGTCGAGCAGGTCAGCGGCCAGCACGGTGTTGTCCTGCCTGAGCAGGGAAGCGTAGCTGGCGGTATCAAAAGTTTTACGGTCTTTGAGCTGATAAACGCGCACCACCGTCGGCAGCGCCTCGCCGCCTTCGTTGTTGTTGAGCGCGGCGCGGGAGGTCAGCGTCAGGTGCAAAGTGTCTATTTTACGGTAGATTACGGCATCTGCGACCGCAGAGGCGCCGTTGCCCACGCGCTGCGTCAGGCCGCAGCTGTTTATCAGCAAGGGCAGTAATAACAGCGCGGTGCCGCGTCTTAGTCGCTGGAAATTATTGGGCGTCATGGCGTGTTGTGTCCTCCGCATTGTCCGTGGCCAGGCCCGGAGAGGTAAATATTTGGGCCGGCAGCTTAAAGCGTCGCAGGGTAAGCAGCTCCAGCGGGCCGCCGCCGCTTTGGGTACGTAAGACCACGTTCAGCGTCTCTTTGGTGGCGGTTTGCCAGCTCAGGCGATAGCGGCTGCTGTCGAGCTGTTCAACCTGCGCCTTATCGAGTAAACGCAGCCAGGCCCAGCCGCCGTCCGCCTGAAAATAGTTCTGGAAGGCGTCGGCGCTTTTCCCCGATGCCGCGACCGGTGAGTACGTCAGGGACACCTGCGGGTGATCGCTGGCGGCGTCTGGCCAGCGGAACGTCTGCCAGCCCGGCAGTTGGTTAAAGTACTTCAGGACAGCGTCATCAATCTGCAGGTCGGTTTCGACCACGTTGCGGGTCGGGCGGATCTGCAGCTCAAAGGTCACGCCGGGTTTACCCTGCGGGAAGACGCGGCGGCCAAGCTGGCTCAGCGGGTTAACCGCGCTGAGGAAGTCCGGATTGATGTGCATTCCCTGAGTGTTGAGCGGGTCAGGCACCCAGCTGTCACCCTGTTTTTCCAGCACGCCGGCCAGTTACCGGGTAATAAACTGGTCAATCAGGCCGGTATCCGGCGTCAGATAGTGAGCCAGCTGGGTGAAATCTGCGTCATTTTTGGTGTTATCGAACGGGTAGCGTCCGGTAAATTCCGCCTGCCACGGGTTCTGCACCTGAACCTGCCAGGCGCTGTTGATCCCCTGCTGTGCCGGAGTCATCACGCCGTTCCACGCCTGTTCCAGCGGCTGGACAAACGCGGCGTCGGCAAAGCTGCTCCATTCGCCACCCAGGCTGGCTGCCAGAAGCTGCGCGTAGCGACGGCCCTGCGACAGCGTGGTGTCACCGTTGCTGAAGGCGGATCTGACCAGGCTTTGTGCCATCGCCTGCGGGTCCGAGGCATTGGCCACCTGCAGCAGCTGCAGTCGCGTTTGTGACACCTGCAGCAAATAGTTGCTGACGGTAACGCCGGAGGTGTTTTGTGCGGCCTGCGTTTCACCTGCCGCCGGGCTCTCCGGCGGTAACACGGCCAGCAGCGGGGCGAAGGTCTCGCCCAGCACGCGGGTCGGGTCATTGTGGCCGCCGGCGAAACCGGCGTCCGGCGTAGTTTTCGACACCAGTTTTTGCGCCGATTTCAGCAGGGAGTCCCCCATCGCTTCGCGGTGCTGACCGGCCGCGCCCTGATAACGCAGGGTGCGGCTCAGGGCCAGCAGCGGCGACTGGCGGGCATCGGCCAGCTGGGTCAGCTGATCGAGGGAGGTGCTCAGCGAGTCGCTGGTGTTCCAGCGGATGCTGTTGAGGAAATTGAGCCAGGCGCTGGTGTAATCGGCAAAGTAGCGCTCGGTCAGGCGGTACTGCAGCTGGTCTTTGGTCAGCAGCTGTTGCTCACCTTTATCATCCAGCACCCGGTCGGTGGTGACGTGGCGTGCCGCAGCCGCTTTATCAATCGCGTCGCTGACCTCTCCCTCCCAGGCTTCACGGGTGAACATGCCGGGCAGGGTGTCATCGGTGGAGAACAGCTGACCGCCGGCGGACTCCCCAAGCAGGCTGTCGAGCGTGACGTCGGCATAGTGCGGCGACACGCTCAGCAACACCTGCTGATACAGCGCGTTTTCGCTGTTGCTGATGCCTTTCTGGCTGCGCAGGATGGTGCGCACGTTGGCCACCAGCAGATCATCGGCAGGCAGCTTCCACTGCGGATGGCGCGGCAGCTGCTGCAGGTAAAAGCCGAGCAGTTTGTCCGAACGGGCCAGCCATTCTCCCGGCGCCACGCCGCCCGGCGACGTCCACAGAGGAGACAGCACCGGCTGCATAAAGGCCGGATCGGCGTGTTCAGGATACAGCAGCATCAGGTAGGCTTTCAGTTGCTGATAGGCCATTTTTCCGGCCAGACGTCGTTCGGCAGAGCCCGGCGGCAGGGACACAAACGCCTGCAGCCGGTCTTTTAGCGCGTTTACCACCGGCGTTATCAGCAAAGCCTGACTTTGCCGGGTATAGGCGGGCCACAGTGCGTTGATCACCGCATCACGCTGATCGAGGCCGAAGCGGTGCAGCCACGGCGAGCCGTTTTGCTGCCACCACAGCAGGCGGTCAATGTGGTCCTGCAGGGCCACGCTGCGGGTCAGCGTGTCGGACATCGGGGCCGGCGTGCGGGCCGCCTGCAACAGCGCCTGGCTGTCGGCGATAAGCGTGCGGTTGGTACAGGCAGATATTCCCATGCCGAGTACCCACAGTCCCGCCAGCGTCAGCGTGCCGATGGCCAGTTTGTCACCGGTGGACAGGTGGTCGCGGCGACCCTGCTGTATCCGGCTTTGCGCGATAACGCCGTTCCAGGCGGGGGACAAATAGCAGGCGTGGGAGCGTTGCTGGACAGAAGCCGGTTCAGGGGCAGCAGGCATAAAGAAGATGCCGCTGGCCAGCACGCGCTGATGCTCACCGGGCCACGGCTGAAAACGCTGCCTGAGCAACGCGCCGGTGTGGTGTTTCAGATCCCCTGACAGCTGCAGCAGCCAGGCCCAGCGTTTGTTCTCGTTCAGCTGCGCAATGCCCTGCGGGATGAGCGTGGCGGCAAGCTGACTGAGCTGGTCATCAAGTGAGACCGGCGTGCCCGCCGGCCAGTGACAGCCGATACTCTGCACCGGACGGTCGTCCTGTTCCCACTGCGGCTCACTCAGACACACGCCAAACACCGGCGGACGCCAGCTGAGGGTGCGCCCGAGCGCGATAAACTGACGATAGACGGCGTCGCTGTTGCCCGTTGGCAGCGTCTGATTAGGCACCGGCTGCGGGGTCCACAGGTATTGTGGTTCAGCCGTCACATCGGTGACCCACAGCACGGCGTTAAAGGCGCGGCGCCCGCGCATGTCGCGCAGCTGCGTGACGGCGGCTACATCCAGCGCGTCAGCCTCGCCACACCAGATAAGGACGGCGTTCTGGCTTTCCAGCCAGCGCGCCTGCGTCAGGCCGGGGGCGACTTTTTCCACCACATCCGCCTCACCGGTGACCAAAAGCCACGGCTGCTTGTGCTTCCAGTGCCAGCCATCGCGGTGACGCAGGGTGAAACGCAGGGTATCAAACGCCGTGATGCGCGCGTCGTCCTGTGCCTCGGGCGGGCGGTTAAAATCGAGCAGTTCCAGGGCAAAAGCGTAGCGGGTCAGCAGAAGATAGCTCAGCAGGATAACGCCGGTTGCCCACCAGGCCACGCCGTGGGTGAGGGTTTCTCCGTCGGCGTTCAGCCACAGAAGGCTCAGGGCCAGGGCGAGCATCACCACCAGCATCAGGTGAAGGCTTTTAGTCATGACGTTGTTGTTCCAGCAGGTGCCATTCCACATCGAGCCGCTTACGCCATAAACGCAGTGCCAGAGGGACAGAGAAACTCAGTAAGGCGGCGACCACCACCAGTCCGCCGCCCAGCCAGGGCAGCATGCCCACCTGCGTATCACGATCGGCGGGGAGTAATATCAGGGCCAGCATCACGGCCACGATCCCCGCCAGATAGGCCAGCGGATAGCGTGAAATCGTATCGACAGGCATGTTCACGGGCGCAGCAGGCTGGGTGCTGAGCTGAACCAGGCTGATGGACTCCTCAGACTGTGCGGCGACCAGTTGGCCGCGCTGGCCTAAATCGCATCCCTGCGCCGCGAGGCACAGGGCAAGCCAGAAGGAGGCCGGACTCGCAGGGCCTAACAACAGGCACAGATCGTGACGCCCCTGTGCCGGCAGCATCACGTTGTGTTCATCCAGCAGAGCCAGCAGGGCGCCGCGCTCGCGGCTGTGCAGCCCGGCATCCCACAGATGGCTCAGACGTTTGGCCTCGGTTTGGCCGGCGGTCAGAAATCGCGGGAAGTCCGCATCGAGGTCGTGCGACTGTGTCACCAGCGGGCGGAACAGGTATACCGGTCGGAAAGGCGGGGCTTTTATCACCGGCCCGGAAGACCTCAGGAAGAGCAGGGCAGAGCTGCTGGCACTGGCCTGGCTTTTACCGTCAAGCAAATGCAGGGCAATCACCAGACGCGGAGCGGAAATGTCTTCATCACACCAACTGTCCAGCAAGGCCGCGTCCGGTGCATCTTTCTGCCAGTGGATGTTCTCCGTGGGCAGGCGTTTTTTTAATTTGGCAGACCAGTACTGTTCGACCGCGTTTGTGGCTTGTTCTTTCGGCGTATTTGCATACAACCATATTTCGATAGAGGACTGCGCGCGCAACGTCTCTGACAGTGGTTCGAGCGTCTGGGAGAGAATATCTTTCAATGGAGATTCGCCCAACTGCAAGGGTTGAACGGGGACGATCTCTCCCGGTTTCGCAGGAGCCTGCGGATGCAGTCCATCCAAACCCAGCGTACGGCTGGCGATATCCGGTTCCGGCGTCAGACAGTGGAATGCCACCAGCCGCAGAGACCTGCGTCCCCAGTGCTGCCAGTGGGCATACTTACGGTCAATAAACAGATGCCGCCAGTCAGTCTGACGACGTGCCTGCAATGCCGCACTGAGCACAAAGGCCATCACTGCGCTGGAAACCAACACCGGCAACAGTAACAGCCAGAACCAGAACCGCAGGTTGGTAAACCCCCGCTGAACCGGCCAGGTGAAAAACAGTGCGATGGCTGCCAGTGCAATACTGGCTGCCGGTACCGCTAACCACCACCACCAGCCAGGAAATTTGGGTAAGGCGTGGCGGGCCATCTGCGGAAGATGCCAGTTCATCATTGTGCTCCGGCGTTCGGCAGGGTTGTTTTGAGAGTGCAACCACACTGCGCAACACAACCGTCAACAATCACAGCTTTGCCGTTCATTTTCCAGGTCGGATGCCCCTGATTCACCGGCACGGTGCCATGTTGAGAACAGCTGACGGTATCACCGGCTAACATCACCGGTTTCCCCTCAAAGATGGCACCTGACGCTGAGCTGACGTTGCCACCGTGCGTATGGGGATCGCCTAAGCGAATGACACCTTTCATAAGACAGTCCTTTATCTTTAATAAAGATCAGATTCAATCTGGGAATCAGTAAATATGGAACCTAAGTAAGCCAGTCCATATTTAGCTGCTAATTTATTAGCCGTAAGTTTTGCTTCTATGAGATCGTCATGTGAAAGCTCTTTTCTGACTTTCTCTTTCTGAGGAACTCTTTGTTCATTCAAGTAATTCGCCAACGAATACCAGGCATAAGCAGTTTTACTGTCCTTTGCCACTCCGGTACCATTATAATAAATGTCACCTAAGGACATTCTGGCCTGCAATGCGCTATCACAGTAGGTAACACTATGGCCATCATGATGACGACACTTTGAGGCTTTCAGATACCAATCTATGGCCTTCAGGTCATCTTTCTTCACATACAAACCGTTGTAATACATATTTCCGAGATTAAGATTCGAGGGGGACGGGTCATCGTTGTCAATGGAGTTTGCTGATTTCAGATACCAGTTATAGGCAGCCTCATAATTGATTGGTGTGCCACGGCCAAGATAATTAGCATTCCCGAGATTAAATTGCGCAGCTGCGTCGTTAAACTTGGCCGCCTGCTCGTAAAGTTCGAATGCCTTTGCGTAATTGGGATAAGTGCTGGTGTAAAAATCATTACCTTGTTTTACAAGGGATGCACCATCCGATTTAAAATTTTGGCTCTCCATATTTGTTAAGTACATGTCGCCTGTTTTTGATTGTTTTTCTTTTAATACACTTTCCTGAGGCGCATTTGAACTGCGTTTAGCTGAATGGTAAATATCAACTGGAAGCATAAAAGTATCAGCGACAAAAGAAAGAGGCAGATCAATCAGCGCTAAAGGAAAAAGAGGGGAAGGTATGACAGCAATGTCGTAAGCAGCTCCAGGATAGACTGCAGGCGGCGTTGCTCCAAGGTTAGTATTGCGTGCGATAACAGATGCACAACCGTTTATTAGCAGTGAATTTATCATCACAAAAAATAGTAATGCCAACTTCGAACGATTCATTAATCTTTATCCCGGTTAGCGTACGTGGTAGTTACCGTCTGCGGGAGGTTATTGGATATTTTCTCTACACCAAAAACAGCTGACTGGAATCCTGCCATGTATAGAATGACCAATGGGGTATCAATTTTTTGTTCTGTCATATAATTCTGTGTGCCAGCACTGACACTGTACTTAGCATTTTTGTCTGAAGGCATAAGAAGTCCGAGGCCTTTTATCATGACTGTACACTCAGAATAATTCTCATCTTTAAGCGCTTGCTTGGACGGGATTACCACTGGCAAAAACTCGGGGGACTGCTGTTCTGACATCATTAACGCCAGATACTCGCCACTGGTCTGTTTCTGAATGTAGAAATCTGCCACATTTTCAAACTTATAACTCCCCTGAATATCTGGACAGGCTTGCACAGATTGCAAGGACGAGGCATTACAACCCGCCAAAAGTAATCCTATCAAGGGCAGCGCACGCTTCCATTTTTCGAAATTCATTTAGTTCCCTCTTATACGACTCTAAAAATGTTATTTTTTACCTAATGCATCGATGCCTTTAGCGGGAAGCGAGCTTCCTGTTTTACTCACACCCATCACGCCATCACGCCATCACGCCATCAGGCGAATCTTGATTTCATTTACAGCTTTCATTCCGTTGTAATTCCTAAATTCGGATTACATTGCATATGATCCCAGCCGGTATAATTTTTGACTTCGGGCACTTTATTGGGGATACCCTGAAAATTTCTTCTATAGGTGTCTGTAGTCCAATGATTAGGGCCAGCAAAAGAGTTCCATGACGAATACTCTGTTCCCCATTTACCTCCACCATAACCTGGACGCATATGGTTGGTTTGCAACACTCCGCGTCTTGTCGTGAAGGAATAGTCAATCCCACTTCCTCCAGGCTCAAGACGTGGGTCATCAAAGGGTTTGGAACTCATGTAAATATCACCAGCTTTTGTCAGCATAAATCCCTGATCGTGGACTACTGTGAACGATTCAATTTCCTCACGTTGCGGATGGTCGTCTTTGTATCTTACAGCCCCCCCTCCAGGTGAAAAACTTGCACCATCCCACGTACGTCCATAGTCTTTTGAAATGGCAAACCCGCCTCCTTCATATGAGGTAATTGCAATATAGCGTTCAGAAGGATGAACAAATTTCTTGGTGAAAATCCGGTACCCATCTGAAACATCATAAATCTGATGTTGGATACCTCGTTGAGTATCGATATACCGTAATCCCCCCTGACAGTTGAATCCTGTCAGTTCCAGATAACGATGATCATCAAATCGATAGACAACTTGCGTTGGAGGGGACTGAGGCGCTGCCCGGCATGCTCCGATGTTAATTACCAGAATAAGCATTCCCGCCATTTTAAACGTTTGCATATATCTTCCCTGTCAGACCTGAGGTTTGGGCATATCCCACTGCAAAAGCTGAACCGTTGTATTTTCCATATCACGATGATTGCCAGGCTTAACCATCTGGCGGGAACCATAGTCGTTAGTCACTCCGAATTCTTCCCCAAGCGGCATACCTTTTTCTCGCTCTGGTTTATTCATGAATTGCTTAATATGTTCATAAGGAAGAAGGCCTTTTTGGTAATAATTTTTTTCATCAGAAATAGGATTTTCTGCTCTTCGCCAATCAGCACGTAAAAGCAACCTCTCCCAAAACTCCTGGTTTTCAAATGCCTCACATTGTCCGATCGCTAAGTCGTAGACCATTGCATGGGACGGGGCTTTATCACTGGCGACAATCGATGAATGCTGGCTGTAGGAAACATCCATTTGCACCGCAGCAGTTAACTCATCATTTGTCATTTCCCGCTGGAGAATAAGCTGCTGAAATGAGTCTCTGTGTCCAGACACTAGTCCTGAAACAAACTTTTTAGGGGCATACGTGGCATTCAGCTCCTCCAGCTGTTCCGGACTTAGAACGCTCCCGTTTGACCTCATCCCATAAAAGAGCGGGCTATTGGGTACATCAACCGTTTCCGGGATAAACTTCTCCGCTTTCATTGCTGCTTTGGCTATCTCAGGGTCGTTACCGGCCATTTTGGCTTTATAGTTATCTTTACCCTGCGCCATTAGTGCAAACTGAAACGGCTCAGGTAGTACCGGCGCGTTGATAGTGACGTCGGTAAAGGAATAGCCAGTATCTTTAGAATCATCAGCCTGACGTGATGGCATTGTGTAATGGAACCCCGTTTTGTCACCGACCCAAACATCTTTGCAGAAGACACGTTGATAGAGATTATCGCCCAGCTGTGCCTTAATTTTGTCCGGAATACCTCTCCAGCCAAACCCCTGAATCGGTGACATGGATACCACCTGGTCATTAGGGCAAAAATAGTTATAAACACGACCGAAGTTATTGCGGTTATAAAGGGCACTTTCCCAGATAGTTTCTTTTGCCTTTTTAGCCAGGCAGCCTGTATCCATTATTTTTTGAATATAGGCACTGTCATGTGAAAGGGTGCTCTGCGGTGCGTTTGGATTCTTCGCCATCAATTTGCAGAAATGAGCAAAGGTCTTTTGTCGCGCATCACTGGTTTGCTGGTTACCTGGCATAAAGTTTTCCAGCCAGCGATTTTCCAGTGCATAAGGGGAGTGATTAAGGATTACACAGTCAGCGGTAGGATATCCTTCAGCTTCAACCCACATATTGGCCAACATGGTGATAATCGTCCCCTGACTGTGAGCGACGATATTGATGGTGTCGGATTGTGTATCCTGATTTCGGCGAATATCCAATATCAAATCCGCCAGCCGTCGTGCTGCATAGGCCTGATAAATGCGGTGCGGGTTCTGATAGATTGGATGGCTCCAGTCCTTATTGTTCAAATTGAACGTTTCAGTACGCGACATCAGTTTCCCAATCATGGCCAGTATCGGCCCTGCGGCTCCCGGACCAAACATATCCGGGATATTGGTGGTGGCGTTCGCAAACGTACCGCCACCTTTAGCGGATAAAGGATCCAGCCAGTTATTCAGATTGTCGATTTTGGCATTGTTATGCGCATTCAACTTTTTCGTGTCGTTTTCACGGTAGGTATCGTAGGGTAAGTCTGCGTCATTACCCTTTTTTAGCAGCTCGGATTTATAGCGTTTCTGGTCTTGCACAAATGCATCATGATCGACCGGCTTATATCCCCAGTAAAAAGGGATCACCGGTGAACGGTTAACGACACCAACACATGTCTGATCCTGCACTGCACAGGTTTCTGTTGTGATGTTTCCGTCTGCGTCGGAAATCATAAAATCATGCTGTTTCCACTCATGATGATGCATATCAGTGCGGCCAAGGCGCGTGTTAAGTCCGGCACAAACACCGACGTCCTGATTTTCGTAGGCTTCGCCTACGTCATTGACCCCGTGAACCAAAATAACAATGCAGGGCAGCGGAGGCTGTACACCGCACTCCTGTATCAGTGCCTTCCCGGATGTGACAGGACGACAAATATCACCTTCTGAAAGAAGCTTTGGATTACGAATGTTAGAGCATGAATCAGCCATTATCTCACTCCCTTGATCAACTCAATGGCGACATTTTCCAGTTCGCTCATTTGCAACAGAGAGGACTCACCGTTTGCATCGGTTATACCCTCAGAGACAGAGCCATCCTGGCGATGAACCCGGAACTTTTGGTTCTTGAGAACATGCGATGGGTCACCATTGATATGTAGTTTGTACTTCACACCAAAGTCCCCCTGATTAAAGGTTGGCATCGCCTGCTTCACGCTGTCCCCACCCTGATACTCCAGTACCGGCGATTTTTGGGTTATGCGGGTCGGTGCCAGTTCTTCGATCACCCCGTCTTTAATGCGGATCCCCGCCCCGCCACACATCAGCAACAGCTCTTTTTTTGCGTTCAGCACAATGCGGCCGTTAGTACTGGTGATCTGCATGTCTTCAAAAGAGGTCAGTTCCATCTGGTCTTTTTGCGCCTGAAGCTGCACCTTTCCTGCCGCGGCAATGAGCTTGATGCCTAACTTGTTCGCAAATACGGAGAACAGTTCACCGGCGGCGACCGAGAAACGACGGAATACGCTGAAACTGGCATCCTGGCCAGCAGTGGCTACCAGATTCTTACCGGCAGTTTGTTGGATCGTTTTCGGCGTGGTGTGCGCAATTCCGGCATCGCCGTAAACGACGACACCGGGCTGAGCGAGTTTGGTGAGGTCTGTCTTGAGCAACTCCTGATCGGTGGTTTCTGCCGGAGACGCCTGAGCGATATCGGCGCTACTCTTCAGGGTTTTGGCCAGAGCCAGGGCTTTTTCAAGCTGGGCAATGGCGGTATCCATATCCAGCTGCTGCCCCTGAGCACTGTTCTTCGGCTCGGTAGAAAGCAGAATGCCCTTGCCGCCACGAACGGCAACATAGGCATCGGTACGCAATTCTGCGCCTTCACCGCGTTGTTTTCTGGCACTGTCCACCAGGTGTCCCAGACTGAGCTGGCTCTTACCAGAGTGTACTGTACTGATTTTTATATGTTCTTTGCCTCGTGAATCATCAAGTCTTAACTTATTTCCAGAAGGCGTGCGGATAACGTTCCGCTTGTAGTTCGGTAACGCCACAGGGTCCGGATGCCGTGAATCGTGCAGCGCATAAGCAATGTACGGCCGGTCAACGTCGCCGTTCTCGAAGGCAATCGCCACGCCGGTGGAGTCCAGCAGCGGCATATGGAAGCCGCAGGTATCCCCGGAATAGGGTTTTGCCAGACGCAGCCAGCAGCTCTCAAAGCCTTTCTGCCATTCGGTGCGGTCGAAACCAAACCGGGCGCGGTACAAACCGTCGGCGTTGATATGGGCATAAGGTTCATCCGGATGTGCGCTGGAGATACGGGCAGGCAGCGTGCCGGTGACGGTCGGCCACGGCAGCAGAGCGGGGCGATACGGATGCCGGGTATTGCGTGGCACGGCGGTGAAGGTGACAAAATACGCCGTGTCGCGGGCGACGTTGGTAGAGTTCGTGGAAACTATCAGCAGGCCGTCCGGCGCTTCCGGCCAGTCTTTACCGGGCGTGGTGATGACCATCCCCGGACGCAGCGTCATGCAGTTGGACTTGCCCCCGAAGGTGATTTGTTCGCTCAGATAACGCTCCTGACGGCGTCTGGCGTACCACATCCCCTGACCGGGCTCGTTGCTGTATTCCTTGCCCGGCTCAGGATAGGACTCACCCCAGCGGTAATCTTCGGCAACCAGCGCCGTGTAATCCGGATTGGTGGTCGTCGTGGCGGTCATATCGCTTTGCGCGGCCGGATAGTAATCGTCGTTAACCGTCACCGATTTCGGGATGGCCTTGCGGCTGACCGACATCTCCCAGACCGACTCCTGGCCGCCGTCGAACAGGCCCGCCGGATTACGGAACGGGATGGCGACCGGTTCCGGCCAGGCGTAAGAATGGTCGGCCAGCACCATGACGTCGCAGTTGTTCTCTTCATCGTATTCAAAGAAGTACGAGATGCCGCTGTCGGCCAGGCGGCGCGCGATGTGCGCGTATTCGCTTTCGCCGAACTGCATCATGAATTTTTTCAGCGGGTACTGTTCATTAAGCGCAAACCGGAAATCCAGCCGGTCCATGTAGTAACGCAGGAAGGTGTTTTCGGTCATGCTGATGACGCTGTCGTTCTGGTAAATCGCGTTATTGCTGCCCTGATTTAACCGGGTGACGCGGTGTTCCAGCGTGGCGACGTAGCGGGTCTCATCGGCGGAGGTGCCGCACTGGCGGAACTGGGTAATGACGCCGGGGATAATGCGTGGTTTAACCGGCTCCCACGGCTTACCGTCGGGGTACATCAGGAGCAGGGCGGAATAGTTGATGATGTGCTGAGCGGGAATGTCTTTCACCGCACTGGTGAACGCAATTTCATAGCGCAGGATATCGCTGATGGCCTCGCTGCCGCTGAACCTGAGCACCGAAATATCAACGCCGGGCTGCCGGGATTCCAGCCGTTTAAGTCTTAACTGGTAATGGTTGTGGACCGGTAATTTACTGCCAGCAAGAATGTAATCTTGGATACTCATCGTTTAAGTCCTTTTAACGCTCATGGGCGTGAATACCCCAAAACCGATATGTGCTGACTGGGCTAATTAATAATATATTGATGGTGTGAATATATTAATATACTGACTTTCGCTGGAAAAATAGCAGTCCAACAGTATGTCGGCGAGTTCCGCTCCGGAAATGAAAGCTAGCATAAATCAGTAGATCACTAAAACAAACTATGTCACGGAAAAATACATCTCAGTTATTAAATAAAGAAAGTTGCCAATTAATCAGGATGTTTTCCGAAAACTTACGGACGTTTTTTGCGAAAGCGCCAGGTGATGAGATGCTGAATAATGATTAATGAGAAGGCATTAATGTCACTAAATCCAATTCCCCCGCTATCTTAATATCACTAAAGTCATTAACTGTTTCAAATAAACAGTACAACGCAATATGAGATGTAAATGTGCTTTTCAATCCTGCCTTATAGAAAGGCAAGGATAACCAGAGTGTAAGGAGGAAAGATAATCGATTGCATAGATCAGTAACTAAGAACAAATCGTTAATACCGATCGACTTGATGTAGTTAATTATCGTAGCCTGTCATCATCCTGGCGACACCTAAATACGCAAATAAGGAAAAAATCCTCATGGCACTGGAACCCACAATTGCTGAACTTGTTAACGACTTCATTACTGCAGGCCGTCCCTCTTCCCGCAGTCAGACGTTCGCTGAGCGCCGTGCCGGCTATATTGCCAGCACGGTGTTAGCGGGCGATCTTGAGCAACGCGTAAATGTTGATGATGTGGTCATCGACGGTATGTTGTTACGCGTCTACTCTCCGCTGGAAGCGCATGGCGCATTACCTGCCGTTATCTATTATCACGGCGGCTGTTTTGTCAGTGGCGGTTTTGCGACTCATGATAATCAGCTACGTCAGCTTGCTTTTTACAGCGGTTGCCGGGTGATTGCGGTGCAATATCGTTTAGCACCTGAACACACCTATCCCGCCGCACATGACGATGCAGAACAGGCGTCAAACCTCATCTGGCAGCATGCTGAAAGGCTTGGCATAGAGCGCGGCCGGATAACACTGATGGGGGACAGCGCAGGCGGACATCTTGCCCTTATCACGGCTCTGCGCCTGCGAAATACCGGACACTGGCTGCCGCACCTGCTGGTGCTGATTTACCCAATGCTGGATGCAACAGCGTCCTCTGAAAGCCATAAGCGCAATGGCGATGATTTTGTGCTGACCAGCGATACGTTGCTCAGTGGATTCGAAGCTTATTTCCCGCAAATTGATTTCATGCACCCTGAAGTCAGTCCGTTATGGCGTGATGATTTTTCAGGGCTGCCGCCGGTTCATATCATTACGGCGGAATACGATCCGTTATGCGATGAAGGCGAGGCGCTGTTCTCCCGCATGACAGAGCAGGGCGTGAACTGCACGGCCCAGCGCTATCTGGGAGTCATACACGGTTTCTTCCAGCTTGGCGGAATCAGCCAGAGTGCGCGCAATGTGATGCGGGATATTGCTGTACGTGTCAGTTCATCGGATACACCGTAAACTTTTTGTTTTTTGCGAGCTCGCTGTTGGCCTGTTCGCATAATTCAAAAAGAACAGGGATCAGGTGAGCGGAAGCTTTCAGATAATCGCTGACCTGTGCAATCCCCTCCGGGAGCAATATCTCGCTGTTCTCAAGTCCTTCGCTTAAGCACAACAGCCCCTGACATAACCCGCTGGCAGATTCTGACGCCAGCGCATTAAGATCATATAACTGTGCATCATCAAAGTGACTGAAATCCAGCCCGGCGATAAGCGAGCGAAAAACGGAGATAGAGTTAGTCGTAAACGCGGTGTGGTTATCAGAATCAGTCATACAAGTCATTCCATTGTCAGTGAGTCGAGGCCTCCGGTACTGGCGAGGTGATTGCCGCTGCCAGAGAACTGTATGCCTGTTGGTGCACCAAAGAAATAGACTGGTTATAATTACAGTAGTTTGTTGTCAAATCTGGAAGATGCCTCGCAAAATCCTCTCAGTGAATCAGGAATATTAACCACCAGTGTGATTTTTATGAGATAAAAATTGAAATTGGTTAATTAATAACAGCCTCTTCCGAATATTATCCTGATGGAACTGAAAATAACGCAAATTAAAGATAATGAAAACGGGTGGTTGTCACGGGATGTTATTATCACACTGGCGTAATTTACTGATTAATGCTAATTTGCCGGTATAATTGTTATTAAATATTTCCATTCAAAAGTTTTGATAATTTACAGGTGATGCATTTTCAATCATATTGATAATTATTTAACCCATAATACAGATATTGTTTCTTTTATTTACATTTAAACATTTTATTGCTTAGTATCTGTGCTAAACATATTTTTATCTTATAGGGAACTTTCTGAATTTTCACTTTGACCCCCGTCATACCTATGTTAATTATTTATACGCGGCGCAAGACCGCACACACATCACATAAATAATAAAGACAGGGTAATAATGAGCAAATTAAAAACGTCAATGCTAATTGGCGGCGTCGTGCTGTCGGCATTATCTGCCAGCGCGCAAGCCGAGATTACTGTTTTAGATAAAAATCCTCAAAGTAATGCTTTGCTGGCACCGCTGAGTTTGCAGGTTGGCGGGAGTATTCGTCCTGAGTGGATTTTCAATAACGGCCCGGAGCCGGGTTATTATAAAAATGGTCACGATGGCGGTACCCGCTTCCGCTTCCGCGGCGATTATAAACTGACGCAGGATACCTCTGTCATTGCTTACTATGAGCTGGGCGTGGACATGGCGCACCTGCTGGGTATGGATGATCACTATGCCGAAGGCTCACGCCGTGACACTCAGCGTCAGTTATATGCGGGTTTTAAAGATGACCGTTACGGGACATTAACCTACGGCCACCAGTACGGCATTTATTATTCCGTCGTCGGGATTAAAAGTGATGTCTGGGATAACGATGGTCATGCAGGCGGCACGGGTATTGGGATTAACGGTAGCTACGATGGTGCGAATAAGCCAAAAAGCAGCCTGAAATATACCAACGACTTTGGTCCTGTGACGTTATATGCCAACTACTTATTGCCGGAAGATGAAATTCAGGCGGGCGAGAATCAGCATTATCGCCGTAATAATGGTGGCGGTTTAGGTTTCGATTATAAACTCACCAAAGATTTAGTCTGGAGTGCGGCTTACAGCCTGACTGATGCGACGGTCAAAGATAATCAATATAACGAAAAAGATTATCATCAGCAGCTGTCTGGTACGGCATTAACCTGGCAGCCTAATAACTGGTATATCGTCGGGACCGGCAGCTATTACAAAGATTTCGTGCCAAGCACCCGTGAAAATCCTGTCGATCATTACTTTGCAGGCAGCGGTTACGGCGTGGAAGGCTTTGTCGGTTATACCTTTAATATCGACAAACCGTTCCTGAAATCTATCCAGCCATACGTTGCAGCGGATTCTCTGCAACTGAAAGGCGGCGAAGAATATCACGCGAACCACGTTTATCTGGGCGCGGGTACCACTATCGGTTACGGCTTGTCTGTCTATGTGGAACGCACACTGGCGCACTCTACCGACAACGAACCGGATCAGACCTGGGTGACCGTTTTCTACGATTTCTAATCCGCACGCCTCGTGGATCATCAGGCCAGCGCATATGCGCTGGCTTTTTTACGTCTGCAGATCGGCTTAGTGCGGCAGTGCTTCCGCGACGTCTGTCACCACTATATCATCCTCGCTAAATGGCATTTCCAGCGTCTGATACAGCACTTCCAGCCGTTCACAAAGAATATAGCTCAGCAGATCTTTCGCCTGCGGATTATCCAGCGACACAATGGCATAAGACAACGCACGGCAATGATCGACGATCTCTTCCAGTTCCAGCGGGGTATTGTCGTAAAGGTTAGGCATTTTGAGTGCTCCAGAAAATAGTGAATTTACTACCACTGGAGACGCTAACCTCGTGGTGGTAGCTCAAACAGCGTTAGCGTTACCGGTTTTCTGGATCCGGTGCTTCGTGAGAAGCCACTGTCTGAGCCACCATAATTTAGGTGAGGACAGACCGTACCACATTCCCCATTTTTTCATAGGGTTGTCGGTACCAGAAAATGACAGAACGCTAATTCTGACTACGGATTTTGCCGCAGCGAAGAGAGTCTAATACGTGGGAATTTGTACAGTAAGTGGAATTTTTAAGCAGTTTTCGTTTTTGCGAGAAGTCTTGGAAAAGGGATGAAATGCGATGAAACCATATAATTCATCTTTCTAATATTCATGTGGGTGATCAATCGATAAAATAATTCCTAGAACCTATGGGAAATATTTTATTACTAGCGAGCCGACGCTAAGGATTGAACATGCCGAGTTACGATTTCGTAGTAGGAGAGAAATACACAAGGGCTGATGTGTACCGGATTTGTGAAGTGCCTTTAGAAAAGCAAAAAGGTGAATGGCTCACCGGATATCGCGTATATGAAGGACGGTATTTTATTTTTTGTACTGTCGGTGGCGCGGGGCGAACGGGTGATGATCATGGCAATCATTTTATCGATGAAGATTTATTGTGGCATGGAAAATCAAAATCTCATGTTGGTCAAAAATCCATTATTAATTTACTGGCGACCAGCAGTGAGGTTTTTGTGTTCTACCGCTCACATGACAGAGAACCTTTTACTTTTGCAGGGTTAGGAACACCGAAGATCATTAAAGAGACGCAACCGGTTGAAGTCTTGTGGTCATTTTCAAATGTACAAGTTCCTGCATCTCTCCCAGAAGAGGTCTCTGAGCCAGAGAAGTTTATAGAAGGTTCGGTCAAAACTATCATGGTCAACGCCTATGAGCGTGACCCTAAAGCACGTCAGAAATGTATCGATCATTACGGATATACATGTGTAGTTTGCGGATTTGAGTTTGAGAAAGTTTACGGCGCTTTAGGTAAAAGTTTCATCCATGTGCATCATCTCAAACCATTGGGTGAAATTGGTAAAGCTTATGAGGTCGACCCCATGGAAGATTTACGGCCAGTGTGCCCCAACTGCCACGCCATGCTGCATAGACGAGAACCTGCCTTGTCGATTGAAGAACTCAAAACACATCTTAAAAATCAATAGTGCAAATATAAAGAGGCGCATCCTTGCGCCTCAGTAACATTATTGCCCAAGCAATCCACCCCCCTCAAAAAATCCTTCCCATCTCCAGTTGTCCCATCAATAACGCGTTATCACTGTAATCCACCGGGACGGCGACGACGGCGGGGCCTTGTACGTCCATGGCGGCGCGCAGGGTGCTTTCCAGGGTTTCGGCGGAGGTGACGGCAAAACCTTTGGCGCCGAAGGCGTCGGCGTAGGCTTTGAAATCAATCGGGCCGAATTGGATACCGGAGGTGCGCTGGTATTTTTTCTGTTCCTGGATTGCCACCATGTTATAGGCCTCATCAACCCAGATGATGTGCAGCAGATTGACGCCGAGGCGGACGGCGGTTTCCAGTTCCATGCTTGACTGCATAAAGCCGCCGTCGCCGGAAACAGACACCACTTTGCGACCAGGGTCGACCAGCGCGGCGCCAATCGCCCACGGCAGCGCGACGCCCATGGTTTGCTGGCCGTTGGAAATCAGCACCTGACGCGCGCGGAAGCTGTAAAGATAACGGGCGATCCAGATATGGAAACTCCCCATGTCGACGCACAGCGTGACGTCGCTGTTGACGATATCCTGCATCGCGCGTACCAGACGCAGCGGATGGATCGCAAACTGATTCAGGCTGCGGCCTTTTTGATCCAGCAGTGCACGTTGCTGGCGGCGATCTTCGAGAATGGCGACGGAAGAGGCGCTCAGGTTGATGCGTTGCTGAATCTGTTCTGTCAGCAGATCCAGCGTGTCGGCAATATCGCCCACCAGTTCGACGTCCGGCAGATAGTCGCTGTCGGTTTCGGCGGGTATCACGTCGATATGCACCAGTTCAGCGTTGCCGTTGCTCCATTGCGCCGGTTCATACTCGACCGGACTGTAACCGATGGTGATGACCAGATCCGCGTTGCGCAGCAGGCGGTCACCGGCCTGATTGTTGAACAAGCCGACGCGACCGGCGAAGCGGTGGAACGAAGCCTGATCGATAACGCCTGCCGCCTGATAGGTGCTGGTCACCGGCAGATCGCTTTTATGCAGCAGACGGCGGATCGCCTCAGCGTTGCGTGGCTGGCTGGCCATCAGGCCGAGCAGCAGCACCGGATTTTTGGCCTGTTTCAGTAATTGCGCGACCTGTAATATTGCGTCGTGCGGTGCGCTGCCGAGCACCGGCGGTTGCGAGGTCAGGAGTTTCCCGCTGGCCGGTTCGTTGACGATATCCATTGGCAGACTGATAAATGCTGCGCCCGGACGCCCGAACTCGGCGGCGCGAAAACCGTTTGCCAGCACTTCGGCCAGGGCGGAAGACGAGGTGACTTCGGCGGAATACTTGGTGACCGGACGGAACATCGCGACGGTGTCCATGGTCTGGTGCACCTGCTTGACATGATCGGCGCGTTTCACCGCACCGCCAAGCGCCACCAGCGGATCGCCTTCGGAGGTTGCGGTGGCCACACCGGTGATCAGATTCGAGCAGCCGGGGCCGGAAGTGACCAGTGCAACGCCTGCTTTACCGGTCAGACGGCCCACGGCACCGGCCATAAAGGCGGCATTGGCCTCGTGGCGTACCGGAATCGTTTTGATAGGGGAATCGACCAGCGAATCGAATACCCGGTCGATTTTTGCGCCGGGAATACCGAATATGTGTTTTACGCCCTGTGCTTCAAGCTGTGCGACGACCAGATCTGCACCGCATTTCCATTCGCTTTGGCTGTCTGAATTTTTCATGGTTTTGTTCCTTCTGTCTGCGGGCTGTTAGCTTTCAACGGACTGAATCGCATCATTTAAATCGTCAGGACATAAGTTGGCATGCAGGAAATCGCTGTCCTGCGGGAAGTCGATTAATAGCTTTTCGACCGTGCCGAAGGTCAGCACGCCGCACTCCACCTGATAATCCAGTACATGGCCGCCACTGCTGCGTGTCTGATTGATGAAATGTTCGTGATAGCCCGCGACGTTAATGCCTTGCATATACGCAGGTGTCAGAAAGCCAATCAGCACGCCCTGGCTGTTTTCGATATGAAACGTTGGCTGCGCTTCGATGGCTTCCAGCATCGGTTTATAAGGGCGGTGTTGTTCCGGCACGGTGCGGGTCTCGACGCGGCTGAACTCGCCATCAATGCGCAATGCGCAAAAGGTGTTCTGACTGGCAACGGCGTTGTCGATAACCGCGTGAATTTGTTCGCGGCTGTGCGGGCGATCAATGACGTATTCATTCGTAGGATTAAAGAATGTCATGACGGCGAAGGGTGTTTTTTGTTCCGGTTTTGCCCGCCGGGCGCTGCCGTCGCCACGTAACTGGAAGATATTGCTGTTGAATGCAATCAGTTCACCGTCGAGACGATTAAAGGTACCGAGGCCAAAATCGCCGTGTTTCAACAGCTCTGCCATTGTGGTATCGCCTTCATAGACGCCGCTCAGCAAGGCGCTCATCAGTGATGACTGATAGAGCACGCGGTCAGGATGCTGCTGTTTAAACGCCGTCGCCGTGCGGGCAATATCGGCGACGCAGGAACAGGACTCAGAATGGCTTTTCATGCAGGAACTCCGTTCGAATAGTTAACTTTGCTAACTAAAGGTTGACGCCATTCCGTTCTGAGTTCCAATATGAGGAGGTGTTTACTTTGAGACGTTTTTGATATGGAACTTCGTCATCTGCGCTATTTTGTCGCGGTAGCAGAGACGGGCCACTTCACCCGTGCTGCCGAACTCCTGGGAATATCCCAGCCTCCTCTGAGCCAGCAAATTCAGCGGCTCGAACATGAAATCGGAACCCCTTTACTCAAACGTCTTACCCGTGGCGTCGAACTGACCGAAGCCGGAAAAGTGCTGTACGACGATGCACAAACCATTATCAAGCTGACCGATGCTGCCTTTGAACGTACCCGTGCAGTGGCGCGTGGCTTGAATGGTACGCTGCGCATCGGCTTTGCCACTTCAACGGCTTTCAACCCGCAGGTATTTGAACTACTGCACCGTTTTCGCGACAAATATCCGGGCATGGTGCTGGAGCCTCAGGAAAAAGATATGGCCGGGCTGATGACCGCGATGGGCGAGGGCGCACTGGATGCAGCGTTTATTCGTCTGCCTTGTGAACGCAGCAAGGAGTTTAGTTTTAAGGTGCTGGATATCGAGGAAATGGTGGTGGCGCTACCGAAGAAGCATCCGCTCAGTCAGGGGAAAGAAGTCCGGCTGGCGGCGCTGCGCCACGATATGCTGATCACCTTTCCCCGCGATTTATCGCCTGGGCTTTATGATGCCGTGACTCAGGCGTGCAAAGAGGCGGGATTTTCGCCGCGCTACGGGCAGCAATGTCCGCAAATTACCTCAGCGCTGAGTATGGTGGCGACAGGTTTTGGTTACGCGCTGGTGCCGGCGTCACTGAGTAAAATTGATGAAACCAATGTGCGCTGTCTGCCCCTGGCAGGGCAGACATTAACGACGCAAATCGCGCTCGCCTGGCGCAGAACGGATAACTGCAAGGCGGCGCTGCATATGGTGGGGTTATTGTAAAAAGGTCAAAGCAGAGAATCTTTCTGAGCCAGAACAAAAGCCGGATCGCGTAATTTAACGCTGACCTCTCTGCGAATGTTTTGGCTGAGATTTCCCTGAAGGCGACAAATCTGGTGATAGCCGTGTGATAACCAGTTCCAGCTTCCCACCAGCGCATAGTGGTTATCCACCAGCAGCAGTTTTTCGTGAGTGCCTTCGTTTATCCGGATCACGTTTTCTCTGCCAAGGGACTGAATATATTGCTCAATCAGCAGAGGATCACCGTCCCGCTCAAAACCATATTTTGCATGATCGTAACCATAATAGACTTTGACATCGATTCCCCGCTGACGCGCCGCAGTTAACAAACTGAGCTGAGGATTTTCACCTTCGCGGTTAAAACGAAGCCAGGGCGACACAACAATCAACTCCTGCTGACATTGTTGAGTGGCGGCATGGAAAGCATCAATATGCTCACAATCCCGGTAATAGGTTTCCACCGCCGGGCTCTGGCTCAGTTCGCTAAACTTAGGGTGCTGGCTTCCCAGTTCAAGAATGAAATCATTAGCACATACTTCAGCCAGCGTTTTCAGATACCGGCCCGCCGCAATCAGACGATCATAATTACCCACCACAATAAATTGTTGTTTGGCCCGGGAAACCGCGACGTTGAGCAGGTTGGGCTTATTGTTCTGGAACTTGTCATTGTCTCGCGGCGAGTGGATCACCGGACTATAAATGATGACTTCAAACCCGGTTCCCTGGAATTGATGAACCGACCCAATTCGCAGGGAATCATAGTGCCCCAGGCGGTTGCCCATTTTTTGGATCAGCAGGTTCTTCTGATTGGCGTAAGGGGTGATAATGCCGACATCTTTCGTCAGGTCATAACCGGCGCTTTCCAGCTTCGTCAGCAGGTCATCAATCGCTTCAACCTCGTCCAGATTGGTATTTGCACCGGGACCCTTTTTGCCCTCCACGCTGTAAAACATCAAATGGTGACTGTCCATCGCCGCAAAGGCACTGGCAACCGCTTCAGAAGGCGGTGCGGTTTCCACAGAAATGCCCTCATAACCGGCAAGCTGAGTAAACAAGGCGGCAATCGGTGGCTGGCAGCGCCGATGCTCATCAAGCACGATGCCGTTACCTATGTCATTGACCGAGCCTGAGGAGGTTCCCGCTGCACGGTGATAGGCGGTGACTAACATCGGTGACATGCGATCATAAAGCAGGTCGTCATCGCCGAAGTGTTGTTCCCGTAGCTGATTTTGCACCCCTTCCGACAGGGTTCTGATTGGCTCGATTTGTGCGGGGTCACCCACAATAATGGCCTGCTCACTGCGGCTCAGCAGAGGAACCAGTGTTTCGACTGACACCATGCCCGCCTCATCACATAACGTCAGATGGTAAGGTTTTACTTTCTCGAAATCCCCGAGGTTTTCATAACCGGCCGGTTTATACGCTGAGGCTAATGTCGTGGCGATGACCGGATAAGCCAGTGAAAGCAGGCGATAAAACTCTTCCTGACGGGCATTTCTGTAAGTGAAGTAATGGGGCGAACGGGGGCGGGTTAATAAGTCTCTCCACACGGTCAGGATTTCTGTGAGCTCGGTTTTGCGGGTTAACTGCTCCTGCCACAGGAATGCGACGGCATCTTCAAACATGGCGCGATGTTGCCGGATAAAACGCAACCTCAGGATATCCGGCCAGTCTCCTTCCGGATAATCTTGTGCGAAGGCGCGCGCCCTCTCTTTGGTCTCTAAAATATGACGTTCCAGAGCCTGTAAACGGCCCAGTTGCTCATGCAGACTTTTCAGTTTCGGGATCCTGTCAGCCTCCGGTTCGGGGCCTTGCAATATCTGCAAGTGGGCTAAATCCTCTTTTTTATTCCTCAGTTCGCGACTGTAATGCAGTAAATCGGCCATTTGCTGATGAGATAAATCATTGAGACCTAACGCCGTGAACTCCGTGAGATTCATGGCCTGGGCTTTTTCGCGTCGGGCATTTCGTTTTCCGGAGAAAAAGCGCGTCAGGAAAGCGGCGATGCCTGAACGGGGATAATCACCGTAAATATCTTCGAGCAAATCCGGAAGGGTTCCCTGCATAAACCGGGTGAGTGCCGTCAGATCAAAACTGACTGGCCAGACTGAAAGCCAGTACCGGGCGCGGATATTGGCCTGTTCCCAGGCTTCCAGTTTCTGCGCATGATTCTTTTGTTCATCATGAAGAAAACGGGCAACCGCGGTGAGATGGACAGCGTTAAATGAAGTGACCGGGATCCCGACAGACTCCGCCTGCAGGACAAAAGCGTCCTGCTCACTTTTCAGGATCGCGTCGAGATCATGCAACCGGGTCGTCGGGTCGCCGCACGCAGAGATGGCCTGCTGAAGCGCATTTTTCCTGGTGTGATAGTGCGTATAACAATGGTTAATCATTTCCCGGTTCTGGCACAGACGCTGTTCAGCGGATCCGCGCGCACGGGCATCGGCAGATTGCTGCTCATAAGTTTTTAACAACTTATCGATGCGCATGACTTCAGACTGGACTTTTTCTTTTGAACCGGCCTGGAAATACAACCAGTCGAGACCTTTTACAACATCATCATCGCGTAAATCATCAATGACATTTTCTACCGCTTTAATGGCCGTCGAGGTGATGAGCATGCCCAGATTACGATCATTGCCGTCAATAATAGCCAGGGCGCGCTCAACCACTTTTTGCGCAATTAATGATTTGAATAACGTGGTTTTACCGGTTCCCGGCGCGCCCTGAACCGCCACGAGGGGCAGGTTTTTTTGAACCGATTGTAATGCCTGCATTTGCCCGCGCCCCAAAGGGTATTTTTTTTCAAATAATCCCAACGTGACTACTTTATTTATTTCTTCATTATTGAGTGGCTCATCCTGCTGACATAAATATTTTTGCAGCAAAGGAAAGGCGGACAGGTCATTACGGGACGTTAAACAGGTGAAATCTTTACCGTCGCGCTGTGTATTAAAGTCTTCATTATGCAATTCGCAGATCAGGGCATTGAATCCCGTTTCCAGTCTGGCATTTCGCCATTTAGTCCCAACCAGTTTCTCTTCAATCCACATCTTCAGACCCGCAAATGCCTCCAGGAATGAATTATATTTTTGTTCATTCAGGGCACTGATCAGGCTCATCATATGGCGATTTTCGCCCAGTTCGCTGATATCAAATCCCAGTAATTCTTTGAATGCGGACAACAGCGGAGAAACACGGGTGCCATCCTTAACCGGGATTAAAACAGTTTGCTGGCCTTCCTGTATGAATAATTCAGGATTCAGCTGAAAGGAAAATAAAGGGAGGTATTTCGTGGTTTGTTTGTTATTGCTGAATTCACTGTAGCGGATGATCGGGAAGAGGAAATGTACCGGTGTTGTACTCTCTACTTTCCCTTTATTATCATACTTAATGTATTTTTGTTTCAGAAGCTCAAGGGTATTAGACGAAAGTGTAATGCGTATTCCGTCATCATCATCACGAACGTTCCGGTCAGTAAGGTATACTTGCTGGTATTCGTGAAGGTTGTCAGCCGGGATTTTACTTTTTTCCATGCCGCTGTATTTGATATATTCCTGCCAGGCCTTCAATACTTTTAATGATGTATCTTCCATTGCTGAAAACTGTCCTGAAAATGAGCTAATGATGGGCTATTGCACCAGAATCAATAGGATAGTGAGAGGGGGATGAAGGAATAATACGCCTCAGCGTTGAGGCGTACCAGTCTGTTACTCAATTCAGTGTTATTTACACCACAATAATCACAGACACGCGACGGTTCTGGGCGCGTCCGGCCTGGGTTTTATTGCTGGCAACGGGCTGGCTCTGACCTAATCCGCGGGTATGGATATTGGTACGCGGCATTCCCGCATCGGCAAAGGCGGCGGCTACCGTGTTGGCGCGATGCAGTGACAGATCGTTATTGTAACCGGCGTCACCGTAGTTGTCGGTATGGCCGTCGAGATTGACTTTATTCAGGCCGACATGCAGCAGTTCACCGGCCAGTTTTTCTACCGACTGCTTACTTTCTGGCGAAAGCGTCGCCTGATTATTGCCAAACAGCACTTTGGCATCCAGCCCCAGTTCCCAGCCATCTGCCGTCTGTGAGAAACCATTTTTTTGCAGTACGGCGATTTGTTCTGGCGTTAATCCCGCCGGTTTGCTCTGACAGGCGACCAGCAGCAAAATGCACAGCCCCGTAGCGGCGAAATGACACCAGGTCTTGAAAGTGTTGCAGATCTTCATATTCAGTAATTCCTTTTAGTCTTTCATCACGGCAGGAAGCGGCATACCTGAAGAGACATGCCAGCAATTGCCGGAAATTTTTTTCGAGCGGTACATGGCCTCATCGGCCTTATCCAGTAACTCTTTCGCGCTGGTGGCCTGAGAAGGCGACAGCGCAATACCGATACTGAGAGAAACATCCAGCGTCTTGTTATTGAGCAGGATGACGGGGGTTTTCATGATTTCAACAATCCGTTCGGCAAAAGCCACGGCCTCTGCGGTGGAAACCATCGGTTCAAGCAAAATGGCAAATTCATCGCCGCCCAGACGCGCCAGCACATCGCCTTTACGCAGTGTTTTCGCCATCCGTTCGCCTATCACCATCAGCACGCGGTCTCCGGCGGCATGACCGAGTGAGTCATTGATCTCTTTAAAGTTATCGACATCAATAAACAACAAGGCCAGTGAAAGCGCCGGGCGCATCGGGTTAAAGCATTGGTTGAGCGTATCAATGAAAAACGCGCGATTATGCAGACCGGTCAGTCCGTCATGCAACGCTTTTTGGGTCAGTGAGACGTTCTCGTTGCGCATATGGTTTTCCCAGGCTTCCAGCTCTGTCAGCAGGCTGTTGAAGTCCTGGCTCAGGGTGTGTAGCTCGACAATCGGCGCGGAAGGTACGCGCAAATTGAACGACCGGTTGGCCGTGACGTCATGAGTGACGCGCGTAATGTGACCGAGGGCATCGACAATGCCTTTTTGCATCCTGCGGGAAAAATACAGCGCGACCAGTGCCGTCAGTACCAGACAGCCGATCAGGCTAAGCACCGTCTCCAGCAGGAAGCCCGTCAGGCTGCCGCCGTTACCGGCGAGCCAGACGGTACCGATGAGCGAACCTGAATGATTCACTGGCATCGTGATGGGTTCCGGGAAAGCCAGGTGGCCGACGAGCTGGCCGAGCTTGTCCCAGTTGCTGTTTACCGGTCTTTGCCATTCGGTGAACGTCGCACCGGCAGGCGTCAGAATTTTAGCCTGGGTGAAATCGCCTCTTTTGGCGATGAACTCCAGCGAATCATGCGCGGCAGCAGGGTCGTTAAACACCAGCGCAGCTTCGGTGGTGTAGCTGATGGCACGCGCGGTCAGTTGCAGATTATTTTCGGCATGCGAACGCAGGGCGATCAGGGCCAGCAAAATCAGTAAAAAACCGGCAAGGCCAATCGCGGTCAGAATCACAATCATATGGATTCTGTTCAGTGCGGCGCTTAGCGTCGGGCGCTGGCGCGGCTGTTCTTTGTCAGGAACAGGAATTTGATTTTCCATAGTTACTCCTTTTCCCTGGCAAGTTGTAATACGGCGGGATTAACCCGCACACCGCTGCGGGACAGCGTGTCCAGATTCAGTTTGAATCCGGTATGAAGGGGCGTGATCACCAGACAAAATGCGTTCAGTAATGCGCAGGCATCGTCCTGCTCACTGAGGGTCAAAATGGCCTGGCCTTCCAGACGCAGATGCAAATCGTTTTGCTGCTCTGCCGTTGTGCTGCCGGAATAAATCGCATCGCATTGCGTCGTCAGCAGCGGACTCTCAAAAGGCAACGTCATCACTTTGAGCGGCCTGCCGGTAAAAGCGCTGCCATCGGGCGTGAGTAATGCGGCGTATTTGACTGGCGGAATGATGCACAGCGTTAAAGAAGAAGAGGCCGTTTTGTCAGGCCAGCGCGAATAACTGAGGATTCCGTTAACGGTCTGGGCGACGGCGGCATCAGGTGACGTCTCGCTGGTTTCGGCGATAACCGGTTTTAACGGCGCGATCAGAAGCACCGTTAGTAGCGCAAAGCCATACGCGGCCTTAAACAAATGGCCGGCAGGTATCCTCCCTGACAGGTAAAAAGGTGATCGGGCTTTTTCCATTGCGTCGCTCTGCGTTTCTTCCGGTTGAAAGTGTTTCACCGGAATAAGAATAACTTTATCGGCATAACTTCGGAAAGCGTCAATAAAAAATTTTCGCCCTAAAAATGCATGCCTTTTGTGTCGATTTTTTTACAGAAAACAGAAAAGTTGCGAATACTAAAGGAAAACTAATGAATTGTGTAATTTCTGCGAGATTTTTTTGAGCAGAGGCAGGCGAGGAGCGCCGATAAATAACCCACATTGTCGGTATTTCAACCGTTATATAAATAATAGTCACGGTGATAACAAAATATGACAAAAAATAAATGTTATCGTAATCACTATTTGATGAATTTAAATTACAGGAAATGTTAATAGATTGGAATTTAAAGGAATAATAGACGCCATTTTATCAATATTCGTGACCATGATCTCAAAGCCACACCGTTAGGCAGATTTTTATGCTGCTGATAGGTATCATGCCCGCATTAATGGTATGTTTTAACCGTCAGGATGGTTTTTTCGATGACGGGTGCAGTAAAAAAACATCAACCATTCCTGGGGAAAACGGAATTATTTTTATAATTAGGTACTGAGGAATCATGGATAATACAACAATCGGGACACTGTCTAAAAAATCAGTAAGTTCCTGGCGTAAAACTGACACCATGTGGATGTTAGGTTTATATGGAACGGCAATTGGTGCAGGCGTTCTTTTTCTTCCTATTAATGCGGGGATTGGCGGGTTAATACCGTTAATTATTATGGCCATCCTCGCTTTCCCAATGACTTTCTTCGCTCACCGCGGCTTAACCCGTTTTGTTTTATCGGGTAAAAATGCCGGTGAAGATATTACGGAAGTGGTGGAAGAACATTTTGGTATTACAGCCGGTAAATTAATTACACTGTTATATTTCTTCGCCATTTATCCTATTTTACTGGTTTACAGCGTGGCGATCACGAATACGGTTGAGAGTTTTATTACTCATCAGATGCATATGAATGCGCCGCCGCGTGCGTTGCTGTCTCTGATCCTGATCCTCGGATTAATGACGCTGGTGCATTTTGGCCAGGATATCATTGTGAAGGCGATGAGCATTCTGGTGTTCCCGTTTGTGGCGGTGTTGATGGCACTGGCGCTTTACCTTATTCCTAACTGGAATACGTCAGTGTTTGAAAACGTCTCGCTGTCCGGGAACGGCGTGGGTCACGGTATGCTGATGACGCTGTGGCTGGTGATCCCGGTCATGGTGTTCTCGTTCAACCACTCGCCAATTATCTCCTCTTTTGCTGTAGCAAAACGCAAAGAATACGGTGATGACGCGGAGAAGAAATGCTCGCGCATTCTGGCCTTTAGCCACATCATGATGGTACTCACGGTGATGTTCTTTGTCTTCAGCTGTGTCCTGAGCCTGTCTCCGGCCAACCTGATGGAAGCCAAAGCGCAAAACGTGTCTATTCTGTCTTATTTAGCTAATCACTTCTCTAATCCGGTGATTGAATATATCGCGCCGTTTATTGCCTTTATCGCCATTACCAAATCTTTCCTCGGCCATTATCTGGGGGCGCGTGAAGGTTTTAATGGCATGGTGATTAAATCTCTGCGCAGCAAAGGCAAAACAATTTCCCTGCCAACGCTGAACCGTTATACCGGTATCTTTATGTTATTAACCACCTGGTTAGTCGCAACCCTGAATCCAAGTATTCTGGGTATGATCGAAACGCTGGGTGGTCCGATTATTGCGATGCTGTTATTCCTGATGCCAATGTATGCCATCCGTAAAGTCCCTGCGATGAAAAAATACAGCGGCCATATCAGCAACGTCTTCATTGTTATTATGGGTTTGATTGCGATGTCAGCCATTGTATTCAGCCTGATGGGCTAATTATTAACGTTATCTGAAATAAAGTGAGCGGGAATATCCCGCTCCTTTCTCTCCCGTTTCCCTTTTTATTCTGCCCGTAAATAATTTCACATGGAGTGCCCACCGTGATCAGCGTCTTCGATATTTTCAAAATTGGTATTGGTCCATCCAGTTCGCATACTGTTGGTCCGATGAAAGCCGGGAAAATATTCACTGATGAGCTTATCTCTTCAGGTTATATAACCCAAACGACCCGCGTGGCGGTTGATGTTTACGGGTCATTATCATTGACCGGTAAAGGACACCATACTGATCTGGCTATCATTATGGGGCTGGCGGGTAATATGCCGGATGACGTAGACATCGATGCGATCCCGGCGTTTATCCGTCAGGTAGAAAATACCGGACGTCTGATGCTGGGCAAGGGCGTAAAAGAAGTGGATTTTCCGGCCGGTTCAGGCATGAATTTCCATTCCGGCAATCTGCCGTTGCATGAAAATGGTATGACAATCAGCGCATTCAGCGGTGATGAACTGCTGTATACGCAAACTTATTATTCTGTCGGCGGTGGCTTTATTGTCGAAGCCAGCAAGTTTGGTGTGCAGGATGAAAATCCGGTGCTGCGTCCGTATCCGTTCCGCTCGGCCAGCGATTTGCAGAAACATTGCACGGACACCGGTCTGTCATTGTCGGCTCTGATGCTGCAAAACGAACTGGCGGGGCATACACGCACAGAAATCAGCGATCACTTTGCGGCCATCTGGAATGTGATGAGCGAAGGCATTACGCGCGGTATCCATACCGAAGGTTTGCTGCCGGGGCCGATGAAAATCAACCGCCGTGCTGCCGCGCTGCGCCGCATCCTGGTAACGCAGGATAAAAACAATGTCGATCCGATGGGCGTCGTGGACTGGATCAATATGTACGCGATGGCGGTTAACGAAGAAAATGCGGCGGGCGGCCGTGTGGTTACTGCTCCCACCAACGGCGCGTGCGGCATCATCCCTGCCGTGCTGACATATTATGATCAGTTTATCCGCCCGGTCAGTCCTGACTCTTACAGCCGTTTCTTCCTGGCTTCCGGCGCGGTCGGCATTCTGTTCAAAATGAATGCGTCGATTTCCGGTGCGGAAGTGGGCTGTCAGGGTGAGGTCGGCGTGGCCTGTTCGATGGCGGCGGCAGGCCTGACAGAACTGCTGGGCGGCAGCACCGCGCAGGTATTTATGGCGGCAGAAATCGCGATGGAACATCACCTCGGGCTGACCTGCGATCCGCTGGCCGGGCAGGTTCAGGTGCCATGCATCGAGCGCAACGCCATTTCGGCCGTGAAAGCGGTCAATGCATCACGTATGGCATTACGCCGCACCAGCGAACCGCGTGTGTGTCTCGATAAAGTCATCGAAACCATGTACGAAACCGGCAAGGACATGAACTCGAAATACCGTGAAACCTCGACAGGAGGTCTGGCGATTAAAGTTCTCGCCTGCAATTGATTTCTTTTCTCATCCTTTCCTAAAAGGCGGGAAACCGCCTTTCTCGTCTCCTTCCTGATTTTTGTCCTGTGCTATGTTTTCAGATACCTGCATTACGCAGAGGTATGTTTTTTCTGCCTCACAACACCTGGAAAACAGTTAAAAGGAAAGGCTCGGTATGTCTAAATTCTTCATGAATGACCGCAAGACTCTGATTAACGATGTTATCGAAGGGGTGATCCTGACCTCTCCCTATAAAAACCTGGCAAAACTGGATATCGATCCGGCCATCCGTGTGGTCGTACGGCGTGACTGGGATAAGAAAAAGGTTGCACTGATTTCAGGGGGTGGCTCGGGTCATGAACCGGCGCATATGGGGTTTGTTGGCAAAGGCATGCTCACGGCGGCAGTGTGCGGCGAAGTGTTTGCTTCCCCGAGCGTGGACGCCGTGCTGAATGCGATTGTGACGGTCACCGGTAAAGCCGGCTGTTTGCTGATCGTCAAAAATTATACCGGCGACCGTCTGAACTTTGGTCTGGCTGCTGAGAAAGCGAAAGGCATGGGCTATGACGTCGAGCTGGTGATGGTCTCCGACGACATTTCCCTGCCGGACAACAAGCAGCCGCGCGGCATCGCCGGGACGGCGCTGGTGCATAAAATTGCCGGTTACGCGGCTGAGCAGGGCAAATCTCTGAAAGAGGTCGCCAAAATTGCTCAGCAGGCGATTGACGCCACTGCCAGTATCGGTGTTGCGGCGGCCGGGTGCAGCCTGCCGGCTGGCGGTGAAGATGAGGAAGAACAACGTATCGAATCCGGCCACGTTGAGCTGGGCTTAGGCATTCACGGCGAACCGGGTGTGTCGACCCTGAAAACCCAGAACAGTAAAAAAGTGGTGGATACGCTGGTTGGTAAGCTTGCGGAACACGTGAAAAAAAGCGACAAGCTGGCGATACTGATCAATAACCTCGGTGGCGTTTCTCCGCTCGAGATGAATCAGATCACCAAAGAACTGGTGCATTCGGCGCTGGGCAGTTCGATCCGTTATCTGATTGGCCCGGCATCGCTGGTCAGTGCGCTGGATATGAAAGGTTTCTCGCTGTCGGTAATTGCCCTTAAAGGCGGTATTGAAGAAGCCTTGCTGGCAGAAGTGGAAGCGTCCGGCTGGCAGCCTCTGGTGAAGCTGGAAAAACTGGCGACCAAAAAAGGCAAGAAAATCAGCGATAAGAAAGCGGTGAAAGCGTCTTCGAACGCGCAGGTCGGCAAAATCGTTGAAACCATTACTCAGACACTGTCTGATCTGGAAGATGAGCTGAATAAACTTGATGCCAAAGTCGGTGACGGTGATACCGGTTCGACCTTTGCCACCGGCGCGCGTGATATTCAGAAAGAAAACAAAGGCAATAAATTACCACTGAACAATGTGGCCGATCTTCTGAGCGTAGTCGGTGATCGTCTGGCGACCGTGATGGGAGGATCCAGCGGTGTGCTGATGTCGATCTTCTTTACCGCCGCCGGTAAGAAAGTCGGCGAGGGTGAAAAATTACCGAAAGCGCTGTTGTTCGGCCTCGAACGCATGAAGCATTACGGCGGGGCTGATCTCGGCGATCGCACGATGATCGACGCACTGCAACCGGCGCTGGAAGCCCTTGGCAAAAAAGATGCGCTGAAAGGGGCGGCTAAAGCGGCAGCCAAAGGGGCCAAAGACACGGCCAGCATGAAGAAAGCCAATGCCGGGCGTTCTTCTTATCTCAGCAGCAACAGCCTGAAAGGGGTGAAAGATCCCGGCGCGGTGGCCGTTGAAAAAGTGTTTGAGGCGCTGGCGAAGAAATAAGATTTACGCCAGCAAAAGAAGAAAGGCCTGCGGGAAACCGGCAGGCCTTTTTATTATTCTCAGCCCTTTGAAATCAATGTCCGACCGGCCAGCGATCCAGCGTGATATTGCGCTCCGGTGCTTTCGCCACGAAATCTGACAGCACCGCTTTCACATCAGGGTCGATATAACCGACATTCTCACGTTCGACACGGACCACGCTGTTATCGGGGATTTCCGCCAGCAGGCTCTGTAAACGCGGGTTATGCAGGAACGTCAGGTTTTGGTGAAAACGCATCACATAATGATTTTCGTCGCGTGTAAGCTGCATCGCATTGTGATGGCTTTTGTAGGTGCTCGACAGCAACTGCGCGAGCAACCCGATGCCGATCCCGGCCAGCATACCGAAGAGCAGAATACCCGCCAGCGTGGCGATAAACGGCAAAAACTGCGGCAGGCCAAGCCGCCACTGGGTCATGAAAAGTGCCGGTGAGGCCAGTTTGTAGCCGGTATACAGCAGCACCGCAGCCAGGCAGGCCAGCGGAATGGTGTTAAGCATTTCGCTGAAAAACATGCCGCACAAAAGCAATAACACACCGTGAAGCAGGATCGATACCTTACTGCGCGCGCCGGTATTCACATTCACCGAACTGCGTACGATCACAGCGGTGATCGGCATGCCGCCGAGAAATCCGCTGATCAGATTCCCGATCCCTTGCGCGCGCATTTCTTTATCGGGCGAAGGCGCGGGTGTTTGCTCTTTCAGCTTCTTCAGCGCTTCCTGGCTAAGCAGCGTTTCCAGGCTGGCGACCAGCGCCAATGTCGCGGCAATCACATAAATCTGCGGATTGTTCCACGCGCTCCAGTTCGGTTTTTCCAGCTGCGAGGTCACTTCATCTACGCTGTCGAATTTCGGCAGCGCAATACGCGGCATGGCCTGTATCGAATCCGGTACGATGCGGTCACCGAAAATCACCGCCAGGCTTCCCCACAATACCGCCACCAGCGGGCCGGGCACATAAGTCATCAGCTTGATGCGCTTAAACGGCGGCGTCGTCCATAGCCACAAAATCAGCAATGCCACAGCCGGGACGATCAACGCTGTGGGCGACAAACTGAAGGCCGGATCGCTGAAAATGCCGCGTAATCCCTCTTCTCCCTGATAGCCCAGTGCGACCGGGATCTGCTGCATGATCAGTAAAATACCGATCGCTGCCAGCATGCCCTGGATCACCGAACCAGGGATCAGCGAGACAAAGCGTCCGGCTTTAATGATCCCGAAGACGATTTGCAGAACGCCCGCCAGCATCAGCGCCAGCAACAGAGAGGAAAAGGATCCGAGTGTTTCCATCGCGCCAACCACAATCGTCACCAGCCCGGCAGCCGGTCCGCTGACTGCAAAACGCGACGGACTGAGCAGGGTGACGATCACGCCACCGATAACGCCGGTCAGCAGGCCGACAAAAGGTGGCAATCCGCTGGCCTGAGCAATGCCAAGACTCAGCGGCAGCGCAACCAGAAACACGACAATCCCGGCCGGGATATCGTAACGCAGAAAATTCATGTTCAGATTTTCAGGGGATTTCATCGTCATGAAGCGGTCTCCACTGCGTATGAGGGGGTGAGGACGGGGCGTGGGAATAATGCGGTCACAATAGGCTTCTCTCTGTCAGGGGGCGGCGAAAATGCGCGATGGCCCGGTGGCGGTCAACGTCTAAAGTTAGAAATTCTTTAGTTACGATTTGAAGCTTTCTGATGCACTTTCTAACATGGTAGTCGGCAATTCCGCATAAGGAAAATCTTAGAGTGTTGCGGTGGTGATCACGGAAAATGGGATTTACGGCCTGAAAAGCTTGATCTGACGCATGACAAACCCACTTGTCGCAGCAGCCGTTTTTTCGCCCAAGTATAATCTCCGGCCTTGATTTTCTGGCTGCGAAATCACGATGCATTAGCCGTGCTTAAGCAAAATTCCTCTTTTTTCAGCGAAAACTCTTTATGCCAATCAGCCTGATCCAACCCGAACGCACCCTGTTTTCTTATCCGCGCTACTGGGCCGAATGCTACGGCACGGCACCGTTTTTCCCGATGAGCCGGGCGGAAATGGATGAACTTGGCTGGGACAGCTGTGACGTGATCGTGGTGACCGGCGATGCGTATGTCGATCATCCGAGTTTTGGCATGGCGATCATTGGCCGCATGCTGGAAGCGCAAGGTTTTCGTGTCGGGATCATTGCGCAGCCGGACTGGAGCAACAAAGAGGATTTCATGCGGCTCGGGAAGCCGAATCTGTTTTACGGCGTGACCGCCGGCAATATGGATTCGATGATCAACCGCTATACCGCCGACCGGAAATTGCGTCATGACGATGCCTATACGCCAGGTAACGTGGGCGGTAAACGTCCCGATCGCGCAACGCTGGTCTACACCCAGCGCTGTAAAGAAGCCTACAGCGATGTCCCGGTTTTGCTCGGCGGTATCGAAGCCAGCCTGCGTCGTATCGCACATTACGATTACTGGTCCGATACCGTGCGCCGCTCGGTGCTGGTGGATTCCAAAGCGGACATGCTGATTTACGGCAATGGTGAAAGGCCGCTGGTGGAAGTGGCGCACCGCCTGGCCGCGGGGGAATCCATCAGTGACATTCATGATGTGCGTAACACCGCCGTGATGCGCAAAACGGCGCTGACCGGCTGGAGCGGTGTCGATTCCACACGCCTTGATAAACCGGGGCGCATTGAGCCGATCATGAACCCGTACGGTGAGGATCTGCCGTGTTCAGAAGGGGAATTACCTGCGCCGGATGCCCCGCAGCCGGTAACGGTGCGCGCGCCAAAGCCGAAACCGTGGGAGAAAACCTACGTTCTGCTGCCGTCATTTGAAAAAGTGAAGGGCGATAAAGTGCTGTACGCGCATACTTCGCGCATTCTGCATCACGAAACCAACCCCGGCTGTGCGCGTGCGCTGATGCAAAAACACGGCGACCGCTATGTGTGGATCAATCCACCGGCTATCCCGCTGTCTACCGAAGAAATGGACGATGTATTTGGCCTGCCGTTCCAGCGCGTACCCCATCCGTCTTACGGCAAGGCGAAAATTCCGGCATATGACATGATCCGTTTCTCGATCAATATTATGCGTGGCTGTTACGGCGGTTGTGCGTTTTGTTCGATCACCGAACATGAAGGGCGGATCATTCAGAGCCGCTCTGAAGCGTCGATCGTCCGGGAAATAGAAGAGATCCGCGACAATGTTCCGGGATTCACCGGTGTGATTTCCGATCTGGGTGGCCCGACCGCCAACATGTATATGCTGCGCTGTCAGTCGCCGAAAGCGGAGCAAAGTTGTCGCCGCGCGTCCTGTGTGTATCCGGAAATTTGTACACACATGGACACTAACCATGAGCCGACGATCAACCTTTACCGCCGTACGCGCAGTCTGAAGGGGATCAAGAAAATCCTGATCGCGTCAGGCGTACGTTATGATCTGGCGGTGGAAGATCCGCGCTATATCAAAGAACTGGCCGAGCATCACGTGGGCGGGTATCTGAAGATCGCGCCGGAACATACCGAAACCGGGCCGTTGTCCAAAATGATGAAACCGGGGATGGGCAGTTATTACCGGTTCAAAGAGCTGTTCGACAGTTATTCGAAACAGGCCGGGAAAGAGCAGTATCTGATCCCGTATTTCATTTCTGCGCATCCGGGCACACGCACTGAAGACATGATCAATCTGGCGCTGTGGCTGAAGAAAAATCGTTTCCGGCTGGATCAGGTGCAGAATTTTTATCCGTCGCCGCTCGCCAGTGCCACCACTATGTATTACAGCGGTAAGAATCCGCTCGGCAAAGTGGATTATAAAAGTGAAGATGTGGTCGTGCCGAAAGGCGATCGTCAGCGGCGGTTGCATAAAGCCTTACTGCGCTATCACGATCCGGTGAACTGGCCGGTGATCCGTGAGGCACTGACTGCGATGGGTATGCGCCGCCTGATAGGGATTCGCCCTGATTGTCTGGTGCCCCCGGACGGTTTTGATCCGCAATGTGCGGCCTCACGTTCAGGCAAAGCGAAACCGGCTGCTACGCGTTTTACCCCCGCAAAAACGCAAAATCCGGCGGCCGCAAAAGCAAAACCCGCCGGACAGAGGGTTAATCGAGGTAAAAGACCGGTTTAAGGTCGTTGCTGACCGGACTGTTATCGGCATTGGCAGGCATTACGTCTGCCATATGCTTCCACCATTTCTGGCATATTTCCGTTTTTGCCACCGCGTTCCATCTTTCTTCTGATTCAATTTCCACATAGCCAAACAGCAGATTACGTTTTTCATCGAGGAAAATGCTGTAGTGATGCGCGCCGTGGGCTTTCAGGGTTTCCGCCAGTTCCGGCCAGATTGGCGAGTGTCGGCGCTGATATTCATCGTGTGCATTCGCATTAACCTGCATCACGAAACATTTACGGATCATATTTTTCTCCGGTTAGATTTACTCCCTCCCCTGCGAAGGGGAGGGAGTAAAGAAATGACACCTGCTTTCTTCCCCTTCACAGAGGCAGAAGCTAAAAACTACATGGCTTTCAGATACAACTCGCGCACTTCTTCACGGGTTGCGGTGCGCGGATTGCACGGCGCACATGGGTCAGCGAGAGCCTTGTCGAGCCAGCCTTCTATATCCGCTTCACAAATGCCCAGTTCTTTGAAACCGGAAGGGATCCCCACGCGGGTGGACAATTGGCGGATAGCGTCAATGGCCGCAATACTGGCCTGCGTTTCGCTGATACCTTGCGTCTGTACGCCCATCGCGCGGGCAATGTCGGCAAAGCGGTGAGGCGCACTGGCGCGGTTAAACGCTTCGACGACCGGCAGCAGGATCGCATTACAGACGCCGTGCGGCAGATTATGTGTCGCGCCAGGCTGATGCGCCAGTGCGTGAACCAGCCCCAAACCTGCGCTGTTAAATGCCATACCGGCCAGATATTGCCCCTGCGCCATTTTCTCGCGGGCTTCGATATCATCGCCGTGATCGACGGCTTTTGGCAGCCATTGCGTGATCGTTGAAATCGCGGCAAGTGCTGTCGGGTCAGTCAGCGGATGTGCGCCGACGGAAACATAGGCTTCGATGGCGTGGGTCAGCGCATCCATGCCGGTCGCGGCGGTGACACTGGCCGGAATTTTGAGCATCACTGCCGGATCGTCCACGGCGATATCCGGGATCAGACTGGCGTCGATGATCACTTCTTTCACCTGACGCTGGCTGTCGATGATCACCGCATTACTGGTGAGTTCTGCCGCTGTGCCTGCCGTAGTATTAATCGCCACCAGAAAGACACCCGGTTTACTGACTTTGCCGATACCGGAATACAGGGTGGCAGGGCCCGGATTGGCGGTCAGAATTTTGATGCCTTTTGCGGTATCAATCGGGCTGCCGCCACCGAAAGCAATCAGATAATCGCAGTGGTTTTCCTGATACAGACGGAAGCCTTCATCAACATGGGCGGAGGTTGGATTCGGCACTACGCCGCCGTAAATGGCATAAGGCAGTCCGGCCTGTTTGAGTGCGGAGAATAAATTGTCGAGCAGACCCAGTTCGATTAACTGACCATCGGTCACGATAAGGGCTTTACCCTGTGGTTTAGTCGCCAGCATTGCAACCATATCTTCGATTGCGCCCTGACCGTGGAGGCTGATTTTAGGTAAGGCCAACATGAAACTCATAAAAATTCCCTCTATAGAGTAAGTAAAATAGGTGTTCTGCTGCCTGCTGCTCCGGGGTCTTTGCCATTTCCTGCTACGGGGAACATCCGCTGTCCCCCGTGCATGATTTATGATGTCAGGAGCATAAAGTGCCTGATCAGGCTTTTAATGCGGCCTCGAAAGGTGTGACTTCAAAACGTTTGCCGAGGGCAATCAGTTCTTCAGTCTGGATAGTTTGTTTCATCCCCCCCATGGAAATCACTTTCACCAGGATCTCCGCTGATTTTTCGGCGGTGTCGATCAGGCCAAAAGCGTCGTCCAGCGTCGGGCCGCAACCGAAGATACCGTGGAACGCCCACAGCACCAGGCTGTGATGTTGCATCCGGTCGGAAGTCGCTGCTCCGATACCATCGGTGCCCGGCACCATCCACGGTACAATCCCCACGCCGTCGGGGAAGACCACCAGACATTCCGTGCTGCATTCCCACAATTTGCGGGTGATCTTGGCGCTGTCGAGTTCAAGCACGTACGTCAGTGCGATCAGGTTGGTCGCATGGCAGTGCATGATGACGCGATCCTGACCGTTGGTGACACGTTTACGTACGGCATGAGATTGCAGATGGGAGGCCAGCTCCGAAGTTGGCAAGCCGCCTGCGGTCAGACCCCACAGGATTTTGTAACTGGCACCTTTATCATCGAGCTGAATAACGGTCAGCGCTTCTGACGGGGCCAGTTGCACATTACGGAAAAACTTACCGGAGCCGGTCACGATGAAATATTCGTTGGCCAGATCGGGCGCGTGCTGAGTCAGCTCAACCTGACGTGGCTGCGCGTAAAAATCATTTATATAAGGTGCGACGTCTTCCGGTAACAGACGCATGCTGACGTTGCCGCCGTTACGTTCATCCCAGCCTTTCAGCCACATATCGGTGGTCGCCTTGACCATACCTTGTACAAACCACGAGCTAAATAATGTTTTCATCGGTGCTTTCCTGCGAATAAGGTGAATGCGTTTCTGGTGTGTTCAGCGGCACTTAACGTTTTGCCAGCACGCTGGTTTCGTAATGACGAATGGTATCCAGCCACTGACCGCCAACCGGTACGTCGTGACGCTGGCAATACATGTCCCATACGGCCTGCCACGGCAGGGATTTTTGTTCTTCCAGCAGGGCCAGACGCGCGGTGTAATCGCCTTCTGCTTCCAGCTGTTTCAGTAAACTGGTTGGTTCGAGCAGGGCTTTCAGCAGGGCTTTTTTCATATTGCGGGTGCCGATAACCCAGGCTGCGATGCGGTTGATCGAAGCATCGAAGAAATCCAGGCCGATATGCACGCGGTTGAACAGATTATGGCGCACGATTTCGCTGGCGATGGCTTGTGTCTCGTCGTCCAGCAGCACCACGTGATCGCTGTCCCAGCGTACCGGACGGCTGACGTGCAGCAGCAGGCGGGGCACATATAGCATCGCCGCAGAGATTTTGTCGGAAATCACTTCGGTTGGATGGAAGTGACCGGCATCGAGGCACAGCGCAGTGCCGCGACTGGCAGCGTAACCGAGATAGAATTCGTTTGAGCCGACGGTGTAGCTTTCAGAACCGATGCCAAACAGTTTGCTTTCGACGGCATCAATATGTTCGGTGATATCAAACTTCTCAGAAATCACTTCATCAAGTGCGCTCATCAGGCGCTGGCGCGGTGCCAGACGGTCTACGGTGATGTCTTTCATGCCATCCGGCACCCAGATATTCATCACTGACGGCGTGCCCAGTGCACGGCCAAACGAGGCGGAAATGCGGCGGCTGGCCTGGCAATGTTCAATCCAGAACTGACGAATTTCCGGGTTCGCGTGTGACAACGTGAAGCCGTCTGCGCTCATCGGGTGTGAGAAACAAGACGGGTTGAAGTCCAGACCCAGTTTGTTTTTCTTCGCCCAGTCAACCCAGCCGGTGAAGTGCTTCGGCTCGATTTCATTACGGGCTACGGGTTGATCGGACTCCAGATAAATCGCATGCAGATTCAGACGGTTAGGGCCGGGTATCATGGAAACTGCCAGTTCCAGATCAGCGCGGAGTTGCTGAGCGTTACGCGCTTTGCCGGGATAATTACCGGTCGCCTGAATGCCGCCGGTCAGGCTGCCTTCAGGATTTTCGAAGCCAGCGACATCATCCCCCTGCCAGCAATGGATAGAAACGGGCAGGGTATCAAGTTGTCTGATTGCAGCTTCGGCATCAATACCCAGCTGTGCAAAGCGTTCTTTGGCAAGTGTCCATGCTTGATCGATAGATGAAGTCATACTGCGAGTTCCTCATTGGCGTGACAGAGCGCCTGAAAGCGGCGCCAGTGAATAGCGAAATCCGCGTGAATACGGGGAAGGTAATGGTGTTGCTCAAAATTCGTGGCAACAATGCGACGAAATTCAGCGGTATCGTTGACGGCGTTCAGCGCCATCAGCTGGCAACCGATATTGCCCAGCGTGGAGGCCTCGACCGGGCCTGCGCTGACGCGTACCTGACAGACATCAGCACAAAGCTGGTTCAGGAACTGGTTCTGGCTGCCGCCGCCAACGATATGGATATCTTCCAGCGGTGCCCCTTGTAACTGAGCAAGTTGCAATGCAATTTTGCGGTACAGCATGGCAAGGCTGTCGAAAATACAGCGAGCCAGTTCAGCCGGGGACTCCGGTACCGGATCACCCGTTTGACGGCAGGCATCACGAATGGCAGCGACCATGGAGGGAGGATTGATAAAGCGATCTTCGTTCGGGTTAATCAGATAAGTGAACGGCGTGACGTTTTTAGCCAGCGTGATGAGTGACGGTAAATCCTGGATGTTCAGTTCGCGGCAAACCCGCTGAAACAACCATAACCCCATGATATTTCTTAATACACGATAGCTGCCATCAATGCCGCCTTCGTTAGTGATATTGTCGTGAAGAGCCTCAGCATGGTTAAAGGCTTGCGGGCTTTCAATGCCCATCAGCGACCAGGTGCCGGAACTGAGGTAGGCGCTGTGTGATCGGGTCAGCGGGGCGGCAACCACCGCGCTGGCAGTATCGTGCGTCGCGACGCTGAATACCGGCACGCTGCGGCCGCGGGGGCTTTTCCACATTCCCCGGGAATGACCCGGCTGGGTGGGTTTTTGTAACCAGCGGCGTGGTACACCCGCCAGTTTCAGCAAGTCTTCGTCCCAGTCACCGGTGGCGAGATTGAGCATTTGCGTGGTGCTGGCGTTGGTGTATTCCCAGTTCAGTTTGCCGGTGAGGCGGTAAAAGAAATAATCCGGGATCATCAGCATGTGAGCCGCTTTATTGACGATGTCAGGCTGCTGTTCGCTCAATGCACGCAGTTGGTAAAGTGTATTAAACGGCATGAACTGGATGCCGGTTTTCTGGTACAAATTTTCACGGCCAAATTGCTGTTCCACCCGCGCCATCACGCCTTCCGTGCGGTTGTCACGATAAGCAACCGGCAAACCGACCCGCTGCCCCTGAGCATCAAGCAGGACGTAATCCACCCCCCAGGTATCAATCCCGATACCGTCAAGCTGAACGCCGGATGCATCAAGGCGATTCAGCCCTTCAAGAATGTGTTTTTCCAGCGCATCAAGGTCCCAGGTATCGTGACCATCAACGCGGATCAGGTTATTAGGAAACCGGTGGATTTCTTTCAATGTCAGCGTTGCTGCCGGATCGGGATCCTGACGGGTAAATGTCGCCAGCATCACCCGGCCGCTGGAAGCGCCGAGGTCAATAGCGGCAAGATGGTGAGTTGTCATAGCGGCCATTCCTTATTGAAGATATGGCCAGTGTAGGGGGAGCGCCTGAAAGGCACCTTCCGGTGATTGCCACCGGTTTTGGCAGGATGGCAGCATTAAAAAGGTAGATGCGAGGCAGATCACATAATGCTCCAAAGCTGGCTGAAACAGGGCTATCCGCAGCTGAGTAATGCGGCATAAGCGATTGTGATCTTTGCCGCAGATCTGCATCAGGGAAGAGGGAATCTTTGAAATATGACCGTTTATGATGCTTTTACTGCCGTGGTTTGAAGGCAGGAAAGCAGGCCGCAGGGTAGGGTTGTTCCCCGAAGCACAGTGATTTTGAACCGGAGGTGATACATGACGTTACTGAGAGGTGATGATTATTTTGCGGCGCCTGAGCTGACCGTGACGGTTGAGCGCCGGCTCCCACAAGATGTATTCCCGGAGCACTACCATGATTTCCATGAAATTATGCTGGTGGAAAGCGGATCAGGTGTGCATATCTTTAACGACAACCCTTATACACTGACGGCCGGTGCGGTCTGTTTCGTGCGAGCCAGTGATCATCATCTGTTTGAAAATGTTGATAACTTACGTCTGACCAATGTGTTGTTCCGCTCACCGAAGGCGTTCCGTTTCATTCAGGACGTCAGCCACTTCCTTCCTCAGGAACATCACTATCAGTCGCAGATCCACTGGCAGCTCAGCCCGTGTGTACTTTCACAGGTGCTGAACTGCATTACACAACTTGAAGCACTGCCGGACAGCGTTGAAATGGAACATATCGCGACCCGTGAAAGTCTGTTTTTACAATTGCTGATCCTGCTTTATCAGGATTGTTTCCAGCCACAATTGCGAGATACCTCGGAAAACAGGGTCAATCAACTTTTGCAATGGCTCCAGTCGCATTACAGTGAGGAAGTCAACTGGACCGAAGCTGCAGAACGCTTCTCACTGGCGCTGCGAACATTACATCGTCAGATGAAGCATTACACCGGCATGACGCCGCAGCGGTATCTTAACCGGCTGAGGTTGCTGGAAGCACGCCGTCGTTTACATCATAGCGATCAAAGCATTACCGATATCGCTTATGCCTGCGGGTTCAGTGACAGTAACCACTTCTCGACACAGTTTCGTCGGGAATTTTCGGTGTCGCCAAAACTCATGCGTGATCAGTTGCGTTAAACGGCACCTCTCGCAGTTTCCGGTATGTTTACCTGAGTACTGCCTCGTTTATTTTGTCGTCAAACGGGTGAGAGATTGCAAATATGTCGTTGAAATTGAATAAAAATGATTTCTTTCTGACCGACATGAATTCGGTGGTGGTGGCTGAACGCCATCCCCAGGCCGACTTTCCGAGTCATGACCATGATTTTGATGAACTGGTTATTGTCTGGCGCGGTAATGGTCTGCATGTCTGGAACGATATCCCTTATCCCATCACCTGCGGTGACCTGTTTTATATTAATTCACGGGACCGGCATAGCTATGAGTCAGTCAACGAACTGGCACTGGATAATGTGCTGTTTTGCCGTGAGCGTTTCGGGCTGGCGGCCGACTGGTCGCAATTATTGCCGGGCGAGAATGTCAGCCAGGAACAACGTTACTGGCGGCTGAGTACGCTTGGCATGTCAGTTTTGCGTGATAAAGTGGATGAGCTTGCTAAAGAGTGTATGAAATCGGAGCCGCTTTCGGTGCAACTGAGCGAAGCCCTGCTGATGCAGCTGGCACTCTTGTTATTACGCTTTCGCCAGCGGCCGGACAGTGGCGCGTTACCGGATGCGCATCAGCTGGATTTATTGCTGATGGCCCTGCGGGCAAATATCGCCGCTCCCTTCCACCTTGAAACGTTTTGCCTGCAACATCAGCTTAATCCGCGTGCTTTACGTTCGCTGTTCAAGCAGCACACCGGCATGAGTGTGACCCATTATTTACGTCAGCTGAGGCTTTGCCGGGCGATGAGTTTGCTGCGTTATGGCAACATGACAATCAGTGATGTGGCCGCTGAATGCGGCTTTGATGACAGTAACTATTTTTCTGTGGTGTTCAGTCGGGCAAGTGGTGTTTCGCCGCGTGACTACCGGCAACGTTTTACACAGCAGGCCGGTAAAATCCTTTTATCCTCAATGACCGCAGAATAAATTCTGCGGTCATTAAGCGATGCAGCGCTTACAGTGCCATACCCAGACCGACAATATTTGCCGCCAGAATAATCACCAGCGCACCGATGCAAAGCACACGCACCGGTTTTTTGCCTACACCGAGCCATTCTTTCAGCACCAGACCGACGATGCCCCCGCACAAGACGTAGAAACTCATGTGCAGCATCCAGCTCATGTAATCATATTCTGCCGGAATGCTGGCATGACCCCAGGCGTAGAAGAAGAACTGCAGATACCACATTACGCCGCCAATAATGGAGAAGATCGCATTCGTAAGCAGCAGGGATTTCGCCACCGACATATCGGCGCGCAAAGAGAGGGTTTTACGTGTTGCCAGACGGATAAAGCAGAAGCCGAGGTTAACTACCGCACCGCCGCCCATGATCACCACATAACTCGGCAGGGCGACATACAGCGGATCAATCCCGAGCGCGCGCGCCGCTTCGTGCATGGGCACTGCAGCGCTCATGGCGAAAGACATCCCCGCAGAGAAAATTCCGCACATTACAGCCAGAATCAGCCCCTTACGCAGATTGAACTCTTCAGCTTTAATACCTAATGCTTTTTCTTTCAGGAAGCCCGCATAGCTGACAATGGCTACACCAATGACCGCAACAAATACGCCGAGCAGGGTGAGCTGGCCACCTAATGTGCCAAACAGAATGCCAATTTTGCCCTGCAAAACAGGCGTCATTAGCGTCCCGATAATCAGGGTAATGCCAATGGCGATGCCTATCCCCATCGACATGCCGAGATAGCGCATGGTCAGACCGTAATTGATGTTACCGATGCCCCACATGGCGCCAAACAGAAAAACGGGCAACAGAGTGGCAAAACTGAATGAACCGTAATAGGCCCGGAAATCAGGCAATAACACGTAGCTGACCGCCCAGGGCAGAATGATCCAGGAAAAAAAGCCGCCAAGCGACCACATGGTTTCCCATGACCAATGTTTCACTTGTTTGAATGGCGCATAGAAGCAAGCTGCGCTGGCTGCCCCTATCAGATGCCAGATGATCCCTAACACTATCGAACTGTTCATACACCGGACCTTTTATTATGTAGAGTAATGGGTAAGCAAAAGCGCTGCTGTTAGCTGATCCTGCAGAAATCCGGGCAGCGGGTGGCGGTAGTGTAAGAAGTGTCCGGCAGGGGGGCCTTCCGGTCAGTGCCACCGGAAAATCAGCGCTGGCACTCGCCGGAAGATGCCCATGAGTCAGTTCACAAATCCGGTGGTCGAATTAATAATCACATTAAATCAACAAATTAAAGAATTTTATGAGATAGAGAGAGACCGTTTACAGAACAGGCTGAGAACATGCGGGAAGGCGACATAAAGATGTGCTTTAGGATTATTTTTATCTGTCAATATTTCGGGGTAATCGGGGGGCGTGAAGGGCTTATTTAAATAGAATTAAAAAGTTATAAAGTAACAGGGAAGAGTAACATTCATTATTTAAGTCAATTTGTTTACTTTCAGCCAGAACCCTTAATCTGGCCGAAAGTTGAATGCTTATGCAGCGAAACTGAATGGCAGGTTATTTTTATGATGAACCGGCAAAACGCTGAACATCATTCGCAAAAATTATGAACGCTAAATAAGTTGTTAATCGGACATACAAACAATCGTCAGGCTATTTTTTCTTCGACGGTTTGCTGAATCTTTCCGGGTTGATCCCAGGCATAAAATATTTTATTACGACCACTGTTTTTTGCGTTATAGAGTGAGGTATCAGCTTTACCCAGAGCCTGAATAAAGTCACCTTCCTCCAGCGCAGCCAGCCCGGCACTGACCGTGACATGTGTGGAAACTTCAGCATTAAACAAATGCGGGATATTCAGCCCGAGGACTTTATTCTGGATACGCTCAGCCATGCGAACCGCATGCTCCTGCTGAACGTTGGACATCAGCACCAGAAACTCTTCTCCGCCATAACGGACAACCACATCCCGCGAGCGCACTGCATCGCGGATAGCGGCAGAAACACGCACCAGTGCCTGATCGCCCATCGTATGGCCATAGTTATCGTTATAGGCTTTGAAATGGTCGATATCGAGCAACATGACGTAGTGCCCGGAGGCCTGATTAAACAGTGTTTCCAGCTTATTCTGCAACCCCCGGCGGTTGTACAGGCCGGTCAGGGGATCAAGCATACTCAGGTCGCTGAATTTTTCCCGTTCACTGTAGAGATTGGCCACCATCCTGCGCGTGAATTCGTCACTGCGCCTCAGCATCAGATGATGCAGCCACAGGCCAATCAGTGGTAATGAAACTGAGAAAAGGATACGGCTGACATGTTGAAACTCGTCCAAAAAAATCACACAAAGAGTGGAAGGTACTGCATGCAGACAAAAAGCCAGAAAATTATCTGATAAAGCGATGGCGCTGATAAATAATATACTGAGCAAGCTGATCAAAAGATAATTTTTATCTAAATGGCTGGTTGCTTCAAAGCGGAAGGCTATTTGCCAGGCCCATAACAGGCCGACGGCAATGGAACAGATATTCAGATGGGCAGAGTAATTTTTCTTACTGAAAAAAGAAAATATCAGCCCTGAAAAACAAAGCACAAAAATCAGCACCAACGGTAATGGCGCAGGGGCTGCATTCTCTGGCGGGTAAGCCATAGAAAATAATGCTGTTGCGCTATTTAAAAAAAAGAATAGCAACATCGCCAGACGATGTTTGCTTTTAAGCAGCTCATCATAGGAATGAGATATCATCAAATTTACTCTATTTAGCTTGTGTTGTTCTGAATAGATAAAGTGCTTTAGCGCCTTGCACCGCATAATTATCCTAAACGGGCAGGCTAATAGTACTAATATGTAATTATTAGAATGCAATAAATATCGTTTTTAAGTGACTGTCTTAATGGAGACTTTACGGGTTTGGTTTAACCGCCCCAAAACTAGCACTTTTGCTGTCAGGTGTCACCCAAACGAAGAGCGTGACCGCAAATAGGTGGTAAATGAGAAAAAATCCTATATGATATTGGTTCTCATTATCATTATTTGGAGCAAGGTTATGATTCCGGCAATTGTCATAGCATGTGGGATCTGGGCGGTTGTAGGGATGTTTGGTAAACGTCTCACCAGCGGCTGGGGGATATTATTGCCTTGCGCACTGATGCCGCTGCTTGCCCTGACACATATGTCACTCGATCAGTTGCGTATGCTGATCGTGGTTGCGATGCTGGTCACACTGGGCATGCTTTTTCACCACACATTACGCCATTATATGTTGCTGCCATCATTCATGGCGCTGGCAGGCAGTCTGGCTGCGGTAACGTTGAATTTTACTATTTTGTAATATAAGGATTTTGAGATGAAAAACAGGAGACACAGTAAAGCTGCCGGTCTTTTTTATTTTTTGAAACTGAAAGAAGTATCGCAGGAAGGAAAAGCTGAGGAGCATAATCACGTGGTGCGAAGAGAGGGACTTGAACCCTCACGTCCGTAAGGACACTAACACCTGAAGCTAGCGCGTCTACCAATTCCGCCACCTTCGCACAGATGATTTCTGCTTACTGCTGATTTATAGTTGCCGGAGTGGTGCGAAGGGAGGGACTCGAACCCTCACATCCGAAGGACACTAACACCTGAAGCTAGCGCGTCTACCAATTCCGCCACCATCGCGTACCGTGCCGGGCAATATAAATCTTGTGATTGTATTGGTGCGAAGGGAGGGACTCGAACCCTCACATCCAAAGGACACTAACACCTGAAGCTAGCGCGTCTACCAATTCCGCCACCATCGCGTTCCAATTGATTACTGTGTTGACGCATTCATCGGAATGTCATCAGCAAGTAACACAACCACGGGGGCGAATTCTAGAGATTTTCCCACAGGCGTCAATAGTTATTTCCCCCATTACGGACGTTTGATGTAAAAAACAGCATATTCAGGATGAATGGTTCAATGTCACAGAGAGTCATCAGGTTAATCGATGGTTTAATCAACGGTTTTTCCAATAATGCGGTTCTGGCTCAGCGGATCAGCAGGGACGGAAAACAGCGCGATCAGCCAGTCCAGCAGCACGCGGATCCTCGGTGCCAGAAAACGGCCGGGCGGATACATGATGTATAACGGCATCGGTGGCGGAAGATACTGATGCAGTACTTCCACCAGTTCTCCCTGTGCCAGTTCCTGCGTCATCGCCAGTTCCGATGCCTGAATCAGCCCAAAGCCCGCTTTTGCGGCGGCGACATACGCGTCAGCGCCGCTAACGGTCAGTTTGCTGGCGAGCTGACACTTTTCAATCTTTCCGTCAGTCACAAACTCCAGATGCGAATCTGTCCGCTGGTGGGCAAAGAAATAGCCCACGGCCTGATGCCCGGTGAGATCATCCGGCGTCTGCGGCGTACCGAATTTCGCTAAATAGCCGGGAGAGGCGCAGGTAATTTGTTTCAAATCCGCCAGATGGCGTGACTGCAAATTATCATCTTCTGCAGGCCACGCGCGCACCACACAATCTACCCCCTGATCCAGCAGATTGATGGCGTTATCATTGGCACTGACGCTCAGGGTTATCTGCGGATAGCGCTGGTAAAACGCTGGCAGCGCGGGGATCACCTTCGCACGTGCCAGTGAATGGGGCATGTCGATGCGGACAATGCCTGCGGGCTGGGTTTGGTGATGCGCAAACAGAGCGTCCGATTCTTCCAGCGCCGAAATCAATTGCAGACAGCGTTGATAATAGATTTTGCCTTCGTCAGTGATTTTGACCTGGCGTGTCGTGCGCAGAAACAGGCGGACACCCAGTCGCTGTTCCAGACGCTTCAGGGTGGTACTGACCGTGGCGCGTGGCACATTAAGATCTTCTGCCGCCCGGCTGAAACTTTCCAGTTCGGCAATGCGGATGAAGGTTTTCATCGCCTGAATGTGATCCATAACGTTCTCAGTGATTGTTTGCAATTTATGAACAGTGTTGCACGTTTTTGCTGATTTATCTTTCCTGAAAGAACAACCACACTTAATCCGATTACTTCTCACTCTGTGTCATAAGGAAAATCCGATGAAACAACGTCAGTTGGGTAAAAATGGTCCGATGGTGTCAGCGCTGGGGCTGGGTTGCATGGGCATGAGCGACTTCTACACCACCGGCCTCGACGATAAAGAATCGATGGCAACGCTTGCGCGCGCGCTGGAACTGGGCGTCACAATGCTCGATACCGCCGACATGTATGGCCCGCATACCAATGAAGAACTGTTGGGACGCTTCCTGAAAGGGCGTCGAAATCAGGTTTTTTTAGCCACCAAATTCGGCATTGTGCGTGACCCGTCCAACCCGCAGGTTCGTGGGACAAACGGCCATCCGGACTATGTCCGCCAATCCGTAGAAGGCAGCCTGAAGCGTCTGGGGACGGAGGTTATCGATCTCTATTATCAGCACCGCCCTGATCCGACGGTGCCGGTTGAAGAAACGATCGGCGCGCTGTCGGATCTGGTGCATGAAGGCAAGATCCGTTATATCGGGCTGAGTGAAGTGCCGGTGAGCATTCTGGAGCGTGCACACAAAGTGCATCCGGTCACCGCGTTGCAAACCGAATATTCGCTCTGGTCGCGTGATGTGGAAGCTGACATTTTACCGGCGTGTGAGCGCCTGGGGATTGGTTTTGTGCCTTACAGTCCGCTGGGACGGGGTTTTCTGACCGGACAAATCCGTTCAGTGGACGATCTGGATTTGGATGATTACCGTCGCGAGAGTCCGCGTTTTCAGGGAGAAAACTTTGCGAAAAATCTGCAACTGGCGGAAAAAATCAGTGAACTGGCGCAGGACAAAGGAGTGAAACCCTCGCAGCTGGCGCTGGCGTGGGTATTAGCGCAGGGCGATAACATAGTGCCGATCCCTGGCACTAAACATCGTCATTATCTTGAGGAAAACATCGCCGCGCTTGATGTCTCCCTGAGTGAAGCCGAAATCGCGGCGATCGAAGCAGTATTTCCTTTCCGCGTGGCAGCGGGTGATCGCTACAACGCAGAACTGATGCGTTTCCTCAGTGCCTGACTGATTAACGTTTTTTCTTTTTCAGATCGCGCGGCGGACGTCCACGTACGGCCCGGTACACCTTGAAGCGACCGTTTTGTGCCAGTACTTCGTGGCTGCCAAAGGTGTCATCAAGCAGGGCGGCGTAAGGCAGGAAGGCGTTCGCCACAATGCGCAGTTCGCCGCCGATATTCAGATGACTTACCGCACCACGGATCAACTGCTCCGCCGCCGTCAGGCTGGTTTGCAGACCTTCGTGGAATGGCGGGTTGGAGATGATCATATCGAAACGACCGGCAATGTCGGAATAGACGTTGCTGGCGATGACTTCGCCCGGCAAATCGTTCGCCGCCAGTGTAGCGCGGCTGGCTTCAATAGCGGCCGCGCTCACATCACTGAGCGTGATTTTCATCTTCGGCGAGTACATGGCCAGCACAGAAGCCAGCACGCCGGAACCACAGGCGACATCCAGCACTTTACCTTTAACCGGTTCTTCGAAGCTGTTGATCAGCAACAGGCTTCCGCTGTCCAGACCTTCCCGGCTGAAGACGCCCGGCAGGGTTTTAATGGTCACTTCTTCGACCATGTACTGATCCCACCAGCCATCAGCATCAAACTCAGGCTGCTTTTCCAGACGGCCATGGTACAAACCGCAACGACGCGCACTGTCGATTTTGCTCAGTTCGCACAGACCTTCGAGCGTGGTTTCCGCGCTGCGCACACCACTGCGGTTTTCACCGATGACAAACACATCAATGCCAACTGGCAAGTGTGACAGTAAGTTGAACAGCTGGAATTTTGCTTCCAGTTTGCTCTTTGGCCAGTAATAGACGAGCACATCGCACGGCGCGATGAATTCAGCGTCAGCAACTAAGCCAAACTGAACGTTTTCTCCCAGCGCTTTGCTGAGCATCTGCCAGTGGTGATACATATTGGTGTGGACGCGAACTTCTTCGGCGTCAATTTCAGCAGGCAGGCTGTCTTGTAAGTCACCGGCGAACAGGACGCGGCGGCCTTCAAATTCTTCGCTGTGGCGCAGTATGACTTCACTGGCCGGAGTTAATGCAGACATCAGGGTGTGGCTCCTCAAGGATTAGCGGGCGATTATAGAGGTTTATTGGCGCATGTTCGATGTGTTTGCTAGCATAGCCGGGCTTTTCGTACTTCAACCGGCAGGGAACAGGCATGGCATCCAGACGAGATACGCTGTTACAACAACTGGGCATTACCCAGTGGACGCTGCGCCGGCCTGCTGTATTACAAGGCGAAGTGGCGGTCAGTCTGCCTGCGGAAACCCAGTTGCTGATTGTTGCCGCCGTTCCGCCAGCGGAGGATGATCCGCTGGTCAGGGATGTTTTGCGCAGCCTGGCGCTGACAGAATCACAAGTTTACCGCCTGACACCTGAACAGGTCACTATGTTACCTGAAGATACCCGCTGCAATATCTGGCGACTGGGGTTAAGCGAACCGCTGACTCTTGCTGGCCCGCAGCTCTCCAGTCCGGCCCTGGCCGAACTCTATCAAGACGCCGGCGCCAAACGTGCGCTCTGGCAGCAGATCTGTGAAAATGAACAACATTTCTATCCTGACGCCCGCTGATCTTCCCCGTGCATTTGCCATCGAACAAGCCAGTCATGCCTTTCCGTGGACTGAAAATACGCTTGCCAGCAATCAGGGCGAACGCTACCTGAACCTTAAAATCATGCAGGGCGAGGTGATGGCGGGATTTGCGATTACCCAAATTGTTCTCGACGAAGCCACCCTGTTTAATATCGCTATCGATCCGGCTTTTCAGCGACAGGGCTTAGGTCGCAGGTTGCTGGAAGAAGTGATACAACTGATTGAGCAGAAAGATGTTTTTACGTTATGGCTTGAAGTCCGTGCTTCCAACGCCAAAGCTATCGCGCTGTATGAAAGCCTCGGTTTTAATGAACTCTCCGTTCGCCGTAATTACTATCCCGCCGCACAAGGCCGCGAAGATGCCATCATGATGGCGTTGCCGCTGGGCTGAAAGAATGGGGGTACCCTGGTCTGCCGTTAAAGTGCATCCTGATGAAGCCATTGAAATTGCGCGTGAAAGCTGGCCAGATTTGCTTACGGAGTTACCGATGCTTGAAGAACATAAAATAGTTCTGCGAGAACACTGGGTCGCACTTTCAACCGACTTCCGTTTCTAACGCGCTCTCTTAGTCACACCATACAAAAAAACCATTGATTGCCCATACCGTCTAAATCAGTGAAAATAGCCGGCTATAACTTTTATTACCGCTTTGCCTGACGTCACCTTCTGACGTGATGTGAAATCCTATGCAGGGCGGACCAACAGCAGAAACGTGAAAAACATGTCTCCAAGTGAATACGCCCTTGAAGTGGCTAAGCGCCGCACATTTGCCATCATCTCTCACCCCGATGCCGGTAAAACCACCATTACTGAAAAAGTTCTGTTATTCGGACAGGCCATTCAAACCGCCGGTACAGTAAAAGGCCGTGGCTCCAGCCATCACGCCAAATCCGACTGGATGGAAATGGAAAAACAACGTGGTATTTCCATCACCACGTCCGTGATGCAGTTCCCGTACAAGCAGTGTCTGGTTAACCTGCTCGACACCCCAGGGCACGAAGACTTCTCCGAAGATACCTACCGTACGCTGACCGCCGTTGACTGCTGTCTGATGGTGATCGATGCCGCAAAAGGTGTCGAAGATCGTACCCGTAAACTGATGGAAGTCACCCGTCTGCGCGATACGCCGATCCTGACTTTTATGAACAAACTCGACCGTGACATCCGTGACCCGATGGAAGTGATGGACGAAGTGGAGCGTGAGCTGAAAATCGCCTGCTCTCCGATTACCTGGCCAATCGGCTGCGGTAAATTGTTCAAAGGGGTTTATCACCTTTATAAAGACGAAGTGTATCTGTACCAGACCGGTAAAGGTCACACCATTCAGGAAGTTCGCGTGGTCAAAGGCCTGAACAATCCTGAGCTGGATGCTGCCGTTGGCGAAGATCTGGCCGCACAATTGCGTGATGAGCTGGAACTGGTGCAGGGCGCGTCGCATGAATTCGACCATGAGGCTTTCCTGCAGGGCGAACTGACACCGGTCTTCTTCGGTACGGCACTCGGTAACTTTGGTGTTGACCATATGCTCGACGGTCTGGTGGACTGGGCGCCTGCGCCGATGCCACGTAAAACTGACCTGCGCGAAGTGAAAGCCGATGATGAGAAATTCACCGGTTTTGTTTTCAAAATTCAGGCCAACATGGACCCGAAACACCGTGACCGCGTGGCGTTCATGCGAGTGGTGTCCGGTAAATATGAAAAAGGCATGAAACTGCGTCAGGTGCGTACCGGCAAAGATGTAGTGATTTCCGATGCGCTGACCTTTATGGCCGGAGACCGTTCGCACGTTGAAGAAGCCTATCCGGGCGACATCATTGGTCTGCATAACCACGGCACAATTCAGATTGGCGACACCTTTACTCAGGGTGAGAACATGAAATTCACCGGCATTCCTAACTTTGCCCCTGAACTGTTCCGTCGTATTCGTCTGCGTGACCCGCTGAAACAGAAACAGTTGCTGAAAGGGCTGGTACAGCTTTCAGAGGAAGGCGCGGTACAGGTCTTCCGTCCGATTGCCAACAACGATTTAATCGTCGGTGCGGTCGGGGTGTTGCAGTTTGAAGTGGTGGTGGCGCGTCTGAAAAGCGAATACAACGTGGAAGCGATTTATGAATCTGTGAACGTCTCGACTGCCCGTTGGGTTGAATGCAGTGACGTGAAGAAATTCGAAGAATTTAAACGCAAAAATGAAACCAATCTGGCGCTCGATGGTGGTGATAATTTAGCGTACATCGCACCAACAATGGTGAACCTGAATCTGGCGTCTGAGCGTTATCCGGAAGTTAAATTCCGCAAAACCCGCGAACATTAATTCTTCTCTTATCAGGTTCTGAAACAGAAAGACGGCAAATTGGCCGTCTTTTTTTTCGCCTTTCGCCTGCCCGGAACAGTTTATCCTCTTACCCTCCCTGATTATTTAATCACCGCCCTGGCTGAAAAATGGGCGCAAACCGCCCCCGGCACTAAGACTTGTCTGCATTAGAGGCCATATTCGACGATCTCCCTACTAATCTGATCATTCTTGACTATATTAAATGTGTGTTCAGGACGGGTGGCTTAAAGCACTACTTTGAAGTTACGTTGCAGAGTGTTATGTCGTATGGTGATCATAAGCCAGAATAAAACGATGTACTCTGCTACAAGGAAAGTAAAAACAGCAGCAATACAATTTGTTAGAAGGCGTCACCAAGAATGTGACGTGTAGAGCCGCAATCAAGGCTCATAAACCGAAAGGAAGAAATCGATGAAAAATTCTAAATTTGCCTATTCCATGATGGCTGTAGTTCTGGGTACCGCACTGATGAGCGGTAGCGCTTTGGCTGCAACGACGACTACAGATAGCGCAGGTGCAAAAATCGATAGTTCCATGAAGAAAGTTGATAACTACATGGGCGACAGTGCCATCACAGCAAAAGTGAAAAGTGCTCTGGTAGATGATAAAGCGATTAAAAGCAACGATATCTCCGTCACGACCAATTCCGGCGTTGTCACGCTGAGCGGTTTTGTGGGTTCACAGGCTGAAGCTGAGCAGGCTGTGGCAGTAGCCACTAAAGTTGAAGGTGTTAAATCCGTCAGCGACAAACTGCATACCAAAGACAGCAAAGATCAAAGCGTTAAAGGCTATGCCGGTGACAGCGCGACCACGGCCTCTGTAAAAGCTAAATTGCTGGCTGATGACATCGTCCCATCACGTAACGTGAAAGTTGAAACTACCGACGGCGTGGTACAGCTTTCCGGTAACGTGAAAGATCAGGCACAGTCTGACCGTGCTGAAAGCGTCGCCAAAACCGTTGATGGCGTGAAAAGCGTCAAAAATGATCTGAAAGTCGCACCGTAACGATCATCTGCTGTAGCTGTTGTCTATAGCGCCCTCCTCAGGGCAGGGCGCTTTATTTTCGGAATAACGCATAACTATATTTATTTATGTGCCTGCTGAATATTCGGGATGAACGGAATTGCCTGCAGTTGGGAAAAATATCGTGTCGGAAACGCTAACACTTTCATTTTTCGACTACCTTTATTAAGTAATTCGTTTTTTTGTTACTGGCTGTAGCCGGTTGATAAAGCGTCAGAAGGCAATATTTCACAGTGAGTCCGGCCCGAGGCGGGGCACAACCTTTTAAAATGGCAAAGTGAAAATAGGGTAAAGGAGAAGCTTATGTTTCGTTGGGGCATTATTTTTCTAATCATCGCGTTGATCGCGGCGGCTCTTGGTTTCGGTGGTTTGGCGGGTACAGCTGCCTGGGCTGCAAAAATCGTCTTCGTAGTCGGTATCATTCTGTTCCTGGTCAGCCTGTTTACGGGTCGTAAGCGACTCTGACCACATCACTTCAGTGATGCCAAAAAGCGTTAGTTAATCACATCGCCCCCTTCAGTGAAGGGGGCGATTTTTTTATGCAGGTATCCTGGCCGTTAACAGGACGTAACGATTTTGTCGCCCGATTTTGGCAAGAAATTCACCCAAAGCAGGAAGACGAGGTATGCTCAGAAATGAAGGCTAACCGGGTGGAGCCATTTGCGTGAGGACGATGCGTTGGGATACAGAATACCTGTCACGCTGGGGAATATAGAAGCGCTGGCGTACAAACCCTATACGCCGGGGAAGATTGCCCTGGTGTGCGAAGGCGGCGGACAGAGAGGCATTTTTACGGCAGGTGTGCTGGATGAGTTTCAGCGCGCGCGTTTCAACCCCTTTGATTTATATCTGGGTACCTCTGCGGGTGCGCAAAATCTCTCTGCCTTTGTCTGCGGGCAGCCCGGCTATGCCAGAAGGGTGATTACCCGTTATACCACCAGTCCTGAGTTTTTTAACCCGCTGCGATTTGTGCGGGGCGGACATCTTATCGATCTCGACTGGCTGGTTGAAGAAACGGCTAAAAACATGCCACTGGCGATGGAAAGCGCAGAAAAGTTGCTCATTGATGGCCGTGAGTTCCTGATGTGTGCCTGTCGCAGTGATGACTACACGGCTAATTATTTTTCACCGACGCGGGAAAACTGGCTGCCGGTGATCAAAGCCTCCAGCGCTATTCCGGGTTTTTACCGCCTGGGGGTGGATCTGGAAGGTATCAGCTATCAGGACGGCGGCATCAGCGATGCGATCCCTGTTGAGGAAGCTTATCGCCGTGGCGCGGATACCATTGTAGTGATCCGTACCGTTCCCTCTGCGATGTTCTATACGCCGCAGTGGATGAAACGTATGGAACAATGGCTGAGCGAAAGCAGTCTGCAACAGCTGGTGCGCATGATGCAGCATCATGAAGAGAGCTATCACCGTATCCAGCAGTTCATTGAGAATCCGCCGGATGATGTGCGTATTTTTGAAATCTTCCCACCCAAACCGCTGGCCAGCCATGCGCTCGGTAGCCGTCTGCCTGCGCTAAATCAGGATTACCATCTCGGCCGCCGCTGCGGACGGTATTTTTTGTCTGCCGCAGCACACTGGCTGTTACCGCGTGAAAACGAGCGTCCTTATACGCTGATCGAACCGCGCGTGACACGCCGTCCGCAACGGATCGTGGTGCCGCAGGACGAGCCAGAAAATGTGATCCCGTTGGCGGCATCTGCCAGCACGGCGGAGCAAATCATTCTCGATCCCGCCGTGCTGACGGACATGGTCGCCGACGGAGGGATAGTGCGTCCGGCTGCGTTTAAAGACAGCGTAGTCAGTGTGTCTTCACCGCAACGCGCCGCATCAGACAGGCTACAACCGGAAAGCTCCGCGCCATCAGAAAATTATCCATCCAGTGAGGGCGAAAAGTTGTGAGTTACACCTTCATCGATACGCACTGCCATTTCGATTTTCCACCGTTTACAGGGGCGGAAACCGAAAGTTTGCGCCTCGCCGGACAGGCTGGTGTGCGGCAGATTATTGTTCCCGCTGTCACGTCTGATCGTTTTAACGGCATTCTCTCGCTGGCAAAAAAATTTCCGCCGTTGCATGCCGCGCTGGGGTTACATCCCCTTTATGTTGCACAACACCAGGACAGTTGCGTGGAATTACTGGATTCGCTGCTCAGTCGCCGGGATCCTCATCTGGTGGCCGTCGGGGAAGTTGGCCTGGATTTATACATGGAAGAACCGAGATTTGAGCAACAACAACGGTTGCTGAAAGCGCAGTTTGCTCTGGCAAAACGTGAGACGCTGCCGGTGATCCTGCATTCCCGGCGCAGCCACGATCAGCTGGCAGCGATGCTGCGTCAGGCAAAACTGCCGGCGACCGGGGTGGTACATGGATTTGCAGGCAGTCTTTCTCAGGCACAGGCGTTTATTAAACTGGGTTTTGCGATAGGCGTCGGCGGCACCATCAGCTATGAGCGTGCGCAGAAAACCCGGCATGTGATGGCCGGATTACCCCTTTCCTCTTTGCTGCTCGAAACCGATGCGCCCGATATGCCGTTGCAGGGTTTTCAGGGGCAGCCTAACCGCCCTGAGCGTGCGGCTAATGTATTCGACATTTTGTGCAGCCTGCGCAGTGAAACGCCCGAACAGATTGCCGGCGCATTGCTCGATAATACCCGACGCATCTTTAATCTCCCTTCGCTGTGAACCCTGAGAAAGACTAGATTGTGATTTAAATAACATTCACATTGACGTAGATGAGCCTGCATAAAAAGGTTTTCTGGCGAGTCACGATTTAATTTCTCTTTAAAATGTTATTATTATAACATTACCTGCGTGATTGCCGCCGGGTGATTGCGGTGTAATCCCCCGAACTCCGTTTGTCATGATTCGGGTATACACTCTTATAAGGGTCGAATACTGAGCATAAAGGCTATGAAATGTGATTTATATCTCATTTCATCAAGCAACGTTGCAAACGGTTTTCATTTTGTGTGAAATACTGCACACAGGAACCTGATGTGACGTGTTCAAATAGTCACAACGTATTGGCGTCAGCCAATCCAAGCGCGGTGAGAAGGATCTCAGTTGCCACGTAAGCCACTACACGCCGCTTACGCACGCTATCTTCAAGGAACCAAGTCCGCTCGCCAACCGTGCAGAATTTTTTTCCCGAGGGTAAACGCGGGAAATAATTCATGACTGTATGCTCAGTTCTGGCCGGTCGCTGGAATTGAAAATTGTTGGAGAGTTATATGACCGATTTAACCGCCGCAGCGCAACGTGCGCTGAACCTGATGGATTTAACCACCCTGAACGAAGACGACACGGATGCGAAAGTGATCGCACTTTGTCATCAGGCGAAGAGCCCGGCAGGAAATACTGCTGCCGTCTGCATTTATCCTCGTTTTATTCCTGTTGCCCGCAAAACTCTGCGTGAGCAAGGTACGCCGGACATCCGCATTGCAACCGTGACCAACTTCCCGCACGGTAATGATGATCTTGAGATCGCGCTGGCAGAAACCCGTGCGGCAATTGCTTACGGTGCCGATGAAGTTGACGTGGTATTCCCGTACCGTGCGTTGATTGCCGGTAACGAGCAGATTGGTTTTGAGATGGTCAGACAATGCAAAGAAGCCTGTGCTGCCGCCAACGTCCTGCTGAAAGTGATCATCGAAACCGGTGAACTCAGGCAAGATGCCCTGATCCGCAAAGCGTCTGAAATTGCGATCAAAGCCGGGGCTGATTTCATCAAAACCTCCACAGGGAAAGTGCCTGAAAATGCCACGCTGCACAGCGCTGAGCTGATGATGAGCGTCATTGCTGAGATGGGCGTGGGCGAAACTGTCGGTTTCAAACCGGCTGGTGGCGTGAAAACCGCTGAAGACGCTGCGCAATATCTGGCGCTGGCTGACCGCCTGCTGGGCCGCGAATGGGCTGACGCACGTCACTTCCGTTTCGGCGCATCCAGTCTGCTGGCCAGTCTGCTCACCACGCTGGGTCACGCGGGTCAGAAAGCCACCAGCAGCTACTAATCATTGTTGTTATGCCGATGCCGTGGCGCTGTTTTACAGCGTCCGGTATTCGCATCCACATTTAGCGTTCAGCTCAGGCAGGGGGATACCTTGTTTCTCGCACAAGAAATTATTCGTAAAAAACGTGACGGTCAGCCTTTAAGCGACGAGGAAATTCGTTTCTTCATTAATGGTATTCGCGACAGCCAGGTTTCAGAAGGCCAGATTGCCGCGCTGGCAATGACTATCTACTTCAATGACATGTCTATGAAAGAACGTGTTTCGCTGACCATGGCGATGCGTGATTCAGGCACCGTGCTCAACTGGAAAAGCCTCAGCCTGAACGGTCCGGTCGTGGATAAGCATTCGACCGGCGGCGTGGGTGACGTGACCTCGCTGATGCTGGGCCCGATGGTAGCGGCATGCGGCGGTTATGTCCCGATGATTTCCGGCCGTGGTCTCGGTCATACCGGCGGTACGCTCGATAAACTCGAAGCGATTCCGGGCTTCGATATTTTCCCGGATGACAGCCGTTTTCGCAGCATCATTCAGGATGTCGGCGTGGCAATCATCGGCCAGACCAGCTCGCTGGCACCGGCAGATAAGCGTTTCTATGCAACCCGCGATATCACCGCAACCGTCGATTCCATACCGCTGATCACGGCTTCGATCCTCGCCAAAAAACTGGCTGAAGGCCTGGATGCGTTGGTGATGGACGTCAAGGTGGGTTCCGGCGCGTTCATGCCGACTTATTCGCTGTCAGAAGATCTGGCGCAGGCGATTGTCGATGTGGCGAATGGTGCGGGTTGTAAAACCACCGCGTTGCTGACTGATATGAATCAGGTGCTGGCATCCAGCGCCGGTAATGCGGTTGAAGTGCGTGAAGCCGTGCGCTTCCTGACAGGTGAATACCGTAATCCGCGCCTGCTGGAAGTCACCATGGCGCTGTGTGTTGAAATGCTGCTGTCCGGCGGTCTGGCAAAAGATGACGCCGACGCCCGCCGCCAGTTGCAGGCTGTGCTGGATAACGGCAAAGCCGCCGAAGTCTTTGGCCGCATGATTGCTGCCCAGAAAGGCCCGGCTGATTTCATCGAGAATTACGATCGTTATCTGCAACAGGCCACGCTGAGCAAACCGGTTTACGCCGAAGGCAACGGGATTGTCAGTGCGATAGACACCCGTGCGCTGGGCATGACCGTCGTGTCACTGGGGGGCGGACGTCGCCGCGCCAGCGATGCCATCGACTACAGCGTCGGTCTGACCCATATGGCACAACTGGGCCAGCAGGTGGATACCCGTCAGCCACTGGCGATGATCCACGCCAACAGTGAAGCGGCCTGGCAGCAGGCGGCGCAGGAAGTGCGTGCGGCGATTGTCCTGAGCGACAACGCGCCGGAAAGCACGCCGGTGATTTACCGTCGGATCGGCAGTAACGCTTGATTTCAGGCCACATCGCCCCCATTTAAGATTGATCAGGTGCGCGGCAGTTCCGCGTGACCCAATGCGTAACCATTCGCAGGAGAGCAAAATGAAACGTACATTTATCATGGTGTTAGACTCATTCGGTATCGGTGCCAGTGAAGATGCCGGGCGCTTTGGTGATACCGGTTCTGACACATTGGGCCACATCGCGGCTGCCTGTGCGCGTGGCGATGCGGACAAAGGCCGTCAGGGCCCGCTGAATCTGCCTAACCTGACCCGCCTGGGGTTGGCGAAAGCCGCTGAAGAATCTACCGGTAAAATCCCTGACGGCATGGACGGAAATGCTGAAATTACCGGCGCCTATGCTTACGCCAGCGAGTTGTCTTCCGGTAAAGATACCCCGTCAGGCCACTGGGAAATCGCCGGCGTGCCTGTTTTGTTTGACTGGGGCTATTTCAGCGATACCACCAACAGTTTCCCGCAGGAACTGCTCGATAAACTGGTAGAGCGCGCTAATCTGCCGGGCTATCTCGGTAACTGCCACTCTTCCGGTACCGTTGTGCTGGATGAGTTGGGCGAAGAACACATGAAAACCGGCAAGCCGATTTTCTACACCTCTGCTGACTCCGTCTTCCAGATTGCCTGCCACGAAGAAACCTTCGGGCTGGATCGCCTGTACGAACTGTGCGAAATCGCCCGTGAAGAGCTGACCGAAGGCGGCTACAACATCGGTCGCGTGATTGCCCGTCCGTTCATCGGCGATAAAGCCGGTAACTTCGAGCGTACCGGTAATCGTCATGACTTAGCGGTTGAGCCACCGGCTCCGACCATCCTGAAAAAGCTGGTCGATGAGAAAAAGGGTCATGTGGTGTCTGTGGGTAAAATTGCAGATATTTATGCACAGGTTGGTATCACTAAAAAGGTGAAGGCCACCGGTCTGGACGCGCTGTTTGACGCCACCATCGAAGAGATGAAACAAGCCGGGGACAAAACCATCGTCTTCACCAACTTTGTTGATTTCGACTCCTCTTACGGCCATCGCCGTGATGTGCCGGGTTATGCTGCCGCGCTGGAGTTGTTCGACCGCCGCATGCCTGAACTGCTGGAGCTGGTGAAAGAAGATGACATCATCATTTTCACGGCTGATCACGGTTGTGACCCGACCTGGCGCGGTACCGATCACACCCGTGAGCACATTCCGGTCTTAATCTATGGCCCGAAAGTAAAACCGGGTTCATTAGGCCATCGTGAAACTTTCGCGGATATCGGCCAGACAGTCGCCAAATATTTCGATCTGTCGCCGATGGATTACGGTAAGTCGATGCTATAACGCTTTGTATACACGGCCAGTTCTTTATACTGGCCGCGTTTTTTATGATGAATATGACACCTCGCTGATTAAGGAATAAGAAGATGGCAACTCCACACATTAATGCTGAAATGGGCGACTTTGCTGACGTCGTGCTGATGCCGGGCGACCCGCTGCGCGCCAGGCACATCGCGGAAACCTTCCTTCAGGATGTTAAGCAGGTGAACGACGTGCGTGGCATGTTGGGGTTCACCGGCACGTATAAAGGCCGCAAAATCTCAGTGATGGGCCATGGCATGGGCATTCCTTCCTGCTCCATTTATGCCAAAGAACTGATCACTGAATTCGGCGTAAAAAAAATCATCCGCGTGGGTTCGTGTGGTGCTGTTCGTGCCGACATCAAACTGCGTGACATTGTGATCGGCATGGGTGCCTGCACCGATTCCAAAGTGAACCGTATGCGTTTCAAAGACCATGACTACGCGGCTATCGCGGACTACGACATGGTGCGTAACGCCGCTGACGCTGCGAAAGCTAAAGGCATCAATGCCCGCGTCGGTAACATCTTCTCCGCCGACCTGTTCTATACACCGGACCCGCAAATGTTCGATGTAATGGAAAAGTACGGCATTTTGGGTGTGGAAATGGAAGCGGCCGGGATCTACGGTGTGGCGGCAGAATTTGGTGCAAAAGCACTGACTATCTGTACTGTCTCCGACCATATCCGTACGCACGAACAAACCACTGCCGCTGAACGTCAGACCACCTTCAACGACATGATCGAAATCGCGCTGGAATCTGTTCTGCTGGGCGACAAAGAATAAATTCTGCTGATATAGCAGAGACGAAAACGGGCACCAAATGGTGCCCGTTTTGCTATGCGTTTTCCTGTTCATCACTGAGCCGCTCATGTCTGAACTTGTAGATTTACTGCGTCAGGGTAGTCTGACGGCAAAAGAGATCACGGCGCAACTTCACGGAGCAACTCCACATCACCCCGTCAACGCTCTCAAGGCGGCTGGCCTGAATCACTTCGGCCGGCTGCGTTTCAGGCTGCGATAAGCAGCCTGTGCGGCTTCTTTGGTCTGCGCTTCGGTGGCAGGTTTAGCGGGCACCACATCGGATTCCGGCTCAGGAATATTGAGCACCGGTGGCGGGCCGAACTCATCCGGTTCGTCTTCCTGTTCATCATCTTCTTTTACCGGCTTACTGGCGGTCAGCAGGAACGGTGATTGCTGCCAGCGTGAACGGCGGCCCTGCAACAATGTGCGGGCCAGAATAATACCGACACCCAGCGCGGCGAGCATCATCAGGCGCAACAGGTTAGTGGTGTTATCCACCTGCTTGGACTCGGTTGCCAGCACATGCGTGTCGAGTGTGATGCGTAAAAATCCGCCCGGCCCGTTTTTATCTTCTATCGGTACCACAATCTGATGATTGAAGTAGCTACCCGCACGTTTGCCATCGAGCGACAAACGGTCGCGAACCGGCACCTGTTCACCGGCATGCGCCACCAGGGAACCGTCAGACTCATAAACGCTGGCGTCAAGAATGCGACTGCTCTCGGTAAGCTGACTCAAAATAGTGGAAATTTGTGCGATATCAGCGCCATCATTATCGCTGTCCATCAGGGGGGCGAGCGAAAACGCCACCTGTCGGGCGAGCGTTTGCGCAAGCTGTTCCACCTGCGTCGAACGTGCCAGTTGATGTCCCAGACTGAAATAAGATGCGCCCTGCATCAGAATGACAAGTAATGCGAGACTTATCAATACGATAGCTGCGCGGTGCAGGCGAAATTTAAGTTTGGCCTTGGCCATTCTGTTTCCTTGCGTATTTCGATGACTTTATGTTGCCAGAAGACGCCACGATAAGGTAGCTTGATGCCTCATTTTACCCTGCATCCTTCAAGCTGCCTCTGCGTTGGCTGCCTTCATTCACTCCGGTCACTGACCTGTGTCAGTTCCCGGAGATTCATTCCGTTGCCGCCTTGATGCAACTCGAATGATTTTGGGTAAATAGTGATATTTGTTTTCCTAATACCATAACGCCCTACAGGAGCCATCATGCCAAACAGTCTGACCTATTGCGATCTTCCTGCGGAGATCCACCAATGGCCGGGACTTCCCCTTTCATTGAGCGGTGATGAAGTCATGCCGCTGGATTACCGGGCGGGACATACCGGATGGCTTCTGTATGGTAGAAAACTTGATAAAACCAGCATTACGCTGTTCCAGCGCCGGTTAGGCCGCGCTCTGGTGATTGTCAGCGCATGGTCAGTGGAAGGTTATCAGGTTGTGCGCCTCGCAGGCTCACTCACTGCCGACGCACAGTTTCTCGCCGAATCTTTTGAATTTGATGTCGCTCAGCTGGGGAAAGTGCCGTATCTGCGTGTGCCAGGCCTGCTGGTCATGGACATGGATTCTACCGCGATTGAAATTGAATGCATCGATGAAATTGCCAAACTGGCAGGCGTCGGTGAGCAGGTCGCGGAAGTCACCGAACGCGCGATGCGCGGCGAGCTGGATTTCTCCGCCAGTCTGCGTCAGCGCGTGGCGACATTGAAAGATGCGGATGCCAGTATTCTACAGCAGGTGCGTGAAACCCTGCCGCTGATGCCGGGTCTGACGGTGATGGTTCAGCGTTTACAGGAAGCGGGCTGGCACGTGGCGATTGCCTCAGGCGGCTTTACATATTATGCCGAATACCTGCGCGACCAGCTGAATCTGATCGACGTGGCCGCGAACGAACTGGAAATCCGTGACGGCAAACTGACAGGCCGTGTGATCGGGCCGATCGTTGACGCGCAATATAAAGCCGATACTCTGCTGAAACTGGCAGAAAAACTGGGTATTCCCCACGCGCAAACCGTGGCTATCGGTGATGGGGCGAATGACCTGAAAATGATGGCGGTTGCGGGCATGGGTATTGCTTATCACGCCAAACCGAAAGTTTATGAACAGGCTTCAGTCTGCATCCGACATGCCGATCTGCTTGGCGTGTTGTGTATTCTCAGCGGTAGCCAGTCTTAAATACCCGTCATACGTCAAGCCGCATCTGCGTTAGCTGCAATCACTCACCCGAATCACTGACGTATGTCAGCTCATCGGGATGAGTGCTCTGGCCGCCTTGATGCAACTCGAATTATTTAGGGTATTCACTATTATTTTGAAGAGGTAAGTTGTGGCAAAAGCAGCAAAACGTGCATTTGTGTGTAATGAATGTGGCGCAGATTATCCGCGCTGGCAAGGGCAGTGCAGTGCCTGTCAGGCCTGGAACAGCATTACTGAAATCCGTTTGGCCGCTTCCCCTACGGTGGCGCGTAACGAACGTCTGACCGGTTATGCCGGGGATGCCGGGGTCAGCCGCGTGCAGAAACTGTCGGATATCAGCCTCGATGAACTTCCGCGTTTCAGTACCGGTTTTAAAGAGTTTGACCGGGTATTAGGTGGCGGCGTGGTACCGGGCAGTGCCATTCTCATTGGCGGTAACCCCGGTGCCGGTAAAAGTACGCTGTTGCTGCAAATTCTGTGTCATCTCAGTGAAAACATGAAAACCCTTTACGTTACGGGTGAAGAATCATTGCAACAGGTTGCGATGCGCGCGCATCGTCTGGGTTTACCAACGGCTAACATGAATATGCTGTCGGAAACCAGCATCGAACAGATTTGTGAGATTGCAGATGCGGAACAGCCGAAGCTGATGGTGATCGACTCCATTCAGGTGATGCATATGGCCGATATTCAGTCGTCGCCGGGTACGGTCGCCCAGGTGCGTGAAACGGCGGCGTATCTTACCCGTTTCGCTAAAACGCGCGGCGTGGCGATTGTCATGGTCGGTCATGTCACTAAAGACGGTTCACTGGCGGGGCCCAAAGTACTGGAGCACTGTATTGACTGTTCCGTACTGCTCGACGGTGATGCCGATTCGCGTTTCCGTACATTGCGCAGCCACAAAAACCGCTTTGGCGCGGTGAACGAACTGGGCGTATTTGCTATGACCGAACAGGGGCTGCGTGAAGTCAGCAACCCGTCGGCAATTTTCCTCAGCCGGGGAGATGAAATTACCTCCGGCAGCTCCGTCATGGTGCTATGGGAAGGAACGCGTCCGCTGTTGGTTGAGGTTCAGGCGCTGGTCGATCATTCGATGATGGGCAATCCCCGTCGTGTGGCGGTCGGTCTTGAGCAGAACCGTCTGGCCATATTACTCGCGGTGCTGCACCGTCATGGCGGCTTACAGATGGCGGATCAGGATGTCTTTGTTAACGTGGTCGGTGGCGTGAAAGTCACCGAAACCAGTGCCGACCTGGCGCTGTTGCTGTCGCTGGTATCGAGCCTGCGTGACCGTCCGCTGCCGCAGGATTTGGTGGTGTTCGGTGAGGTCGGGCTGGCGGGGGAAATCCGTCCGGTGCCAAGCGGTCAGGAGCGTATAACTGAAGCGGCGAAACACGGTTTTAAACGCGCCATTGTGCCGTACGCTAACGTGCCGAAAAAAGTGCCCGCCGGTATGCAGGTATTTGGCGTCAAAAAACTGGCTGATGCGCTGGCGATCCTCGATGATTTGTAACGGTTAACCGCTGTCGCTGCTGAGGGCCTTTGTGCTATTTTTTGTTTAGTACAGAAAACCTGAGGACAAGGCATGTCACAGTTCGACTATCTAAAAACCGCGATAAAACAACAGGGACGCACGCTGCAACAGGTGGCCGAAGCCAGCGGGATGACCAAGGGTTATCTCAGCCAGTTGTTGAATGCAAAGATAAAAAGCCCCAGCGCCCAAAAACTGGAGGCATTGCACCGTTTCCTGGATCTTGAGTTTCCCCGTCGTGAGAAAAATATTGGCGTGGTGTTCGGTAAGTTTTATCCGCTGCACACCGGCCACATTTATCTGATCCAGCGCGCCTGTAGTCAGGTCGATGAGCTGCATATCATCATGGGTTATGACGAACCACGCGACCGCGAGCTGTTTGAGAACAGCTCAATGTCTCAGCAACCCACGGTCAGCGACCGCCTGCGCTGGTTATTGCAGACCTTCAAGTATCAGAAAAACATCCGCATTCATGCCTTTAACGAAGAGGGGATGGAGCCGTATCCGCACGGCTGGGATGTCTGGGGGCGTGGCATTAAAGAGTTTATGGATCAGAAAGGCATTGAACCGAATACTATTTATTCCAGCGAAGAAGCTGATGCGCCACAGTACCGGGAACATCTCGGCATTGAAACGGTGCTGATCGACCCGAAACGTTCGTTTATGAATATCAGTGGCCGTCAGATCCGTCAGGATCCGTTCCGTTACTGGGATTATATTCCGACTGAAGTTAAACCGTTTTTCGTACGCACGGTGGCGATTCTGGGCGGCGAATCCAGCGGGAAATCGACGCTGGTGAATAAATTAGCCAATATCTTCAACACGACCAGCGCGTGGGAATATGGCCGCGATTATGTGTTCTCGCACCTCGGTGGCGATGAAATGGCGCTGCAATATTCCGATTATGACAAAATTGCACTCGGGCAGGCGCAGTACATTGATTTTGCAGTAAAATATGCCAATAAAGTGGCGTTTATTGATACCGACTTCCTGACCACCCAAGCCTTCTGTAAAAAATATGAAGGGCGTGAGCATCCGTTTGTGCAGGCGCTGATGGATGAATACCGGTTTGATCTGGTTATTTTGCTGGAAAACAATACACCGTGGGTTGCGGATGGCCTGCGTAGTCTGGGCAGTACGTCTGACCGGATGTCTTTTCAAAATCTGTTAATTGAAATGCTCAGGCAGAACCAGGTGGAATATGTTCACGTGGAATCATCAGATTATGATCAGCGTTTTCTCGAATGTGTGGAACTGGTGCAGAACATGCTGGCGGCGGACACCAGCCGGTTAAATGAACCCCCTGTACGCTGATCAAAAATCAGCAAGCAGAGCTGCGGGCATACATAGCGTTCACATGTGAACGAAAACACATGAATGAAAAAGCCCCGTCATGAAAATGCGGGGCTTTGCATATAAGGCCACAGCGGACTTAGAAAGCGACGACCACTTTACCCTGCATATGGCCGTCGAGTACTTTGGCATGCGCGGCTTCGATGCTTTCCACGGTCAGGCCATGCAGGGTGTCGCTCAGGGTGGTCCGGACTTTCCCTTCGTCAACCAGCGCGGCGACGCGTTTGAGAATTTCGCCCTGTTCGGCAATATCCGGCGTGGTAAACATACTGCGGGTGTACATCAGCTCCCAGTGCAGGGCGGCACTTTTCAGCTTCAGTTTATTCATATCCAGCGGATGTTCGTTTTCAACGATGGTACAGATATGACCCATTGGCGCGATCAGATCAGCGATTGTCTCCCAATGGCCGTCGGTATCGTTCAGACACAGAATAAAATCTACCTGCCTGATGTCGTGTTTCGCCAGTTCACCTTTCAGATCTTTGTAATTTACGGTCAGATCGGCACCGCGATCCAGACACCATTTTGCTGATTCCGGGCGCGAAGCGGTGGCAATGACTTTCACGTTGCTGCGCAGTGACGCGAACGGGATCGCAAGCGAACCTACGCCACCGGCTCCGCCGATGATCAGCAGCGTTTTATCCGCAGATGCGTCCTGAATTTTCAGATGCTCGAACAACGCCTCCCAGGCGGTCAGTGTGGTCAGCGGCATGGCGGCGGCTTCAGCCCAGTTCAGGCTTTGCGGTTTGAGGGACACAATGCGTGAGTCGATGAGATGTTCAGCCGCGTTACTTCCGGAACGGGTGATATCTCCGGCGTACCAGACTTCATCGCCGGGTTTGAAATTTTTCACCGCGCTGCCCACGGATTTAACAATGCCGCTGGCATCCCAGCCCAGCACTTTCGGTGCATCCAGACCGCTTTTCTGCACGCCTTTGTGTACTTTAGTATCGACCGGATTGACCGACACGGCTTTCACTTCCACCAGCAAGTCATAATCTTTCGCGACGGGTTGCGGTAATTCGACGGCGATGAAATGGGCCGGATCTTTCGGGTTCACTGCAATAGCGTTAATTGTCATGTTTTCTCTCTCCGTTAGGTATACGCAAAGTCTAGCCCGCATCCGTGAAGCTGATAAGATGGACAATAACTAACAAAGTGTTCGTCTTAGGTGAACAATCATGTTTAAGCAGTTACAGGATATGGCGCTGTTTGCGCTGGTGGCCGAATGTGGCAGTTTTACTCAGGCCGCCGGCCGGGCCGGTTTGCCCAAATCCAGCGTCAGTCAGCGTATCAGCCAGCTCGAGAAATCCGTCGGACTGCGCCTGCTTAACCGTACCACACGCCAGCTGAATCTGACGTTTGCCGGTGAACGTTACCTGATCCACTGTCAGGAAATGATGCAGGCCAGCGAAAGGGCGGAGCTGGCCATCCGCCGGTTACGCGATAATCCGAGCGGGCGGTTGCGGATCACCAGTCCGGCAGGGCTCGGGGCGACGTTACTGGCGCGCATGAACGTCGAGTTTCAGAAACGTTATCCGGATGTTTCGCTGGAGGTGTCGGTGTCCGATGCGATGGTCGATCTGGTGCAGGAAGGGTTTGATATCGCCTTGCGTACGGGTAAACCGCAGGATTCCTCGCTGATCGGCCGCGAACTGGGGCACAGCCCGCGTTACCTGCTGGCGTCGCCAGCGTATCTGGCACAGCAGCCATCCCTGGATTCGCCGCAGCAACTGGCGTCGCATCACTGCATCGCACACCGGGCATGGTCTGAGTGGGTACTGCATCGCGGCGATACCTGGCACCGCTGGTTGCTGCCTTCGGCGCATACCACCGACAATCTGCTGTATGCGCGGGAGTGCGCGCTGGCAGGTGCAGGCATCACATTGCTGCCTGCATTTTTATGCCATGACGAAGTCGCGAAAGGCACGCTGGTGCGCGTGTTGCCGGAATGGGAAGCAGAAGGGAATGATTTGTATCTGGTTTATCCGGGACGAAAGCTGAATTCGCCGGCACTGGTCTGTTTTATTGAGTTTATGCTGGAAGAATATAGGTTTTCAGAAAGCTACAGCGAGGCGCTGACGGGATAGATTTGAGTGAATTGCCGCCATAAAAAAGGCCCGTTTCCGGGCCTGATATTCGGCTGAAGATGATTATTTGATCATCTTTTTGTACTTAATGCGCTTTGGTTCCAACGCATCGGCACCTAAAGTCCGTTTTTTGTATTCTTCGTATTCGGTGAAGTTACCTTCGAAGAACTCGACTTTGCCTTCATCCTGATAATCGAGGATGTGCGTCGCGATACGGTCGAGGAACCAGCGGTCATGGGAAATGACCATCGCGCAGCCCGGGAATTCCAGCAAGGCGTTTTCCAGTGCACGCAGGGTTTCGATGTCGAGGTCATTGGTCGGTTCATCGAGCAGCAACATGTTACCGCCAACCTGCAGCAGTTTTGCCAGATGCAAACGGCCACGTTCACCACCGGACAGTTCGCCAACACGTTTGCCCTGATCAACCCCTTTGAAGTTAAAGCGGCCCACGTAGGCGCGGCTTGGCATTTCAGTGGTGCCGATGCGCATGATGTCCTGACCACCGGAGACTTCTTCCCAGACGGTTTTGCTGTTATCCATTGAATCACGGAACTGATCCACAGACGCCAGTTTCACGGTATCGCCCAGCTCGATGGTGCCGCTGTTAGCGTCTTCCTGACCTGACATCATACGGAACAGCGTTGATTTACCGGCGCCGTTCGGGCCGATAATCCCGACGATCGCGCCTTTCGGTACGGAGAAGGACAGGTCGTCGATCAGAACGCGATCACCGTAAGACTTGCTCAGGTTTTTCACTTCGACAACTTTGTCGCCCAGGCGGGGACCCGGTGGAATGAACAGTTCGTTGGTTTCGTTACGTTTCTGGTATTCGGTGCTGTTCAGCTCCTCAAAGCGTGCCAGACGGGCCTTGCCTTTAGACTGACGGCCTTTCGCGCCCTGACGAACCCACTCCAGTTCCTTCTCGATAGATTTACGGCGTGCGGCTTCGGAAGAGGCTTCCTGCGCCAGACGTTCGTCTTTTTGTTCCAGCCAGGTGGAATAGTTGCCTTCCCACGGAATACCTTCACCGCGGTCAAGTTCGAGGATCCAGCCAGCCACATTATCAAGGAAGTAACGGTCGTGGGTAATTGCCACTACGGTACCTTCGAAGTCGTGCAGGAAGCGTTCCAGCCATGCCACGGATTCCGCATCCAGGTGGTTGGTCGGTTCGTCGAGCAGCAGCATGTCTGGTTTTTCGAGCAGCAGGCGGCAAAGTGCCACACGGCGGCGCTCACCACCGGACAGGTTAGCCACTTTCGCATCCCAGTCTGGCAGACGCAGCGCATCAGCAGCACGTTCCAGCTGGCTGTTGAGGTTGTGGCCATCGTGTGCCTGGATGATCTCTTCCAGCTTACCCTGTTCAGCCGCCAGTTTATCGAAATCCGCTTCCGGCTCAGCGTACAGTGCATACACTTCATCGAGACGTTTTAACGCGCCAACGACTTCAGAAACAGCTTCTTCCACGGACTCACGCACGGTGTGTTCCATGTTCAGCTGAGGTTCCTGCGGCAGGTAACCGATTTTCAGATCAGGCTGCGGACGTGCTTCACCTTCGATGTCGGTATCGATACCGGCCATGATGCGCAGCAGGGTGGATTTACCCGAACCGTTCAGACCCAGAACACCGATTTTAGCGCCAGGGAAGAAACTCAGGGAGATGTTCTTAAGAATATGACGCTTCGGCGGAACAACTTTGCCGAGGCGATGCATGGAATATACGTATTGAGCCACGTTGTTTTGAGCCTCTTTCTCTGCGGGCCGCGCGCTGTCTGCGAAGGGCAGGCGCTGCGGCAAATTAAAGTCAGCCCCGCCTGACTGCGGCATGACTGATAAGGGTTCCGACTGCGAAGTTTAGCGTGTTTCAGCCGGGTTCCCAACCATCAGGTTCACAGTAAGGCAAGAATGTTGCCGGCGGGTAGCAGGTGGCGGAGAGATTAGCCAAACGGAATGTTGAATTCATCCGGTTCGCCTGACGGGCGCAGTGGCCGGTTGCGACCGACAAACATCCCGGTTGTCAGAATATCGGTGAGTTTAACAACATGATAAATGGCCTGTTTATTTTGCGTTTTTACTTTGCGCTTGATATTGCCTTTATGCGACGCCACCGTTTTTTGTTTGATATTCAGGTGCTGGGAAATATTTTCTGTGTTCAGCCCTGACATCCACATTTTCAGAATACTGGATTCAGTCCGGCTCAGGCTGACCGGTGTGAGATCCAACAATTGTTCCGCTTCTGCCGGGCGTGACAGCAGCAGGTTACGGGCAATCAGCTGATAAATGGTGGTTGTCCGGATGGATTTGGACAAAATAATGATGTTTTTACGGATCGGCACATAGCTCTGATAATTCAGGTTTTCTTTGGAAATGAAAACAAAGAACAGCGTACCGGGATGCGCGTCTATCATATCCCGCAGGGTGTGGCCTGACTGAGCATCAGACGTAAAGCAATCTTCATTCACAAAGATGATTTCAGGCGTCAGGGAATGGCATGTCGCGTGCAGTTCGTCGATATCCTTAAGCGAAAGAATGTCTTTCTGCTGTTGTCCGTTTAATTGCAATAACGAATGCAATGCCAGCTGCGTGTAATAGCATCTGTCTACAATCATCGATGACATTGTGTTTACCTGTTTGTTGGCTTCTGTTCGGCTGCAAAGCATCCAGAGAGCTCGTTTTTTATAAAACTGGTCCTACAGCGATGGGGCATTCCTGTAAAAACTGCCGTAAAAATTGATGGTTGCCGGCAATATTCGTTTGCTGTGAAAAGGGATACCCTGGCGAGAGTAATAAGGCGGTAAAGGATTGATGTAAATCAGCAAAACGGGCATTGGGACGTTTTGTGAGATCTTTGAGACGAATTGAGCGCGGAAAATATTAAAGTTTCAGAATGATGACATTTTTTATCGTAAAACGCCGGGCTACAAAAGGTAACCCGGCATCCGGATAAATCATCAAGCTTTCTGGCGAATGAAGCGGTTAACCAGCCATTTCTCGATTTCGACAATCACGAAGATCATCGCGCCAACTACCAGCGTGATGCCCCAGAATTTCAGCGGCATCGGTACGGTGCCGAACAGCTGGTTCATGACCGGCAGATAAATCAGCGCCAGTTGCAGGAGCAGCAGGACAGCGGAAACTACCCACAAGCCTTTATTAACAAACACTTCACGCGTCAGCGGGAAACGATCCATCACGCGGCAGTTAAACATATACACCCACTGCGCGGTGACCAGTGTCTGCAGCAGTACGGTGCGGATCAAATCGCTGCTGTAACCGCGCGGTTGCATCCAGGCTTCCAGCACGAACGCACTGCAGGCAATCAGAATGCCCACGAAGGCAATACGCCAGACAGCATGCAGATCGAGTACGTGCTGACCCGGTGCGCGCGGGCGGCGGGTCATCATGCCTTTCTCGCCTGGCTCAAAGGCCAGACCGAAGGACAGCGTGGTCGATGTTGCCATGTTCATCCATAAGATCTGAACCGGCGTCAGCGGAATGACCGCACCGGCCAGAATCGCCAGGATAATCAGCAGCCCCTGCGCGAGATTGGTCGGCAGGATAAACAGAATGGTTTTCTTCAGGTTGTCGTAAACGCGACGACCTTCTCTGACGGCGCTGGCGATGGTCGCGAAGTTATCATCGGTCAGTACCATATCAGCGGCTTCTTTGGTCACTTCGGTGCCTTTAATGCCCATGGCAATGCCGACGTCAGCCTGTCTCAGCGCGGGTGCATCGTTGACCCCGTCGCCGGTCATGCCGACGACTTCGCCGCTATCCTGTAATGCCTTGACCAGGCGTAATTTATGCTCAGGGCTGGTACGGGCGAAAATATCGTACTGGCTGGCGGCCACAGCCAGTTCAGCATCGTCCATATGTTCGAGCTGGTAACCGGTGATCGCGTCTGCGCTGTTGCCGATCCCCAGCATTTTGCCAATTGCCATCGCGGTTTCCTGGTGGTCACCGGTGATCATCTTCACGCGGATCCCGGCCTGCTGACACTGAGCAATCGCGTCAATCGCTTCAGGGCGCGGCGGATCCATCATGCCGGCGATACCGGCAAAAATCAGGCCCTGTTGCAAATGACTGTGGTTCAGGTCGCCGTCGATTTCCGGCTCATCTTTCAGTGCCGCAGCAACCATACGCAGGCCCTGGCGGGCGTAGCGCGCCATCTCTTCTTCCCAGTATTCGCGGCGGAAAGGCTGCACGCCGTTTTCGGTCAGTTCAAGCGAGGCTAAGGAGAACAGAACATCCGGTGCGCCGGTCACAAACAACCGGGTTTTGCCATTGATACGTTGCAGGGTGGACATGTATTTATGTTTAGAATCGAACGGAATTTTATCCAGTGGTTCGACTTTACCGGTATTCAGGTTTGATTTAGCCGCCAGCACTTTCAGTGCGCCGGACGTCGGGCCGCCGGTTATGCCCCAGTGGCCTTTATCGTCCTGCAGTAATTGGCTGTCATTACATAGATCTACCGCGGTGATGAAAGTGTTAAGTACAGGTGTATTGATAACATCGATCTGCTTGCGGCTTTGCATGTCAGTAATCCGGCCTTTAGGCTGATAGCTTTCGCCTTCTACCTGATAAGCGCGGTCTGCCAGAATGACGGCTTTCACGGTCATTTCATTCATGGTCAGCGTGCCGGTTTTATCCGAGCAAATTACTGTCATAGAACCGAGTGTTTCGACCGTTGGCAGCTTACGGATAATGGCGTGATTACGTGCCATCGTTTGCACACCGAGAGAAAGGATGATGGAAATGATGGCCGGTAAACCTTCCGGCACGGAGGCCACGGCCAGGCTAATCAGCGACAGCAACAGTTCGCCCAGCGGCATGTCACGCAGAATGAAGGCGAAAATAAACAGGAATGCCATCATCAGCAAAATCAGGGCGAAAATGCCTTTGCCCAGTTTGTCGATTTGCTGCAGCAGCGGGGTGCGCTGTGGCGTGATCGACGACATCATTTGGTTGATGTGACCCAGTTCTGTGTCTTTACCGGTGGCACAGACCACACCGGTCGCGGTACCGCCACTGATCATGGTGCCGGAGAACAACAGGTTATGGCGGTCGCCGATCATGACTTCATCGTCAATGACCTGTGCGTTTTTGACCACTACAGTGGATTCGCCCGTCAGAATGGCTTCTTCGACCTGCAGGTTATGCGCACTGATGATACGCAAGTCCGCCGGGATCTTGTCACCGGGGCGCAACTGTACGATATCGCCAGGCACCAGTTGATCAGCGTTGATGGTTTGTATCTGGCCGTCACGCATGACAACTGCCTGACTTGACAGCATATTCTGAATGCTTTTCAGGGATTTTTCAGCGCTGTTTTCCTGCAAAAAACCAATCAGCGCATTGATGACGGCTACGCCCAGAATGACCAGCGTATCGACCCAGTGCCCCATGGCACCTGTCACAATAGCCGCCGCAAGCAGGATATAAATCAGGACATCATTGAAGTGCGCCAGAAAACGCATCAGGGCGCTTTTAGCCGCTTTTTCCGGCAGGGCATTGGGGCCGTACTCTTTCAGGCGTTCGCTGGCATCATGCCGGGTCAGGCCATTCTCGCCGGTTCCCAGACGCTGCATGGCGTCGTTACCACTAATCTGATACCAGTTTGTGTTTTCCGTCGCGGCAGAAGAAGAAGGGCTGGCATTAGTTTTTACTGATGAAGTTGAGTGAGTCATTTACTTTTCCATAAGCGATGAGCTGAGCCGCTATTCATATTTCACTTTCATAAGAAGAAATAGCGAATATCAAAAAATCAATTTTACATAGGGTGCGATCATAATTAATTATCTCCGGATAAATTTGATCTGAGCCAATAAATAGTTTTTTTGCATGGCTGTTAATAATTTTTATATTTAAAAACAATCAGATAATAGGGTTGGGATTTTCGGTATTAATTACCTTTTATTTAGGGTTTGTTTAAAAATTAAATACCCGCGTAAATTACGGTAAGTAAATCTTAGTTTTGTCAGTGCGTTTATTTAACTTGAAACTGTAAGGGTGCTATCTATTGGGGTTTTACAGGATAATACCCGCTAATTAATTACGGATATCTTGTGGTGAGGAATTATTCCCGCCTGATATTCTGTGACAGAAAATAGATCTGCCGCTGTCTGGTAACTCTCCGTCGCTTGCACCACACTGTGTAAAGTTTGTGATGCTGTTCCTGCATCGCTTCAATTTTAAAAATGAATCGATTAGCGTAGTGGCTGTCTACAGAATGCAAAACAGTTCGGCACAACCCGTGAGGATAAAGGTAAGTATGGTCAAGGTGGACAAATGGCACTCTCTGGCGATGAGTGTGTTGCTGATAACAGTATCGGGCGTGGCGAAAGCTGACTCGCTGGACGCGCAACGCCAGCACTATATGCAGATTAAACAGGCGTGGGATAATAATCAGATGGATGTTGTCAGTGAACTGATGCCAACGCTGAAAGATTATCCCCTTTATCCTTATCTGGAATACCGGCAACTGACGCAGGAGCTGGGCGATGCGACTCCGGCGCAGGTGAATGCCTTTGTGAAGGCTAATCCGACGTTGCCTCCGGCGCGTTCCCTGCCAGCACGTTTTGTAAACGAACTGGCGCGCCGTCAGGACTGGAACAGCTTGTTGTCTTTCAGCCCGCAGCCGCCGAAACCGGTTGCCGCCCGCTGTAACTACTATTATGCCAAATGGGCCACCGGCGATCAGAAAACGGCCTTTGATGGCGCAAAAGATATCTGGCTTACCGGCACTTCATTGCCGAACACCTGCGATAAGCTGTTTTCCGTCTGGCAGGGCGCAGGTAACCAGACCGCACTGACCACGCTACAACGCATCGGTCTGGCGATGAAAACCGGCAATACTAATCTGGTGAACTTCCTGGCAAAGCAATTACCGCCGGATTATCAGACTATGCGCGATGCGCTGCTGGATTTGCAAAATAACCCGAATACTCTTGAAAGTTTTGCGCGCAGCGTCGGGCCGACTGATTTTACCCGTAATGCCACCAGCGTTACGTTTGCGCGTATCGCCCGTGATGATGCTGAAAATGCCCGTTCGATGATCCCGGTTCTCGCGCGTCTGCAAAAGATGAGTGACAGTGAACGTCTGGATCTGGAAGAAGCCGTCGCCTGGCGCTATATGGGCAGCGACGCCACACCGGAACAGGCTGCATGGCGCGATAACGTCATTCTGCGCAGCCATTCCACCACACTGGTGGAGCGTCGCATTCGTATGGCGCTGGCCGCCGGCGATCGTCAGGGGCTGAGGCAGTGGCTGGATCGTCTGCCATCGGATGCGCTTCAGGAAGATGAATGGCAATACTGGCGTGCGTCAGTCATGATCGATAACGGTCAGCGCCCGCAGGGTGAGGCCATGCTGCGCACCTTAATGAAGGGACGCGGATTCTATCCGATGGCCGCAGCACAGAAGCTCAATGTGGCTTATCCGATGCAAATTTCTGTCGCGGTAAAACCGGATGCCAGCATTGCTAAATTGCCGGAAGTTGCCCGCGTCCGTGAGCTGATGTACTGGCAGATGGACAACCTGGCGCGGACCGAGTGGAGCTATCTGGTCAGCAGCCGCCCTGAATCTCAGCAGTCGGCACTGGCACGTTACGCTTTCGAGCAGAAATGGCCCGATCTCAGTGTACAGGCGACCATTACCGGCAAGCTGTGGGATTATCTGGAAGAGCGTTTCCCGCTGGCGTGGCCGGATGAATTCCGTCAGGCCACCAACGACAAAGGCATCACACAAAGCTACGCGATGGCGATTGCCCGTCAGGAAAGTGCGTGGAATCCGAAAGCCCGTTCACCGGTGGGAGCCGCCGGTCTGATGCAGGTGATGCCTGCCACCGCGCAACATACTGTGGACATGTTTGGCCTGCAGGGTTACAGCAATCCGGCACAGTTGCTGGATCCGCAAATGAATATCACGATTGGCACCCGCTATCTGGAATATGTCTATCAGATGTTTGGTCGCAACCGTATTTTATCCAGCGCCGCTTATAACGCCGGGCCTTCCCGTGTGAATACCTGGCTGGGCAACAGCGCGGGCAGGGTGGATTCGGTCGCGTTCATTGAGAGTATCCCTTTCTCTGAAACTCGCCGGTATGTTAAAAATGTGTTGGCATATGATGCGTTTTATCGCTATTTTTTACATCAACCGGCCAAGATTTTGACGGATGCCGAATGGCAGAGGCGTTACTGATCCCGAAGTGTTTATGATAAGCTGCTGTACTAGTTTAATAGTATGGCAGCCCGCTCATGACTCAACGATCCATCACTGACCCTGCTCTTTCCCAACAAGGTAATGAGGACTGGCAGTGCTTTCTGGCACTGCTACAGCAATCTTTTGCTGAAAATCTGCATCAGGATCTGCTGCAACTGCTTCTGACACCCGACGAGCGCGCCGCGCTGGGAACGCGGGTACGTATAATTCAGGAGCTGATGCGGGGGGAGATGAGTCAGCGTGAGCTGAAAAGCCAGCTGGGCGCCGGTATCGCCACGATAACCCGGGGATCGAATGGGTTAAAAACGGCACCGTCAGCGCTAAAGGATTGGTTGAGCGGGCAACTGCTTGAAGACAAAACGGGCGACTAAAGCGCCCGTATCAATCTTAAATTCAATGGGTCTGTGCGCGGGTTTGATAAACCGGATTATGGAAAGGTGCTAAAGCCAGCACCAGCGCCTGATGATAAACGCTGGTACGTGTCAGTTTTCCGGCGGTAAAAATGCCGATGGCGCCGCCTTTGCGCTTCACTTCTGCAATGCCCGTCAGTTTTTCCATTTCATCCCCCAGTTCGCTGCCCTGGTTAATCCCCTGTAAAATGATTTCAGGTAACATTAAACTGGCTGAACGTGATTCGCCGCGCTGGTGCATATTCTCAATGACCATCCAGGCGAAGGTCATATTGTCTTCGATACCCGCTTCTACGCCGACCCAGAAGTCAGCTTCGGGACGAACCTGACGTGCGCCGATAACACGATGGCGCGCTCCGGTCCGGGTTTCATTACTGCCGATAGGTTGATTGGGTACGCCACTGTCGACGTCAACACCTTCAATGCGAAATGCCTCAGCGCCGAAAATATCTTCAAAAGCCATGGCGATCGCTTTGATTTTTGCCGGGTTAGTGGTTGCAGCGACAACATGATACATAGAGTTTTAGCATCCTTTAGCAAATTTCACGCAGTATAACGGAAAACACTCATGTTACAGGTATATCTCGTCCGTCATGGCGAAACAGAATGGAACGCCGCCCGCCGTATTCAGGGGCAGTCAGACAGTCCGCTGACGGCCAAAGGTCTTTATCAGGCCCGTCAGGTTGCTCAGCGCGTACGTAATGAAGGGATCACTCACGTTATCACCAGTGATTTAGGACGAACCCGCCACACGGCGCAGATTATTGCTGATGCCTGTGGGTGTGAAGTGATCGAGGAGCCCCGTTTGCGCGAACTGCATATGGGCGTGCTGGAAGAACGTATTCTGGATGGCCTGACGGAGCAGGAAGAAACATGGCGTAAGCAAATGGTCGATGGTTCACCAAAAGGGCGTATCCCCGAAGGTGAAACGATGACTGAACTGGCCGTGCGTATGCGTGCCGCGCTTGACAGCTGTCTGGATTTACCGGCGGGAAGCAAGCCGCTGCTGGTCAGCCACGGTATTGCGCTGGGCTGTCTGATCAGTACGATCCTCGGATTGCCGGCGTATGCGGAACGTCGCCTGCGTCTGCGTAACTGTTCATTGTCGCGTGTCGATCATCAGCAAAGCGCATGGCTGGCAAATGGCTGGATTGTGGAAACGGCGGGCGATGTATCACATCTTGATCTGCCCGCGCTAGACGAGTTGCAACGCTAACGCCGGGAGGCGTTAGCGGCGGATTGGGATCAGGTAATCACACCGTATTTCAGTTGGCTCGGTGCCTGGATCACGGCCATTGGTGTAAAAGCGTTCGATATCCTGTCCCTTTCTGCGAGTCAGTTTCAACGTTGGCAGACAGGTGCTGTACAACGTCAGAATAAACTCCTGCAGATGCTCCGGTGTGCCATCGTAGTGGAACATGGCATATTCACCGTGCTGTAACACAATCGGCTGACCTTCAACGTTTTCAGGCAGGTGCTGAGCTTCCAGCGCTGTTGTGTACAAGACTTCCTGCTCATCATCTTTCTCCTGGCTTGGACGAGAATGGTGCAGGCCATAAAGAATAGGTGGCAGCGTTTTCGCTTCGCCAATATATTGACGCCAGAAATGTCGACGCATCTCGTTGCGGTACGTGGTGATTTGCTCCAGCGTACATGAATAGCTTTGCGTCATGCCGATCAGATGCTGTTCCGGCAGGGAGATATATTCGGGTTGCGGCAGTGTGAATGCACCCAGGCGGATAGGCGGGCAAATACCAAATGAATGCCAGTCTTCAGCACGACGATACAGTGCTGGCGTCTGTGCGAACTGTTTTTTGAAAGCCCGGGTAAACGTTTGTTGAGAGTCAAAACGGTACTGAAGGGCGATATCTAAAATCGGGCGACTGGTGAGGCGCAAAGCAACAGCCGCTTTCGACAGACGGCGGGCACGAATATAAGCGCCAATGGCATTATTAGTGACGTCTTTAAACATGCGCTGCAGGTGCCACTTGGAATAGCCGGCCTTGGCTGCGACGTTGTCGAGTGACAAGGGCTGGTCTAAATGGGTTTCTAACCAGCTAAGAAGGTCACGAATGATTCCTGCTTGATCCATAGATCGTCCTCGTTGAACTAAGATAGATGCACAGAATGATGGGCGGCATAATAGCAACTTTTTCCCGATAAGACTTCTTAAGAATTTTTTGGCTATCTGTGCTATTCACAGGTGTTACAGAGTATTTCCTTCAAAAAGTGTGAATGCACGCTTTCTGATTAGGGTTTCTTTAGAAAACAACGTCATGCTAATGATGTGGAGTAACTTAATGAATAAATGTTGGATTTTTGTGTTTGGGATGTTTGTTTTTTGTTCCGGAGCAGCACACGCAGAGCAAGTAGGATCGGTGGATACAGTCTTCAAGTTATTCGGTCCGGACCATAAAATTGTGGTTGAGGCCTTTGATGATCCTGATATTAAAAATGTAACTTGTTATATCAGTCGTGCCAAAACCGGCGGAATTAAGGGCGGACTCGGTCTGGCCGAAGATACGTCCGATGCGGCGATTTCCTGCCAGCAGGTAGGACCTATTGATCTCAGCGATAAGATTAAGCAGGGGAAAGACAAAGGCACCGTGGTTTTCCAGAAACGGACTTCTCTGGTGTTTAAAAAGCTTCAGGTTGTGCGTTTTTATGATGACAAACGCAATGCGCTTATCTACCTGAGCTATTCCGATAAAGTCGTGGACGGGTCACCGAAAAACGCACTCAGTGCGGTGCCGATCATTCCGTGGGGACACACTGAACCCTGAGTTTCAGTGGGGATCCCAATCAAAAGGCCAGCTTTCGCTGGCCTTTAACGTTTTATCACATTGACTACAGAGCGGTTGGCAACCTTCTGTATCAGTCTTCCAGGTCACCGCAGAAACGGTAGCCTTCACCATGGATGGTGGCGATGATTTCCGGCGTATCCGGCGTTGCTTCGAAATGCTTACGAATGCGGCGGATCGTCACGTCAACAGTACGGTCATGAGGTTTCAGCTCGCGGCCGGTCATTTTCTTCAGCAAGTCGCCACGGGTCTGGATTTTGCCTGGGTTTTCACAGAAATGCAGCATGGCGCGGAATTCACTGCGCGGTAATTTGTACTGTTCGCCCTGCGGGCTAATCAGTGAACGGCTGTTAATATCGAGTTCCCAGCCATTGAATTTGTAGCTTTCAACCAGACGACGTTCTTCACCGGTAGTACCCAGGTTCATCGTACGGGACAGCAGATTGCGTGCGCGGATGGTCAGTTCACGCGGGTTGAATGGCTTGGTGATGTAGTCATCAGCGCCGATTTCCAGACCCAAAATTTTATCTACTTCGTTGTCGCGGCCGGTCAGGAACATCAAAGCAACGCTGGCTTGTTCGCGCAGTTCGCGTGCCAGCAGCAGGCCATTTTTGCCTGGCAGGTTGATGTCCATGATAACCAGATTGATGTCATTTTCGGAGAGAATGTGGTGCATTTCAGCGCCATCATTGGCTTCATGAACCATGTAGCCTTCTGCTTCAAAAATGCTCTTTAACGTATTACGTGTCACTAACTCGTCTTCGACGATCAGAATGTGAGGGGTCTGCATGATTGCTACCTAAGATTGCCAACAAATAGAAAATAGGAGTACAGAAGTCCTTGTTATCCCAATGAATTTTGATGCCTTATTGGCCATCTCACTCGTTACATGACTAAAGTACGTAAACGCGTTCTCGATGCAATTTCCATCAACGGCAACAACATCGCAAGCTCGGTCAGGGATTCCACTTTCTGCAGTTCCACGGGGTCCTAAAGCGGCGCATATCCTAACCCTATTAACAGCAATATAACAGCCAGTGCCGAAATTACCACCCAACAAAATTACGGTTTGTTGACATATATCAAGTTCAATTGTAGCACGGTAACAGAACAGTGAAAAACACTTACAAGAATGCACGCTTGAGTCACATTTCGCCCTTTATTGTACACGATTCAGCAAATGATGAAGAAACAAAGATAAATGCAAAATCTGTATGTATCCTTATTATATATCCATATGAAAAATAATGACTAATTTTTTAACTTCGTATGCTTATCCTGACCAGCCGCTTTTTTCCCTGTCGATTAAGCTTTTCCGATAAAATAAAGGAATATATCAAGTCGGCTGTTAAGTTCTTGTGAAGAATATAAACGATGAATAGATCTGAAACAGGGTAAAATTTCATCGCTGAAATACAGGCGACAAATTGTTCTCTCTTCCTACAAAGGCGTGATATGCAACTTCATATTATTTTAGTGTCACCGGCCCGCCCGGAAAATGTCGGTGCGGCAGCCCGCGCAATGAAAACCATGGGCTTTGCTTCCTTGCGTATTGTAGACAGTGGCGCACATCTGCAGCCTGAAGCCGGCTGGGTGGCGCATGGCTCGCAGGAAATCCTGCAAAATGCCCTGCATTTCAGCACGCTGGCAGAAGCGCTGGCTGACATCGATTTTACGGTGGCGACGACGGCCCGCAGCCGGGCCAAATTTCACTATTACTGTACACCTCAGGAATTACAGGGGCAGCTTGAAGAGAAAAGCCAGTGGGTGAATCATGCCGCGTTGGTGTTTGGCCGTGAGGATTCCGGGCTGACCAATGAAGAACTGGAACTGGCTGACGTGCTGACCGGCGTACCGATGGTAGCGGATTATCCTTCGCTGAATCTGGGGCAGGCAGTCATGGTGTTCTGTTATCAGCTCTCTTCGCTGAATCAGATAACGTCCGTGAAACCAGCACATGCCGAAGCCGGACAGTTATCGGCATTGCGTGCGCGGGTCGGACGTTTACTGGAAAATGTCGGGGCAGAAGATGACCAGAAATTGTCCGACTGGCTGCATCAGCGCCTCGGTCTTTTGCAACAGCGCGATGCGGCAATGTTGCATACATTGCTGCATGACATCGAAAAAAAGCTGACCCAATGATGTGAGGTGAATCCTTGCCGCTACAGTTCTATATCCGGTGCAATGAGAACAGAGTTACCGATCACACTGGAAATGGTTTTAAAGGCAGAGAATTATCCATTTGATTCTGTCCGTGATTAACCGGACGAAAACAGAAAAAAATTGACTTATTGTGCCTTATGCTTTAGCTAATAGAGGCAGACAGAGTACAAACCAAAGACAGACAGAAAATAAAAATGCGAATCATCAGCCTGAACACAACAATTATTACCACCACCGATACCACAGGTAACGGGGCGGGCTGACGCGTACAGGAAAAAGAAAAAAAGCCCGCACCTAACCAGTGCGGGCTTTTTTTTTACATTTAAACGAGAGCTTCAGGAGAGAACCAGAAATGCGAGTGTTGAAATTTGGCGGGACCTCGGTAGCAAACGCAGAACGCTTCATGCGGGTTGCGGAAATTATGGAAAGCAATGCGCGTCAGGGACAGGTCGCGACGGTATTATCCGCGCCTGCCAAAATCACCAACTATCTGGTCGCTATGATTGAACGGACTGTCGCAGGGCAGGACATTCAGACCATCATGAGTGATGCGGAAAACATTTTTGGTCAGCTGATCACCGGTCTGGCGGCAGTGCAGCCGGGCTTTGATTTGCCGAAAGTGAAAGCGTTTGTCGATCAGGAATTCGCTCAGCTTAAACAGCTGATGCACGGTATTACGCTGCTGGGACAATGCCCGGACAGCGTAAATGCCTCCATCATTTGTCGTGGCGAGAAGCTCTCAATCGCCATTATGGAAGCAGTGTTTGTTGCCAAAGGCTTTGGCGTCACCGTCATTAACCCGGTCGAAAAACTGCTCGCTCAGGGGCATTACCTCGAATCAACCGTGGACATCAATGAATCCACCCGCCGTATCGCCGCCAGCGCTATTCCAGCCGGTCATATCGTGCTGATGGCCGGTTTCACTGCCGGTAACGAGCAGGGCGAGCTGGTGGTGCTGGGACGTAACGGTTCCGATTATTCAGCTGCCGTGCTGGCCGCCTGTTTACGCGCTGACTGCTGTGAAATCTGGACAGATGTTGACGGTGTATATACCTGTGACCCGCGCACTGTCCCGGATGCCCGCTTACTGAAATCAATGTCTTATCAGGAAGCGATGGAGCTGTCGTACTTTGGTGCGAAAGTGCTTCACCCGCGTACCATCTTACCCATTGCTCAGTTCCAGATCCCCTGCCTGATTAAAAACACCACCAACCCCCAGGCACCGGGTACTCTGATTGGCAGCGAAAGCCTGGATGATAATACACCGGTGAAAGGCATCACCAATCTCAACAACATGGCAATGATCAACGTTTCCGGTCCGGGGATGAAAGGGATGATCGGCATGGCAGCACGCGTGTTTGCGGTGATGTCCCGTTCGGGTATTTCCGTGGTGCTGATCACCCAGTCTTCTTCCGAATACAGCATCAGCTTCTGTGTGCCGCAGAGCGAGCTGGAGCGCGCCCGTAAAGCGCTGGAAGATGAGTTTTATCTCGAGCTGAAAGACGGTCTGCTTGAGCCGCTGGATGTGATGGAAAAACTGGCGGTCATTTCGGTAGTCGGTGACGGCATGCGTACCCTGCGCGGCATCTCGGCGAAATTCTTCTCGGCACTGGCGCGCGCTAATATCAATATCGTGGCCATCGCCCAGGGGTCTTCCGAGCGCTCCATCTCCGTTGTGGTCAATAACGACGATGCGACCACCGGCGTACGGGTCAGTCACCAGATGCTGTTCAACACAGATCAGGTCATTGAAGTTTTCCTGATCGGCGTCGGCGGTGTGGGCGGGGCGTTGATTGAACAGATCCGCCGTCAGCAGGCGTGGCTGAAAACCAAACACATCGATCTGCGTGTTTGCGGTATCGCTAACTCCCGCGCATTGCTGACCAACGTGCACGGTATTGCGCTGGAAACCTGGCGTGATGAGCTGGGTGCAGCGAAAGAGTCGCTGAATCTTGGCCGTCTGATCCGTCTGGTGAAAGAGTACCACCTGCTGAATCCGGTGATTGTGGACTGTACTTCCAGTCAGGAAGTGGCTGATCAGTACGCCGATTTCCTGGCTGACGGCTTCCACGTTGTAACGCCGAATAAAAAAGCCAATACCTCATCAATGAATTATTACTATCAGTTGCGTAAGGCGGCGGATGGTTCACGCCGTAAATTTCTCTACGACACCAATGTCGGCGCAGGTTTGCCGGTAATTGAAAACCTGCAAAACCTGCTGAACGCAGGGGATGAGCTGGTGCGTTTCACCGGTATTTTATCCGGCTCGCTGTCATATATCTTCGGCAAACTGGATGAAGGCATGTCATTGTCTGCTGCGACCTTGCAGGCGCGGGATATGGGCTATACCGAACCGGATCCGCGCGACGATCTTTCCGGTATGGACGTCGCCCGTAAGTTGCTGATTCTGGCGCGTGAAGCCGGTTACAAACTGGAACTGACGGATATCGATGTGGAATCTGTTTTACCACCGTCCTTCAATTCAGAAGGCAATGTGAATGAATTTGTGGCGCGACTGCCGGAACTGGATGCCGAATTTGCGCAGCGTGTTGCGCAGGCCACCGCCGCAGGTAAAGTATTGCGCTATGTTGGTGCTATCGAAGACGGGCAGTGCAAAGTAAAAATCGATGCTGTCGATGGCAATGACCCGCTTTATAAAGTAAAAAATGGGGAGAATGCGCTGGCGTTTTACAGCCGCTATTATCAGCCGTTGCCGTTAGTTCTGCGTGGCTACGGTGCGGGTAATGATGTGACGGCGGCAGGTGTGTTTGCCGATCTTTTGAGAACGCTGTCATGGAAGTTAGGAGTTTAATATGGTTAAGGTGTATGCCCCGGCTTCAATCGGGAACGTCAGCGTAGGCTTCGATGTGTTGGGCGCGGCCGTTTCTCCGGTGGATGGCACGCTGCTGGGGGACTGTGTTTCCGTTGAGCCAGCCACCGTCTTCAGTCTGAAAAACGAAGGCAAGTTTGTGTCTAAACTGCCGGATCGTATGGAAGACAACATTGTTTATCAGTGCTGGCAGCGTTTCTGTCAGGAAATCGGCAAGCAAGTGCCGGTGGCGATGACGCTGGAAAAAAACATGCCGATCGGCTCAGGTCTGGGTTCCAGCGCCTGTTCTGTGGTTGCCGGTCTGATGGCGATGAACGAGTTTTGTGGTAAGCCGCTTAATGAAAACCAGATGCTGTTGCTGATGGGTGAGCTTGAAGGGCGTATTTCCGGTAGCGTGCATTTCGATAATGTCGCGCCATGCTATTTAGGCGGCATTCAGCTGATGCTGGAAGAACTCGATATCATCAGCCAGCCTGTGCCAGGTTTTGACGACTGGCTGTGGGTGATGGCGTATCCGGGCATCAAAGTTTCAACGGCCGAAGCGCGTGCCATTTTACCCGCGCAGTATCGTCGTCAGGATTGCATCAGCCACGGACGTTATCTGGCGGGCTTTATCCATGCCTGTCACACTCAGCAACCCGCACTGGCTGCAAAGCTGATGAAAGATGTGATTGCTGAGCCTTACCGTACCCGTCTGCTGCCAGGTTTTGCCCAGGCGCGCAGCGCCTCAGAAGAAATTGGTGCGCTGGCTTGCGGGATTTCCGGCTCAGGCCCGACGCTGTTTGCGGTGTGCAATGACAGCGCGACAGCGAAACGTATGGCTGACTGGTTGCAGACGCATTATCTGCAAAATGACGAAGGCTTTGTTCATATTTGTCGTCTTGATACCGCGGGCGCGCGGGTATTGGGATAACTCGATAATTTATTGGGATAACTAATGAAACTGTACAACCTGAAGGATCATAACGAGCAGGTCAGCTTTGCTCAGGCCGTCAAACAAGGCCTTGGAAAACAGCAGGGATTATTCTTTCCGCTGGAACTGCCGGAGTTTGAACTGACGGAAATCGACCGTTTGCTGGAACTGGATTTCGTCACCCGCAGTAGCCGCATTCTTTCTGCTTTCATCGGCGATGAAATTCCGGAAGAAGAATTATATCAGCGTGTGAAAAACGCGTTTGCTTTCCCGGCACCTGTCGTCAACGTGGAAGAAGACATTGCCTGTCTGGAACTTTTCCACGGCCCGACCCTGGCTTTTAAAGATTTCGGCGGCCGCTTTATGGCGCAAATCCTGACTCAGGTATCGGGCGATCAGCCGGTGACCATTCTGACTGCGACGTCCGGTGATACCGGTGCGGCAGTGGCGCATGCCTTCCACGGCCTGAAAAATGTGCGAGTGGTGATTCTGTACCCGCGCGGCAAAATCAGTCCGTTGCAGGAAAAACTGTTCTGCACCCTCGGTGGCAACATTCATACCGTCGCCATCGACGGTGACTTTGATGCCTGTCAGGCGCTGGTGAAACAGGCATTTGATGATGAAGAGCTGAAATTTGCGCTGAAACTGAATTCGGCGAACTCTATCAACATCAGCCGTCTGCTGGCACAGATTTGTTATTACTTTGAAGCCGTTGCCCAACTGCCTCAGGAAGCGCGCAATCAGCTGGTGGTTTCCGTGCCAAGCGGTAACTTTGGTGATTTAACGGCAGGTCTGCTGGCGAAATCTCTCGGCCTGCCGGTGAAACGCTTTATCGCTGCGACCAACGCCAATGACACAGTGCCGCGTTTTCTGTCTAACGGTGAATGGGAGCCGAAGAAAACCGTTGCGACGCTGTCGAACGCAATGGATGTCAGCCAGCCCAACAACTGGCCGCGCGTGGAAGAGCTGTATCGTCGTAAAACCTGGCAACTGAAAGATCTGGGCTTTGGCACAGTCAGCGATGACACCACCGAAGATGCGATGCGCGAGCTGGCCAATATCGGTTATACCTCGGAACCTCACGCGGCAATTGCTTACCGCGTACTGCGCGATCAGCTGCAGCCGGGTGAATTTGGCCTGTTCATCGGGACGGCGCATCCGGCAAAATTCAAGGAAAGCGTGGAAGCGATCCTGGATCAGGATATTGGTTTGCCGAAAGAACTGGCGGATCGCGCTGACCTGCCATTGTTGTCGCACAATCTGCCGGCTGATTTCAGCGAAATGCGCGCATTCCTGATGGCATTACCTGAATAAATAGCCTGCTTCTGACATGTAAAAGCCCTCTCCGCGAGGGCTTTTTTATATAGGCAGATCAAAAGGATCAGCGTTCTGGGCGGGTAAAGACCAGTTCATTACCTTGCGAACGTGATTCATCAAACCCGTAACCTTCCAGATTGAAATCCTGAAGCTGTTTCGGCTTATCAAGGCGTTCTTTGATGATAAACCGGCTCATCAGGCCGCGCGCTTTTTTGGCATAGAAGCTGATGACTTTATATTTGCCGTTTTTCTCGTCGAGGAATACCGGCTTGATAATTTCGCCATCCAGCAGTTTAGGTTTCACGGCTTTGAAGTATTCATCGGACGCCAGATTCACCAGCACCTGGTTTTTTTGTTCGCTGAGTAAGTGGTTGAGTTTTTCAGTCAGTAAATCTCCCCAGAAGGCGTACAGATTAGCGCCCTGTGGGTTTTCCAGCCGGATACCCATTTCCAGCCGGTAAGGCATCATCAGATCCAGCGGGCGCAGCAGGCCATATAAGCCGGACAACATCCGCAGATGTTTCTGAGCAAAATCAAAATCTTTCTCACTGAAATCTTCTGCCTGCAGGCCCGTATAAACATCACCTTTAAAGGCCAGCAAAGCCTGACGCGCATTTTCCGGTGTGAAATCCGGCTGCCAGTCATTGAAACGTTCTGCGTTGAGATGGGCCAGTTTATCGCTGATCCCCATCAGTGAAGAGATTTGCGCCGGGGACATTTTACGTGCCACGGTGATCAGCTGGCTGGATTTATCCAGCAACTCCGGTTGAGTGTAGCGCGTTGTCGCAAGCGGGCTTTCGTAATCGAGCGTTTTGGCAGGTGAAATAATGGTTAACATAGTCTCGTCCGTTGGTCAGTGACGGTTCACATTCAGGAATCTTTGTGGCCTCACTGTAGCAAAAAAGCCACGGCGATGGAGGCATGATATCGATAGGTAAAAGCAGACAACGTCAGCGCGGAGGCATTTTTTTATCCCAGACACCAGGCTGGATCTGGCCGCGTAATTCAGGGTAATTGTCAGGGTTAAACACCGGTATTTTCCCCATACGTCGCTGACGTTCATAATCTTTCACCACGCTGACCGCAATTCCCGAGAGCAGCAGCAATGCGGTGAGATTGAGTATTGCCATCAATGCCATAAAGATATCAGCCAGCTTCCATAACAACTGAATTTCCAGCAGACATCCGCAGAACACCATGGCGATGACCAGTAACCTGAAAATCATTAATTTCAGAGGTGAAGAACGGTGAAAGAAATTCAGATTGTTTTCGGCATAGGCATAGTTTCCGGCAATCGACGTAAATGCAAAAGAGAAGACCAGTATGGCCAGAACCACATGGCTCCAGCTTCCGGTCACCGGCATAATCGATTGTTGTATCAGCCGGATACCGGTTGCAGCGTCAGGTTGATCAAGGGTTCCTGACGTCAGGATGATCAGCGCAGTGGCAGTACAAATCACCATGGTATCGATAAAGACTGCAAACATCTGACTGAATCCCGCCATGGCCGGATGGCTGACGCCGGCCATCGCCGCTGCATTGGGTGAAGAACCGACACCGGCCTCGCTGGCAAAAGCGCCGCGCTGCATTCCCTGTGTGATGGCCTGTGTTATGCCATATGCCAGTGCGCCGGATGCCGCCTGCTGTATGCCAAAGGCACTTTTGAATACCAGCACCAGCACCTGGGGCAATCTTTCAACTTGATGACCAATGATCCAGATGGCCAGCAACAGATACGCGAAGGCCATCATCGGCATCAGCCATTTTGTAAGCCCGGTTATTGCCCGTATACCGCCGAAGATCAGTATTGCGATCAGTGCGGATAAAATGCAGGCGGTAACCAGTGCCGGTATATGCAGAAGGTGAAAAGAGGCCTGCGCAATGGAATTAGCCTGTAATGCACTGAAAATAAAGCCACAGGAAATCACCATCAGTGAAGAAAACAGGACACCCATCCAGCGCATTCCCAACCCTTTTTCCATGTAATCCGCCGGACCACCACGAAATTTCCCCTGAGCTGCATTGCCTTTGTAAACCTGCGCCAGCGTGTTTTCTATCATTGCCGTCGCCATGTTGAAAACCGCAATTATCCACATCCAGAAGATTGCGCCGGGGCCGCCCAGCGTAATGGCGATGGCGACACCGGTGAGGTTGCCGGTACCAATACGCGATGCAAGGCTCAGACACAGCGACTGCCACGGGGAAATACCTCTCGTGGTGTGTTTTTGTTTATAAAGTGTGGAGGAGAAAAGGTGGCCAAAATGACGGAACTGAATAAAGCCAAGCCGGAACGTGAGGTAAATGCCGGTGCCGCACAGCAGGTAAATCAGGATCGAACTCCAGAGAATTGTGTCGAAAAAATCCAGCAGGTCGTTCATGAATTGTCCTTGGTTGATTCGCCCTTCATCGTTTTTATTTGTTTGCTTGCGGGCAATGACCACTTTGGGTGGCTAACATACCTTTTTTATCGAATGGGTGACATAGGCATTTTGACTGACTTTGCGTGTTTTGGAAGGTGAAAAATCACGGCATGCTCGTAGCCGAGCACGCCGTGATATGCGCCTTGCGCCTGGCTTTTTGCATGTTATCATCAGCCAAAGGCAAGGCATGAAAATGTCTATACGAAAACGTCCAAACGATGAGATATGCCAAAATGACCGATAAACTGACTTCCCTACGCCAAATGACTCAGGTTGTAGCTGACACCGGAGATATCGCGGCAATGAAGTTGTACCAGCCGCAGGATGCGACCACTAATCCGTCTCTGATCCTCAGCGCTGCCCAAATCCCTGAATACCGTAAACTGATCGACGAAGCTATCGCCTGGGCACGTGACCAGAGCAGCGATCATGACCAGCAGATTACTGATGCCGCTGACAAACTGGCAGTGAACATCGGTCTGGAAATCCTGAAACTGGTCCCGGGCCGTATTTCAACAGAAGTTGATGCACGTCTGTCATACGATACTGATGCAAGCGTGGCCAAAGCCAAACGCCTGATCAAACTCTACAATGATGCGGGTATCAGCAATGACCGTATCCTGATCAAACTGGCTTCGACCTGGCAGGGCATCCGCGCTGCTGAGAAACTGGAAAAAGAAGGCATCAACTGTAACCTGACGCTGCTGTTCTCCTTCGCTCAGGCGCGTGCTTGTGCTGAAGCGGGGGTCTTCCTGATTTCTCCGTTCGTTGGCCGTATCCTTGACTGGTACAAAGCCAACGGTGACAAAAAAGAGTTCGCACCGCATGAAGATCCGGGCGTCGTGTCGGTGACCGAAATCTACGAATACTACAAACAACACGGCTATGAAACTGTCGTGATGGGGGCAAGCTTCCGTAACATTGGCGAAATCATTGAACTGGCAGGCTGTGACCGCCTGACCATCGCCCCTACGCTGCTGAAAGAACTGGCAGAAAGCGAAGGCCCGCTGGAGCGCAAACTGTCCTTCTCCGGTGAAACCAAGCCACGTCCTGCACCACTGACTGAATCTCAGTTCTACTGGGAGCATAACCAGGATCCAATGGCGATCGACAAACTGGCTGACGGTATCCGTAAGTTTGCAGTCGATCAGGGTAAACTGGAAAAAATGATTTCTGATTTGCTGTAATCAGCGCTCTGTTTCAGCATCAAGCGGCTAATCAGCCGCTTTTTTTATGGCTGTGATAAAACCACCGGCCGGTTACCGATATACTGAGTGCTGTGACTACGAAGAAAAATGCTGTGGAGAAATAGCATGGATACATTACGAATTGGTCTGGTATCAGTATCGGACCGCGCATCGAGCGGCGTTTATCAGGACAAAGGAATTCCGGCGCTGGAAGAATGGCTGCAAAAAGCGCTGATTACGCCCTTTAAGCTGGAAAAAAAACTGATCCCTGACGAGCAGCCGCTGATTGAACAGGCGATTAGCGAACTGGTCGATGAAAGCGGTTGTCATCTGGTACTGACTACCGGGGGAACCGGGCCTGCGCGTCGTGATGTCACGCCGGATGCCACCCTGGCTGTGGCCGACCGGGAAATGCCCGGCTTTGGCGAACAGATGCGCCAGATCAGCCTGCACTTCGTGCCGACGGCGATTTTATCGCGTCAGGTTGGGGTGATTCGCAAACAGGCGTTGATCCTGAATTTACCCGGCCAGCCGAAATCCATTCAGGAAACGCTGGAAGGGCTGAAGGATGCGGACGGTAAAGTGATAGTTTCCGGCATTTTTGCCAGCGTGCCTTATTGTATCCAGTTACTCGACGGGCCCTATATTGAAACCCATGATGAGGTGGTAGCAGCTTTCCGTCCGAAAAGTGCCCGCCGCGATACAAAAAACTGAATACCGTTCCTTTTTGAAATTTAGCGATGTTAAGCGTCAGACACGACTGGTGTGAAAAATATTTGCCGATATAGTAATAATTACTTTACAAAAGGTGGCAAAAACCTTTCCATTTTTTCACTCTGGTGTCTGACGGTATCCTATGCAACACGCACAATCGCGCCGGTTGAACCGGCAGGACTTCAAAACGCTTTCCCTCGCTGCACTGGGCGGCGCCCTGGAATTTTACGACTTTATCATTTTTGTCTTCTTCGCTGCGGTGATAGGCGATCTCTTCTTCCCGGCCAATATGCCCGACTGGCTCCGTCAGGTTCAGACCTTTGGTATTTTTGCTGCCGGTTATCTGGCGCGTCCGCTGGGCGGCATTATCATGGCACACTTCGGGGATTTGGTCGGCCGTAAGCGCATGTTCAGTCTGAGCATTTTGCTGATGGCATTACCCACGCTGGCGATGGGGATGTTGCCAACATACGCCTCGATTGGCATGGCGGCTCCGCTGTTACTGTTGCTGATGCGCCTGTTACAAGGGGCAGCAATTGGCGGCGAAGTGCCGGGCGCATGGGTATTTGTCGCCGAACATGTACCGCGTAACCGCATCGGTTTCGCTTGCGGCACTCTCACAGCCGGTTTAACGCTGGGGATCCTGCTGGGTTCTCTGGTGGCAACTTTACTGAACACCAGCATGACACCAGCCGCCATCAGTCAGTACGGCTGGCGTATCCCGTTCTTCATAGGCGGAATTTTTGGTCTGATCGCGATGTATCTGCGCCGTTGGTTACAGGAAACGCCTGTCTTCATTGAAATGAAAACGCGTAAGGCGCTGGCGGAAGAACTACCCTTGAAAGCCGTCATTGCCAATCACAAAAAAGAAGTCGTGGTATCAATGCTGATGACCTGGCTGTTATCAGCGGGCATCGTGGTGGTGATCCTGATGACCCCCACCTGGTTGCAGAAGCAGTTCGGCATTCCGGCGGCAGCGGCATTACAGGCAAATTGTCTGGCCACCGTGGCGCTGATGTTCGGGTGCATTATTTCGGGCAGCATTGTTGATCGCCTCGGAGCCAGCAAAACCTTTATCTTCGGCAGCCTGTTCCTCGGGATTTGCAGCGCTGCTTTTTATCACATGGTCGCGGCAGACGCCTCAGTGCTGATGGGCATGTATGCGCTGGCAGGGCTAAGCGTGGGCGTAGTTGGCGCCGTACCTTACGTGATGGTGCGGGCGTTTCCGGCGGAAGTCCGTTTTACCGGCATCTCTTTTTCATACAATGTGGCCTACGCGATTTTCGGTGGTCTGACGCCCGTCTTTGTCACATTGTTCATGCGCCTGACACCGATGGCTCCCGCCTGGTATGTGCTGGCTTTGTCGGCGATTGGCTTGCTGACCGGTCTTTATCTCAGCCGTGATTTGGACAGCGAAACGACCCGCACAGCGAAATTTTCCGAGGGTGCCGCTTCCGGCCAGTGATTGGATTTTATGTCTAAAAAGCCCTGCTGCAATGCAGGGCTTTTTGCGCGTGGCTGAGGGCACTTATGCCACAACAGCGTCAACTTGCGGAGCGTGGTTTTTTGGCTCACCGACTGGCAAAACAGTACGGCCATATTGCTCGTTCAGCACTTCGGCCATCGCCAGGTAAATCGCGCTGGCGCCGCAGAAGATGCCTTCAAAGCCAGCAAAATGCAGAACAGCAGCATTCCCGGTCATATTTCCATAGCAAAGCAGGGCGAACAAAATCGTCAGACTGCCAAAAACAACCTGTATACCGCGGTTTGCTTTCAGGGTGCCAAAAAACATGAATAAGGTGAACACACCCCAGATGCCGAGATAAGCACCGAGGAAAGCTTCGCTACTGGCATCGGCCATGCCCATGCGCGGTAGCATTAAGATGCCGACCAGGCTTAACCAGAACGCGCCATAAGAAGTGAATGCGGTGGTACCGAACGTATTCCCTTTTTTAAATTCCATCATCCCGGCAAGAATTTGAATCAAACCACCATAAAAAATCCCCATACTGACAATGACTGCGGTCAGAGGGAAAAAACCTGCGTTGTGTAAATTTAATAAGATTGTGGTCATACCAAATCCCATCAGCCCGAGCGGGCCTGGATTTGCCAACGTTTTGCTGTGCATAGATCCTCTGTATCGGAATTATTATTAATTGATAATCGGGGGAAGAAACGCTTGGGAAATGGGCAAAAAACCCACATATCGTAGAAGCGCGCGGCATCATAAGGAGGGTTGCGTCAGCAAACATTGATCTGGCGTAACAGCAATTGAAGATTTTTTTTCACTTTGCCCCTTGATGCTGAGCGGCATGGCCCCATCTTATTCCCAACCGCAGTTGTTACCGTCGGGAAATCCGTTAAATGGGGCTGTTGAAATCGTAAAGATCGGCCACATATACAGTAGCAACCTGAACGAATATGAATTTAAGTGGAGACGTTTTAGATGGGTAAAATTATTGGGATCGACCTGGGCACCACCAACTCTTGTGTAGCTATCATGGATGGCACGACTGCTCGTGTACTGGAGAATGCTGAAGGCGACCGCACCACTCCTTCCATCATCGCTTATGCGGCAGATGGCGAGACTCTGGTAGGTTCTCCGGCTAAACGTCAGGCTGTGACTAACCCGCAGAATACCTTGTTTGCGATCAAGCGCCTGATTGGCCGTCGCTTCCAGGATGAAGAAGTACAACGTGATAAAGGCATCATGCCTTACCAGATCGTAAGCGCTGACAATGGCGATGCGTGGATCGACGTTAAAGGTCAAAGAATCGCACCGCCGCAGATCTCTGCCGAAGTGTTGAAGAAAATGAAGAAAACCGCTGAAGATTATCTGGGCGAACCGGTAACTGAAGCTGTTATCACCGTACCTGCTTACTTCAACGATGCTCAGCGTCAGGCAACGAAAGACGCTGGCCGTATCGCAGGTCTGGAAGTCAAACGTATCATCAACGAACCGACTGCTGCAGCACTGGCGTATGGTCTGGATCGCGAAATCGGCAACCGTACTATCGCGGTATATGACCTGGGTGGTGGTACTTTCGATATCTCTATTATCGAAATTGATGAAGTTGACGGTGAAAAAACCTTTGAAGTACTGGCGACCAACGGTGACACTCACCTTGGTGGTGAAGACTTCGATAGCCGTATGATCAACTATCTGGTTGAAGAATTTAAGAAAGAGCAAGGCATGGATCTGCGTAACGATCCACTGGCGATGCAACGTCTGAAAGAAGCCGCTGAAAAAGCGAAGATTGAATTGTCTTCTGCTCAGCAAACTGACGTGAACCTGCCGTACATCACTGCTGATGCGACAGGCCCTAAACACATGAACATCAAAGTGACCCGTGCAAAACTGGAATCTTTGGTAGAAGACCTGGTTAACCGTTCTATCGAACCACTGAAAGTGGCGCTGAAAGACGCAGGTCTGTCAGTTTCTGATATTCAGGACGTTATCCTGGTGGGTGGTCAGACCCGTATGCCAATGGTTCAGAAGAAAGTTGCAGATTTCTTCGGTAAAGAACCACGTAAAGACGTGAACCCGGACGAAGCTGTGGCAATCGGTGCAGCGGTTCAGGGTGGTGTATTGGCAGGTGATGTGAAAGATGTTCTGCTGCTGGATGTAACGCCGTTGTCTCTGGGTATCGAGACCATGGGCAGCGTGATGACTCCGCTTATTACCAAAAACACCACTATCCCGACTAAACACAGCCAGGTGTTCTCTACTGCGGAAGACAACCAGTCTGCAGTCACCATCCATGTGTTGCAGGGTGAACGTAAGCGTGCAAGTGATAACAAATCTCTGGGTCAATTCAACCTGGACGGTATTCAGGCAGCACCACGCGGTCAGGCTCAGATCGAAGTCACCTTCGACCTTGATGCCGACGGTATCCTGCATGTGTCTGCGAAAGACAAAAATACCGGCCGTGAGCAGAAGATCACCATCAAGGCATCTTCTGGTCTGAGCGAAGAAGAAATCCAGAAAATGGTTAATGATGCTGAAGCCAATGCCGAATCTGACCGTAAGTTTGAAGAACTGGTTCAGACCCGCAACCAGGCGGATCATCTGATCCACGGTACCCGTAAGCAACTGGAAGAAGCGGGCGACAAACTGCCAGCTGAAGACAAAACTGCCGTAGAAGAAGCCCTGAAAGCACTGGAAGTGTCTGCTAAAGGTGAAGATAAGGCTGATATCGAAGCGAAAATCCAGGCGCTGGTACAGGTTTCCGGCAAACTGATGGAAATGGCTCAGCAGCAAGGCCAGGCAGAAGGCGGCGACACCAGCGCGCAGAAAGATGATGACGTTGTTGACGCTGAATTCGAAGAAGTTAAAGACAAAAAATAATCGCCCTTAAGCGGGCACAGTAAGAAGCTTTACTGATAACCAGCACGGGCGTCGAGGAAACTCTACGCCCGTGCACGCATGTTGAGGGTAGGTTAAAGCATGGCGAAGCAAGATTATTACGAGATTTTAGGCGTATCCAAAACAGCGGATGAGCGTGAAATCAAAAAGGCTTATAAGCGTCTGGCGATGAAACATCACCCTGACCGTAATCAGGGCGATAAAGAATCGGAAAGTAAATTCAAAGAAATTAAAGAAGCTTATGAAATTCTGACCGATGCGCAAAAGCGTGCGGCCTATGACCAGTACGGTCATGCAGCCTTTGAGCAAGGTGGCATGGGCGGTGGTGGCGGTGGCTACGGCGGCGGTGCAGATTTCAGCGACATCTTTGGTGACGTCTTTGGCGACATCTTTGGCGGCGGTCGCCGTCAGCGTGCCAGCCGGGGTTCAGACCTGCGTTACAACATGGATCTGACTCTGGAAGAGGCCGTTCGTGGTGTCACCAAAGAAATCCGCATCCCGACACTGGATGAATGTGACGTTTGTCACGGCAGCGGCGCGAAAGCGGGTAGCTCTCCGGCCACCTGTCCGACCTGTCATGGTGCAGGCCAGGTTCAGATGCGTCAGGGCTTCTTCACAGTTCAGCAAGCGTGTCCGACCTGTCAGGGGCGCGGTAAAGTGATTAAAGATCCGTGCACAAAATGTCACGGACATGGTCGCGTAGAACGTTCAAAAACGCTGTCAGTGAAAATTCCTGCGGGTGTGGATACGGGCGACCGTATTCGTCTAGAAGGTGAAGGCGAAGCCGGTGAGCATGGTGCTCCGTCAGGGGACCTGTACGTCCAGGTTCAGGTTAAAGCGCACAAAATCTTTGAGCGCGAAGGTAATAACCTGTACTGCGAAGTACCAATCAACTTCGCCATGGCGGCACTGGGTGGCGAAATTGAAGTGCCAACGCTTGATGGTCGCGTGAGCCTGAAAATCCCGGCTGAAACGCAAACGGGGAAAATGTTCCGTATGCGCGGACGCGGCGTAAAATCTGTCCGTGGTGGTGCTCAGGGCGACCTGATGTGCCGTGTGGTGGTAGAAACTCCGGTCAGTCTGAACGAGAAGCAGAAGCAGTTGCTGCGGGATCTGGAAGAAAGTTTTGGCGGTGTTTCGGGTGAAAAAAACAGCCCGCGCTCCAAAAGCTTCCTCGACGGCGTGAAAAAGTTTTTTGATGATCTGACCCGCTAACCATTCGCTGGATACAGCGATGCAGAGCCAGACAACATCCCCGGCAGCGGTTAACGCGCCGGGGATTTTTTATGCATTCTGATGTAAAAAGGGAAATCCAATGCCTCGTAAAAAACGAGCTATAATGCAGAAATAATCGACTTTTTACGAAGTGATTGTTTGCGTACAATTCAGACATTCCATTGTGGTAAGCATTTTCTTGCCACGTTTTTTCTACAGGAGAATCAGGATGTCGAATATTATTCGTCAGTTTTTACGGATGGAAGCCGCCGGTGGTGTGGTGTTAATCATTGCAGCCATCGTGGCATTAATCATGGCGAACAGCCCGTTGCAGGGAGTTTATCAGGCGTTTCTCGATGTTCCCGTCACCTTACGTTTTTCCGAACTTCTGATCGACAAGCCACTTTTGCTGTGGATTAACGATGGCCTGATGGCGGTTTTCTTTCTGATGATTGGTCTGGAAGTAAAGCGGGAGATGTGTGAAGGTGCGCTGGCCAATCGCCAGCAGGCGATGTTTCCTGCCATTGCTGCGCTCGGTGGTATGGTTGTTCCGGCATTAATCTATTTACTGTTTAACGGCGGCGATGAAATCGCCCGTCAGGGGTGGGCTATTCCGGCAGCAACGGACATTGCGTTTGCGCTGGGTGTAATGGCGCTGCTGGGCTCGCGTGTACCAACCGGGTTAAAAGTATTCCTGCTGGCTCTGGCGATTATTGATGACCTGGGTGCCATTGTGATCATTGCTCTGTTTTATAGCCATGATGTGTCGATGATGGCGCTGGGTTTATCGGCGGTCTGCATCGCGGCCCTGGCTTTCCTGAACTGGCGCGGAGTAACAAAGCTGACGCCTTACCTGCTGATTGGTGCCGTATTCTGGGTCTGTGTGCTGAAATCAGGGATTCACGCGACACTGGCGGGTGTCATTCTTGGTTTCTTAATTCCGTTAAGGACCAAAGAGAATAAAAAATCACCGGCACGCCGTCTGGAACATGGGATCCATCCTTATGTTTCCTGGTTTATTTTGCCGATGTTCGCGTTCGCCAATGCCGGTATCTCATTGCAGGGCGTGACGGTCGCGGGTTCATTCTCAACATTACCCATGGGTATTGCTGCCGGGCTTGTGCTCGGTAAGCCGCTGGGTATTATGCTGTTCGGGGGGATCGCGTTGAAATCAGGAATGACACGTCTGTCATCCGGCATAACCTTTAGTCAGATTGCGGCAGTTTCCGTGCTGTGTGGCATCGGTTTCACTATGTCGATTTTCATCGGTTCTCTGGCTTTTGCAACGCTTGAACCCGCGCTGCTGACATATGCAAAAATGGGTATACTGATGGGTTCAGTCGCATCAGCGGTTCTGGGATACCTGCTCCTGAGCCGGGCCTTACCGAAGAAACGTACAGCATAATGCTGACTTTATACTTCAGGAAAGGGTGAAACCATGCCTCATATTAATTACAACCATTTGTATTATTTCTGGCACGTATGCAAATCAGGTTCAGTTGTAGGGGCGGCAGAAGCATTACATCTTACTCCGCAAACCATCACCGGACAGATTAAGTCTCTGGAAGAAAGGTTGGATGGCAAACTCTTCAAACGGCTGGGGCGGGGGCTGGTGCCTTCTGAACTGGGGCAACTGATTTACCGCTATGCCGATAAGATGTTCACTCTCAGTCAGGAAATGCTGGATATTGTGAATTACCGCAAAGAGGCGAGCCTGCTATTTGATGTAGGTGTGGCGGATGCGTTATCCAAACGACTGGTCAGCCGTGTGCTGGAAGCTGCGGTGCCGCCGGACAACGCACAAATTCACCTGCGCTGTTTTGAATCGACTCACGAAATGCTGCTTGAACAGCTGAGTCAGCATAAACTGGACATGATTTTGTCAGATTGCCCGGTGGATTCTACCCAGCAGGAAGGGTTGTTTTCGGTCAAACTGGGTGAAAGTCCGATCAGCTTCTTTTGTTGTAATCCGCCGTCAGGCATGGATTTTCCGGATTGCCTGGAGCATCGTCCATTACTCATCCCCGGCCGGCGTTCGATGCTGGGACGTAAGTTGCTTAACTGGTTTAATACGCAGGGGTTGAAGGTCAATATTCTTGGTGAGTTTGACGATGCCGCGCTGATGAAAGCGTTTGGAATGAACAACGATGCGATATTTGTCGCTCCGGCCGTTTATTCATCAACTGAATTTCAGGATGAGAAAATCGAGGAAGTCGGGCGCGTCGAAGGAATTATGGAAGAGTATTACGTGATTTTTGCCGAAAGAATGATTCAACATCCTTCTGTGCAGAGGATTTGTTACACCGACTTTTCAGCATTGTTTGAGTAGAAATTACTCAACTTTCAGATATAAAAAAACCGGCGTGAGCCGGCTTTTTTATCAAGCATTTCAGCGTAATGCGATTATTGCATTGCGTTGATTTGCGCAGTCAGGTTTGACTTATGACGCGCTGCTTTGTTTTTGTGGATCAGGCCTTTGCAAGACTGACGGTCCACGATTGGTTGCATTTCGTTAAATGCGTTTTGTGCAGCAGCTTTGTCGCCTGCTGCAATAGCCGCGTATACCTTCTTGATAAAGGTACGCATCATAGAACGACGGCTCGCGTTGTGCTTACGGCGTTTTTCTGACTGTACGGCGCGTTTCTTAGCTGATTTGATATTAGCCAAGGCCAACTCCCAAATATTTTTCTATTGATGAACAATTCAAAGGCCGAGGAATATGCCTTTTCGGTCTTCTTTTGTCAACGGATTTGTGCAAATAAGCGGCGTTTTAAAGAGTGAACTTTACTCGTCGCTTGTTACGTTGTGATGGCGCAGGATTTTAACAGCTTCCGGCATCGGAATACAGTCTTTCGCGAGAAAAATCGACAGGAGAGTGTACAAACTGCCCACTACGGCCATTAACGCTTTGTTTATGCGAAAAGTCACGCATTCCCTGTATGCAACGAAAGATTTTCATCGCCACGCCGCCATTTGAACCGCAATATCTGCCGTATGCAAGAGAGAATGGTGTGATCCTGCTAATCGCTGGTTAACCTTGGAGGCTGTACAAGGTATAATCCGCCGATTTCCATCGTTATGAGTCAGCATTGGATTTGAGCCAGCTATGGAGCTAATTCGCGGAATACACAATATTCGGGCACGTCATCATGGGTGTGTGCTGACTATTGGCAATTTTGATGGTGTACACCGTGGCCACCAGGCCCTGATTGAACAGCTTAAGCTGGAAGGTCAACGTCTGGGACTGCCGGTGATGGTAATGATTTTTGAGCCCCAGCCTCTGGAACTGTTTGCCGGTGATAAAGCACCTGCACGCCTGACCAGTTTGCGCGATAAGGCCAAGTATCTGGCAGAGTGCGGCGTAGATTACCTTTTATGTGTTCGCTTCGAGCCACGGTTCGCAGCACACATGGCACAGGCATTTATCTCGCAGCTGCTGGTTGAAAAGCTGGGCGTCAGGTTCCTGACTGTCGGGGATGATTTCCGCTTTGGAGCCAGCCGTCTCGGGGATTTTGAGCTATTACAGAAGGCCGGTGAAGAATACGGTTTTGAAGTGATCAGCACGCAAACTTTCCGTGAAGGTGGGAACCGCATCAGCAGCACGGCGATCCGTAATGCGTTGCGTGACGATGATCTGGCGCTGGCCGAGAATTTACTGGGTCACCCGTTCAGCATCTCTGGCCGTGTCGTACACGGTGATAAACTCGGGCGTACTATCGGCTTCCCGACGGCGAACGTGCCGTTGAAGCGGGTCGTCTCTCCGGTGCGCGGTGTGTATGCAGTTGAAGTCTTAGGCCTCGGGCCTGAACCGTTGCCGGGCGTGGCGAACATTGGAATACGCCCGACAGTCGGTGGTGTGCGCAAGCAGTTGGAAGTGCACCTGCTCGACACCACATTAGATTTATACGGGCGCCACATTGATGTGGTGCTCCGCGCGAAATTGCGCAACGAACAGCGTTTCTCCTCGCTTGATGCTTTAAAGCAACAAATTGCGAACGATGAAGTGACGGCCCGTGAATTCTTTGGGTTAAAGACACTGCGCTAAACATGTACTGACAGGCCTGTAACAAAGCCTGGAATCCAGCCGAAAACGGAACCGAGAATCTATGAGTGACTACAAGAACACCCTGAATTTGCCGGAAACAGGGTTCCCGATGCGTGGCGATCTGGCCAAGCGTGAACCTGACATGCTGAAGAATTGGTATGACCAGGATCTGTACGGGATTATTCGTGCTGCCAAGAAAGGCAAGAAAACCTTTATTTTGCATGACGGCCCTCCGTATGCGAACGGCAGCATTCATATTGGTCACTCAGTCAATAAAATTCTTAAAGACATGATCGTTAAGTCCAAAGGGCTGGCGGGCTTTGATGCCCCGTATGTACCAGGCTGGGATTGTCATGGTCTGCCGATCGAGCTGAAAGTCGAACAACTGATCGGTAAGCCGGGTGAGAAAGTCACGGCAGCGGAATTTCGCGAAGCCTGCCGTAAATATGCAGCAGAACAGGTTGAAGGTCAGAAGAAAGACTTCATCCGTCTGGGCGTATTAGGTGACTGGGATCATCCGTACCTGACGATGGATTTCAAAACTGAAGCCAACATCATTCGTGCACTGGGTAAAATCATCGGTAACGGCCACCTGCACAAAGGGGCTAAGCCGGTTCACTGGTGTACAGATTGCGGTTCATCACTGGCAGAAGCAGAGGTTGAGTATTACGACAAAACCTCTCCTTCTATAGATGTTGCGTTCAACGCAACTGACGCCGCCGCTGTTGCCGCGAAATTTGGTGTATCAGCGTTTAATGGCCCGATTTCACTGGTAATCTGGACCACTACACCGTGGACCATGCCTGCTAACCGGGCTATTTCACTGAATCCGGAGTTTGCTTATCAGCTGGTTCAGGTGGAAGGTCAGTGTCTGATCCTGGCGACCGATCTGGTTGAAAGCGTCATGAAACGCGCCGGTATCGCAGAATGGACCGTGCTGGGCGAATGTAAAGGCGCAGATCTTGAGCTGTTGCGTTTCAAACACCCGTTCCTCGACTTCGATGTGCCGGCGATCCTTGGCGATCACGTGACGCTCGATGCCGGTACCGGTGCCGTGCATACCGCACCGGGTCACGGCCCGGATGACTTTGTCATCGGCCAGAAATACGGTCTGGAAGTCGCCAATCCGGTAGGGCCGAACGGTTGCTATCTGCCGGGCACTTACCCGACGCTGGACGGTAAATTCGTCTTTAAAGCCAATGACCTGATCGTTGAGTTGCTGCGTGAAAAAGGCGCATTGCTGCACGTTGAGAAAATCACGCACAGTTATCCGTGCTGCTGGCGTCACAAAACGCCAATCATCTTCCGCGCCACGCCACAATGGTTCATCAGCATGGATCAGAAGGGCCTGCGTCAGCAATCTCTGGAAGAGATCAAGGGCGTACAGTGGATCCCGGACTGGGGCCAGGCACGTATTGAAAACATGGTCGCTAACCGTCCTGACTGGTGTATCTCCCGTCAGCGTACCTGGGGTGTGCCGATGTCTCTGTTCGTCCATAAAGACACCGAGCAATTGCATCCGCGCAGTCTTGAGCTGATGGAAGAAGTGGCAAAACGTGTTGAAGTGGATGGCATTCAGGCGTGGTGGGATCTGAATCCGGAAGATATTCTGGGGGCTGACGCGGCTGAATACGTCAAAGTGCCGGATACGCTGGACGTCTGGTTTGACTCCGGTTCAACGCATTCTTCCGTCGTGGATGTGCGTCCTGAGTTCAACGGGCATTCTCCTGATTTGTATCTGGAAGGGTCTGACCAGCATCGCGGCTGGTTCATGTCTTCCCTGATGATTGCGACGGCAATGAAAGGCAAAGCGCCTTACAAGCAAGTGCTGACACACGGTTTCACCGTGGATGGTCAGGGCCGCAAAATGTCTAAATCCATCGGTAATACCATCGCTCCACAGGATGTGATGAACAAGCTGGGCGGCGATATTCTGCGTCTGTGGGTGGCGTCTACGGATTACACGGGCGAAATTGCCGTGTCCGACGAGATCCTGAAACGTGCTGCCGATTCTTACCGCCGTATCCGTAACACTGCGCGCTTCCTGCTGGCGAACCTTAACGGCTTCGATCCTGCGCTGCACAGCGTGGCGCCGGAAGATATGGTGGTGTTGGATCGCTGGGCTGTAGGGCGCGCTAAAGCTGCACAGGAAGAAATCATTGCCGCGTATGAAGCTTATGATTTCCACGGCGTCGTTCAGCGTCTGATGCAGTTCTGCTCGATCGAAATGGGTTCCTTCTACCTGGACATCATCAAAGATCGTCAGTACACCGCAAAAAGTGACAGCATTGCACGTCGCAGTTGCCAGACCGCGCTGTATCACATCAGCGAAGCACTGGTCCGCTGGATGGCACCGATCATGTCGTTCACTGCCGATGAAATCTGGGCTGAATTGCCGGGAAGCCGTGAGAAATTCGTCTTTACCGAAGAATGGTATGACGGTTTGTTCGGTCTGGCAGGAAATGAATCCATGAACGATGCGTTCTGGGATGAGCTGCTCAAAGTGCGTGGTGAAGTGAACAAAGTGATCGAGCAGGCGCGTGCTGATAAACGTCTTGGCGGTTCACTGGAAGCTGCTGTCACCCTGTTTGCTGATGACGCGCTGGCAACTGACCTGCGTTCTCTGGGCAATGAACTGCGCTTCGTGCTGCTGACATCAGGCGCGAAAGTCGCGGCGCTGTCAGAAGCTGACGATGCTGCTCAGCCAAGTGAATTGCTTAAGGGCCTGAAAATTGGTCTGGCGAAAGCGGAAGGCGATAAATGCCCGCGCTGCTGGCATTACACGACTGACGTTGGTCAGAACGCGGAACACAGCGACATCTGCGGTCGCTGTGTCACTAACATCGCCGGTGACGGCGAAGAGCGTAAGTTTGCATAATGAGTAAATCGATTTGTTCCACCGGACTCCGCTGGCTCTGGCTGGCGGTCGTGGTCATCATCGTGGATCTGGGCAGTAAGTTTCTCATTATGGGGAACTTCCAGCTCGGTGAATCCATGCCTTTGATCCCGTATTTAAACCTGTTCTACGCTCAGAATCATGGCGCTGCGTTTAGTTTCCTGGCTGATAAAGGCGGCTGGCAGCGCTGGTTCTTTGCGTTAATTGCGCTGGTGATTGTCGTGGCGCTGGTGGTGCTGATGTATCGCGGCAGCGCGAAGCAAAAGCTGAATAACATCGCTTTTGCGATGATCATCGGCGGGGCGCTGGGCAACTTATTTGATCGTTTGTATCACGGTTTTGTGGTCGATTTTATCGATTTTTATGTCGGTAACTGGCATTTCGCTACGTTCAATCTGGCCGACAGCTTTATCTGTGTCGGCGCAGCCATGGTGGTGTTGGAGGGTTTTCTGGCAAAACCCTCTGAAGCTACAAAGAGTAAAGGATAAGTTCTATGTCTCAGCAGGTGAAACACGACAGCGCTGTACTGGTGCACTTTACGTTGAAGCTGGAAGATGGCTCAACGGCGGAGTCAACCCGCGCCAATGGCAAACCTGCACTGTTTCGCCTTGGCGACAGCAGTTTGTCTGATGCGCTGGAAAATCAGCTGTTAGGGCTGAACGTCGGGGATAAGCGGGCGTTTACGTTAGCCCCTGAATCTGCATTCGGCAGCAAGAGCCCGGATTTGGTTCAGTTCTTCTCCCGCCGTGATTTTCAGGAAACCGGGGTGCCGGACGTGGGCACCATCATGTTGTTCAGTGGTCGTGATGGCAATGAAATGCCGGGCGTTGTCCGTGAAGTGACAGAAGATTCAATCACTGTAGATTTCAACCATCCGCTGGCAGGGCAACATATCGATTTCGATATTGAAGTGCTGGAAATTGACCCGGAGCTTGAGGGGAAACATGCAGATATTGCTGGCTAATCCGCGAGGATTTTGTGCGGGTGTTGACCGCGCAATCAGTATTGTGGAACGTGCGCTGGAAATTTACGGCGCACCTATCTATGTCCGCCATGAAGTGGTGCATAACCGTTACGTGGTCGACAGCCTGCGTCAGCGCGGTGCTGTTTTCATTGAGCAAATCAGTGAAGTACCTGATGGATCTATTCTAATCTTCTCCGCTCACGGCGTTTCTCAGGCAGTACGCGCAGAAGCGAAAGCACGTGCCCTGACCATGCTCTTTGATGCCACCTGTCCGCTGGTGACGAAAGTTCATATGGAAGTGGCGCGCGCCAGCCGTAAAGGTACTGAAGCGATTTTGATTGGCCATGCCGGGCATCCTGAAGTGGAAGGCACTATGGGGCAGTACAGCAACCCGAAAGGGGGAATGTATCTGGTCGAAGCACCTGAAGATGTTTATAAATTGCAGGTGAAAGACGAGAATAATCTGTGCTTTATGACCCAAACCACGCTGTCGGTCGATGATACTTCTGCCGTGATTGATGCGCTTCGCGAACGTTTCCCGAAAATCATCGGGCCGCGTAAAGATGATATTTGTTATGCCACGACTAACCGTCAGGAGGCCGTGCGTACGCTGGCTGACGGGGCAGATGTTGTGCTGGTGGTGGGGTCGAAGAATTCCTCGAACTCCAACCGTCTTGCCGAACTGGCGCAGCGCGTCGGCGTACCTTCTTATCTGATTGATTCGGCGGCTGATATTCAGGAAAGCTGGCTGAAAGATGCGAAAAGCATCGGCGTGACCGCAGGCGCATCGGCACCGGATATTCTGGTGCAGGATGTGATCAGCAAGCTGAAAACTTTTGGCGGACTTGATGTCATCAACATCGAAGGGCGCGAAGAAAATATTGTATTTGAAGTGCCAAAAGAACTGCGTGTCGATGTGCGTCAGATCGACTGAGCGCAGAATCTGAATGAAAAACCGGCTCAATGTGGCCGGTTTTTTTATGTCTGCACTTTTATGGCATCAATGAGGCAGGAGTTTGAATAAATTTTGCGGCGAGCCGACCGTGGTAGTTTCCACATGCAGTAACGCGCCTTCCAGTGCATGCGGTGCATCGAGATTTTTGCGTGCCGATGTGATAAACAGTTCTGTCATATCCGGACCGCCAAAGGTGCAACAACTGGGTTGTGTCACCGGCACCGGTTGCGTATCCAGCGTGAGCAGTTCACCCTGATTGATTTGCTGGCGAAGCAGGCATTTTGAGCCCCAGCAGGCGGTGATCAGCCAGCCATTCTGTGCCAGCGCAGAGCCATCAGGGATCTTATCACCCGAAGAAAAACAGGATATTTTCAGCGGATTGATGCGGCGGGCATTGGCGGAGAAGAAACGTTTCTTTTTGCTGTCTGCAAACCACACCTTGCCTTCATACCAGACCAGAGTATTGGTACACCCGACATTATCAAGCATCATTTCCGGCCTTTCTGTACCGGCCTCATAGCGGAACCATTCGCCGTTGTCCTTTTCTTCCTTTATATCCAGTGTGCCAAACCACAGTGAGCCATCAGGCGCAATGGCCGCTTCATTCGGACGCGTGCCTTCTGCGCCGGGATAATCACACAGCTTCTGGCGGCTTTTCTGTTCGTAATCGTAGAGATGTATCCCGTCGACGGAAACCAGCAAAAACTGATTTCTTTTTTCGGTCAGCAACACGGCGCTGGTCAGTGCGGGGAGTTGATGAATTTCGGTTTGCCCGTTATCGGGCCAGTAACGCAGAACACGCTGAGCCAGAATATCGACCCAAAGCAAAGATTGTGTACGCTGGCACCAGACGGGGGTTTCACCCAATTCGGCTCGATAGTCGCCAATGGCAGTAATGTCGGACCGGAAAAATGCTGACATCGCAAAGATCTCCTGCAGGTTACAAATGAATAGAGCGGGTGACTGTCTGTATTCAGTCTAGTCTGGCTTTGGCCGTGGGGGATAGATGAAATGCTGTAAAAAGAAAGGGCCAGCCCGTCAATAAGACGTAAAGCCGGCCCCGGAAGTTCAGTCGTTAAGGCTTAGAAGTCGTAACGCAGACGGATCAGGTTCATATCACCGAGGTTATCGGTAGAAGAAGTGAACACATGTTCGTAATCTACACGGAAGCCGTAATCGAGCTGGAAGGACACACCCAGACCGTTATCAATACGCTGGTAATTACGGCCAGTCACATAGGTCAGACGGTCACCCATGAAGTATGGCTGAATGGTTTTAACGGCCAGCTGATTGATTGGGAAAGCATAACCCAGGAAGTATTCCAGGCCGTAAGCGTCACCGGCGAAGAAGTGATCTTCAGTTTTCACGCCTGTTGTCAGGAAGTCATGGTAGTAACCGCCACCGAAGGACGCTGTCCAGTTGCCTGGCTTCCAGCTTAGTGCAGTACCGACAATGCTCTGGTTGTAATCTTTAGACGTGTTATCACCTGGATTTCTCATTTCTGCATCGGTGTAGTTGTACGCAGTACCCCAGGTCAGGTCTTTGGTGATGTGGTAATCGACACCGACAGAACCGCCGCCGTTACGTTTGTAACGCAGGCCATTTTTACCGGTCAGCAGTTCGCTGTCTTCGAACAAGTACGATGCGTAAACATCTGCGTCGCCGAAGGTGTTTTTATATTTCAACATCTTACGGGAACGGTAAGAACCATCGTAGTCACCGTTCACCCCATTGCCTGGTGCCTGGGCGAGCATGTCATAATCCCAGATATCGGTTTTCGCACCCACCACATCGTAATAAACGCTGTTTTGCTGACCAAAGGTCAGCTGGCCGTAGGTTTTGCTTTTCAGACCGGTGTAGAGCATACGACGGCTGGTGTTATGCGCACCCTTCGCATAGTGATTATCCCAGCCAGTCAGGGCTGGAATATTTACACCCAATTCGTAGTAGTTAATCCAGCTGATGTCATCAAACAGATAATAATCAGCAGAGAAACGGAAACGCGTACCGCCATCAAAACCATTGGTTTTGTAGTTTTTCACACCGTTTTGGAACTGGAACTGCGGGCGAATACTGCCCCCGACCTGGAAGTTAAGACGGCTCAGCGGATCGTTTGGCTGTGGATCTTGTTTAAGCAGGGTAATTTCTGCGTGTGCAGCAAAGGAAGCTAAGCCAAATAAAAGACCTGCGGTCGCCACTTGTGTGACTTTGTTCAGTTTGAATTTCATGTTAAATCCCTGTGCCAATATACGGTTCTGAAAAATCAGCAACAAAATTGGCAATGTGTAGTTTTTATTTTTCCCTTACTGATGACTGTCTGGTAAGGGTGAAGACGCGCCTTATGCAACCTGGCTACTCATTTTGACTGCCCGTTAAATCAAATTTCGGCAGTTAAAATTAGGTGGCTATTTATTATCACAATCATTGATTTTATCAATATTATTTCATCATATATAATAAAAATTTAATGTTTTAGATCTAAGAAATGTTTCGTTAGCTGCTTATCTGTTAGCACCAAGAGGGTAAATAAGCTTTTTCAGTCATCGTCATCATATTGGTCTTTCTTCTTTATTACATATTGTCAGACGGTGCCCTGCGCGGAAGTGATAAAATCAAAGTAGTGAGATAGGGGAAATAAGGAAGGGGGCGCTGAAACTTATGCACTACATTGCATGGTTATGCGGGCCGCCTTAAAGTGGATGTTTTGGCTTTTTTTTGCCCGTGAGTTCCGGTTCTGCCCGTCGTTTAACACAAAATCACAAAATGCGTAACCTGAAACCAGATGGCTTTTACTGATATTAACGGGCCTGTATCATAATTTTCTAATTATGAAGCAATTTTGCTGGCTCCCTGATCGCGGGGTCGATAACCTGATTCTGTTTCAAGACAGAACCACAATAAGAAGAGAGTAATTATGAGTAACGCTGATATTCGCATGGCCATTGTTGGCGCAGGGGGTCGTATGGGCCGCCAGCTGATTCAGGCCGTATCCGATGCCGGTGGTGTGGTGTTGGGCGCAGCGCTTGAACGTTCGGGTTCTTCCTTAGTCGGAACCGATGCGGGCGAACTGGCTGGCGTAGGGACGGCGGGCATCAAAGTGCATGATAATCTGGATTCCGTAGTCAATGACTTCGATATTCTGATCGACTTCACCCGTCCGGAAGGCACGCTGGCACACCTTGAATTCTGCCAGAAACACCATAAAGGTATGATTATCGGCACTACAGGCTTTGATGACGCCGGTAAGGCTGCAATTAAACAAGCCTCTGAGGTTATTCCGGTGGTTTTTGCGGCCAACTTCAGCGTGGGTGTAAACGTTGTCCTCAAGCTGCTGGAAAAAGCGGCCAAAGTTATGGGCGACTATACCGATATTGAAATTGTCGAAGCGCACCACCGTCATAAAGTTGATGCACCATCGGGTACAGCGCTGGCAATGGGCGAAGTGATTGCTGATGCGTTAGGGCGTGACCTCAAGGATTGTGCGGTGTATGCCCGTGAAGGCCATACCGGCGAGCGTGATCCCAAAAGTATTGGTTTTGCCACCCTCCGCGCCGGCGATATCGTGGGTGAACATACTGCCATGTTTGCCGATATCGGTGAGCGTGTGGAGATTACCCACAAGGCTTCCAGCCGCATGACTTTCGCAAAGGGTGCAGTTCGTGCAGGAAAATGGCTTTCCTCGCATAAAAGTGGTCTTTATGACATGCGGGATGTCCTGGGTTTGGATGATTTGTAGTAAATGGTTTAGATGTGATGTGGTTGTTTTGGTCATAATCTTTTGATAAAAGGGCAGTTCCTTGATTGCCCTTCTCTTTTTATATGAAAAGAGTGGTTTGAGTTTATTTTCTTTAATTAACCTTCTTTTTATATCTTTTCCTCTGTTTTCAGAAGGGCTATTGTTTGTTTTTTGTACATGCCCGTGATTCCTGCCTGTAACACTTCCTTGTTCCTCGTCATTTTTCAGACATCCTCCTCCGCAAACGGTTACTATAGTTACTTAGACTGTATTTTTATGGCAGTGAAAGCCTGTTTTCATTGAGTTGTGCGAAAAACAGAGAAATGTTGGCGCTTTTGGTAGACAAACCCGGCTGCCATCATTAGAATGCGCGCAATTTGCCAAAAATTGGCTTCGGGAGCGATTTTTGCATTGATTTAGATCGGGTTATCTGAATTAATATGCAGATATTGTGATTTATTATTCTTGGAGGATGCTTTGATAAAGTCAGCGCTATTGGTTCTGGAAGACGGAACCCAATTCCACGGTCGGGCCATCGGGGCAGAAGGGTCGGCAGTGGGGGAAGTGGTCTTCAATACGTCGATGACCGGTTATCAAGAAATCCTCACTGATCCTTCCTATTCCCGCCAGATTGTCACTCTCACTTATCCCCATATCGGTAATGTCGGCACCAATGCCGCTGATGAAGAATCCTCCGCAGTACACGCTCAAGGTCTGGTCATTCGCGATTTACCCCTGATTGCCAGCAACTACCGCAGTGAAGAAAATCTTTCTGATTACCTCAAGCGCAACAACATCGTTGCCATCGCCGATATTGATACCCGCAAGCTTACCCGTCTGTTGCGTGAAAAAGGCGCACAGAACGGCTGTATTATCGCGGGCGATTCACTGGATGCAGAACTGGCGCTGCAAAAAGCTAAAGCCTTCCCCGGCCTGAAAGGCATGGATCTGGCGAAAGAAGTGACGACCAGCGAATCATACAGCTGGCAACAAGGCAGCTGGACGCTGGAAGACGAACTGCCTGCAGCAAAGGAAGCCGAAGATCTGCCATTCCACGTGGTGGCTTACGATTACGGTGCGAAACGCAATATCCTGCGCATGCTGGTCGATCGCGGTTGCCGCCTGACAGTGGTTCCGGCGCAGACTCCGGCGGCTGACGTGCTGAAGCTGAATCCGGACGGTATTTTCCTGTCCAATGGTCCGGGCGATCCGGAGCCTTGCGACTACGCTATCGCGGCCATCAAAACCTTCCTGGAAACCGACATTCCTGTCTTCGGTATCTGCCTCGGCCATCAGTTACTGGCTCTCGCCAGCGGTGCGAAGACCGTGAAAATGAAACTCGGTCACCACGGCGGTAACCACCCGGTAAAAGATCTCGATAAAGATATCGTGATGATTACCGCACAGAACCACGGCTTTGCAGTTGATGAATCTGACCTGCCAGCCAACCTGCGCGTGACGCACAAATCATTGTTTGACCATACGGTGCAGGGTATACACCGTACCGATAAAGCGGCTTTCAGCTTCCAGGGGCATCCGGAAGCGAGCCCGGGCCCGCACGATGCGGCACCGCTGTTTGACCACTTTATTGAACTGATTGAAGCTTTCCGCACAAACAACGCCAGATAACAGGAGCGAATAAAAAATGCCAAAACGTACAGACATAAAAAGCATCCTGATTCTGGGCGCCGGTCCGATTGTTATCGGCCAGGCTTGTGAATTTGACTACTCCGGCGCGCAGGCGTGTAAAGCGCTGCGTGAAGAGGGTTACCGCGTTATTCTGGTGAACTCCAACCCTGCGACCATCATGACCGACCCTGAAATGGCCGATGCGACTTACATCGAGCCAATTCACTGGGAAGTGGTGCGCAAGATTATTGAAAAAGAACGTCCCGATGCCGTGCTGCCGACCATGGGCGGTCAGACCGCACTGAACTGTGCACTGGAACTGGAACGTCAGGGCGTGCTGGAAGAATTCGGCGTGACTATGATTGGCGCGACCGCAGACGCCATTGACAAGGCCGAAGACCGTCGCCGTTTCGACGTGGCAATGAAAAAAATCGGTCTCGATACCGCACGTTCTGGCATTGCACACACTATGGAAGAAGCGCTGGCGGTTGCCGCTGACGTTGGCTTTCCGTGCATTATCCGTCCTTCCTTTACCATGGGCGGTACCGGTGGCGGTATTGCATACAACCGTGAAGAATTCGAAGAGATTTGTGAACGCGGTCTGGATCTCTCCCCGACCAAAGAGCTGCTGATTGATGAGTCGCTGATTGGCTGGAAAGAGTACGAGATGGAAGTGGTGCGTGATAAAAACGACAACTGCATCATCGTCTGTTCCATTGAAAACTTCGATGCAATGGGTATCCACACCGGTGACTCCATCACCGTAGCGCCGGCGCAGACCCTGACCGACAAAGAATACCAAATCATGCGTAACGCCTCGATGGCGGTGCTGCGTGAAATCGGCGTCGAAACCGGCGGTTCCAACGTTCAGTTCTCGGTGAATCCAAAAAATGGCCGTCTGATTGTTATCGAAATGAACCCGCGCGTATCCCGTTCTTCAGCACTGGCTTCCAAAGCGACCGGCTTCCCGATTGCCAAAGTGGCGGCGAAACTGGCGGTAGGTTATACCCTCGATGAGCTGATGAACGATATCACCGGCGGCAAAACGCCCGCGTCGTTCGAACCTTCTATCGACTACGTTGTGACTAAAATTCCTCGCTTCAACTTCGAGAAATTCGCCGGTGCTAATGACCGTCTGACCACACAGATGAAATCTGTTGGTGAAGTGATGGCAATTGGCCGTACGCAGCAGGAGTCTCTGCAAAAAGCGTTACGCGGTCTGGAAGTGGGTGCGAGCGGTTTCGACCCGAAAGTCAGCCTGGATGACCCGGAAGCACTGACCAAAATCCGTCGCGAACTGAAAGAAGCCGGTGCCGAGCGTATCTGGTACATCGCGGATGCCTTCCGTGCCGGGATGTCCGTTGACGGTATCTTCAATCTGACCAACGTGGACCGCTGGTTCCTGGTACAAATTGAAGAACTGGTGAAACTGGAAAATGAAGTGGCCGAAGGTGGCTTCAATATTCTGACCCAGGACTATCTGCGTATGCTCAAACGCAAAGGCTTTGCGGACCTGCGTCTGGCGAAGCTGGTCGGCGTGTCAGAAAGTGAAGTGCGCAAACTGCGTCACAAATACAACCTGCATCCGGTTTACAAACGTGTGGATACCTGTGCGGCGGAATTCTCAACCGATACCGCGTACATGTATTCAACGTATGAAGAAGAGTGCGAGTCTAACCCGACCAATGACAAACCGAAAATTATGGTACTGGGCGGTGGTCCTAACCGCATTGGGCAGGGGATTGAATTCGACTATTGCTGCGTACACGCCTCACTGGCGCTGCGCGAAGACGGTTACGAAACCATTATGGTTAACTGTAACCCGGAAACGGTATCTACCGATTATGACACCTCGGATCGTCTGTACTTCGAATCCGTGACCCTTGAAGATGTGCTGGAAATCGTGCGTATCGAACAGCCGAAAGGCGTGATTGTGCAGTACGGTGGTCAGACCCCGCTGAAACTGGCGCGTGAACTGGAAGCCGCTGGTGTGCCAATTATCGGCACCAGCCCGGATGCGATTGACCGCGCTGAAGACCGCGAACGTTTCCAGCAGGCGGTTAACCGTCTGGGACTGAAACAGCCAGCCAATGCCACAGTGGCGACTATCGAGCAGGCTGTTGAGAAAGCCGCCGGTATCGGCTATCCGCTGGTGGTGCGTCCGTCCTATGTGCTGGGCGGACGTGCAATGGAAATCGTCTATGACGAAATCGACCTGCGCCGTTATTTCCAGAACGCTGTCAGCGTGTCGAACGATGCGCCGGTGCTGCTGGACCGCTTCCTTGACGATGCCGTAGAAGTTGATGTTGACGCGATCTGCGACGGAGAGCGCGTGCTGATTGGTGGCATCATGGAGCACATCGAACAGGCGGGCGTACACTCCGGTGACTCTGCGTGTTCACTGCCATGCTACACACTGAGCCAGGAAATTCAGGATGTGATGCGCCGGCAGGTTGAGAAACTGGCTTTTGAACTGAGCGTACGTGGCCTGATGAACGTCCAGTTCGCGGTGAAGAATAACGAAGTCTACCTGATTGAAGTGAACCCGCGTGCTGCGCGTACGGTTCCGTTTGTCTCCAAAGCCACTGGTGTGGCGCTGGCGAAAGTTGCCGCGCGCGTAATGGCAGGGCAGACGCTGGCAGAGCAGGGTATTACTGAAGAAGTGATCCCGCCTTACTACTCTGTCAAAGAAGTGGTGTTGCCGTTCAATAAATTCCCAGGTGTTGACCCGATTCTGGGGCCGGAAATGCGTTCTACCGGTGAAGTCATGGGCGTTGGCCGTACTTTTGCCGAAGCCTTTGCCAAAGCGCAGCTGGGCAGCAATTCCGGTATGAAGAAAGCCGGTCGCGCACTGTTGTCGGTTCGTGAAGGCGACAAAGGCCGTGTGGTGGATCTGGCCGCTAAACTGCTGAAACGTGGTTTTGAGCTGGATGCAACACACGGTACGGCGGTGGTATTGGGCGAAGCCGGGATTAACCCGCGTCTGGTTAATAAGGTGCATGAAGGTCGTCCGCATATTCAGGACCGTATCAAGAACGGCGAATATGTGTATATCGTCAACACCACAGCAGGACGGCAGGCGATTGAAGACTCCAAGCTTATCCGGCGCAGTGCGCTGCAATACAAAGTGCATTATGACACGACGCTGAACGGCGGTTTCGCGACAGCGATGGCATTGTCTTCTGACCCGACTGAACAGGTGATTTCAGTGCAGGAAATGCACGCGAAAATCAAAGGTTAATGGCATCATTGTTTTATAAAGGCGTGGCGAAAGCTGCGCCTTTTTCTTTTATACCCGTCATACTTTAATTCGCAGATGCGTTAGTTACATCCGGTCCCCCGAATCACTTATCTGAATAAGCTCATCGGATCCCATCACTTGCTGCCTTCCTGCGAATCGAATTATTTGGGTATAACGGTTGGAGTTTTATCCGGAAAGCCCAAAATTGCGTATGCTGAAGTAAAGCTAATAAGACAAGAGACCTGCATGATTTTAATAATTTACGCCCATCCTTATCCGCGCCATTCCCGGGCCAACCAGGGGTTGCTCTCAGCAGTCAGCGATTTACCTGATGTCGAAGTGCGTTCGCTCTACGACCTCTATCCTGATTTCAATATCGATATCACTGCTGAACAGAAAGCCGTTGAACGCGCGGATCTGGTGGTTTTCCAGCATCCGATCCAGTGGTACAGCCTGCCGCCATTGATGAAACTGTGGATAGACAAAGTGCTCGAACACGGCTGGGCGTATGGTCATGAAGGCAATGCACTGAACGGTAAACATTGTCTGTGGGCCGTGACAACGGGCGGTAATGAGCATCATTTTGAACTGGGTGATCATCCTGATTTTGACGTGCTGGCGCAGCCGTTGCAGGCGACGGCCATTTATTGCGGCATGCACTGGCTGCCGTATTTTGCCGTGCACAACACGTTCATTTGCGATGAAGTGGCGCTCAAAGCTGCGGGCGAAGAATATCGTCGCCGTTTAACCGCCTGTCTGAGTCTGAAGGAAGGCTGCCTGCCGGAGGTGAGTCTTGGATAACCATAACCTGATGATCGAAGGGCTCATTTATCTGGGCTCGGCGGCGCTGTTTGTGCCCATCGCAGTGCGTCTTGGACTGGGGTCGGTGCTGGGCTACCTGATTGCGGGCTGTATTATTGGCCCATGGGGGCTGAAACTGGTGTCGGATGCGGAGTCAATTCTGACCTTCGCAGAAATTGGTGTGGTGCTGATGCTGTTTGTCATCGGCCTGGAGCTGGACCCTAAACGGTTATGGACGATGCGGGCTTCGGTTTTTGGCGGCGGCAGCATTCAGATGGTGGGTTGCGGTGCGGTGCTCAGCGTATTTTGTTATTTCCTCGGGCTGGACTGGAAAATTGCACTGCTGATCGGCCTGACGCTGGCACTTTCCTCCACGGCAATTGCCATGCAGGCGATGAGTGAACGCAGTCTGACGCCTTCTCCGCTTGGCCGCAGCGCCTTTGCGGTATTGCTGTTTCAGGATATCGCCGCGATCCCGCTGGTGGCGATGATCCCGTTACTGGCGAGTACCGGTGAAGCTACAACGCTGATGAGCTTTGGCCTGTCGGCGGCCAAAGTGGCCGGTGCGCTGGTACTTGTGGTGTTGCTCGGACGCTACGTGACCCGGCCATTGCTGCACTTTGTCGCACGCTCAGGCATGCGTGAAGTGTTCAGTGCCGTTGCGCTGTTTTTGGTCTTCGGCTTCGGCATTTTGCTGGAAATGGCCGGTATGTCGATGGCAATGGGCGCATTTCTGGCAGGTGTATTGCTGGCAAGTTCTGAATACCGCCACGCACTGGAAAGCGATATTCAGCCGTTCAAGGGCCTGCTCCTCGGGCTGTTCTTTATCGGCGTCGGCATGTCCATCGATTTTGGCACGCTGGTCCATCAGCCGCTGCTGATCGCCACATTGCTGGTGGGTTTTATGGCACTGAAAGCCGCTTTACTTTGGCTGATCGCGCCCTGGTTGGGCGTGCCGAAAAAGCAGCGTGGGCTGTTTGCCATCTTAATCGGGCAAGGCAGTGAGTTTGCATTCGTGATTTTCAGCACCGCACAAATGGCCGGTGTGTTACCGGTGGAGTGGTCGAAATCCCTGACGCTGGCGGTGGCACTTTCCATGGCGGTAACGCCGTTACTGCTGGTGCTGTCGGCCCGTCTTGAGCGTAATGCGCCGAAAGATGATCGCCCTCATGACACCATTGATGACGAAAATGCGCAGGTGATTATTGCCGGTTTCGGGCGCTTTGGTCAGATTGCCGGTCGTTTGTTGCTGGCTAATAACGTTCACACGGTGGTATTAGATCACGATCCGGATCACATTGAAACGCTGCGTAAATTTGGCACCAAAGTATTTTACGGCGATGCCACGCGCGTTGATTTGCTCGAATCTGCCGGTGCCGCCCAGGCCAAAGTGCTTATTAACGCCATCGATGATGTGGAAGCCAATCTTCAGCTGACGGCGCTGGCGAAAGAGCATTTCCCTAATCTGAAAGTGATTGCCCGCGCCCGCGATGTCGATCACTGGTACCAGTTGCGTCAGTTGGGTGTTGAAGCGCCGGAACGCGAACTGTTTGAAGGCTCACTGCGCGTTGGCCGCGATGTTCTGGAAGTGCTGGGGCTGGATGCGTATGAAGCCCGTGAAAAAGCCGATCTGTTCCGCCGTTATAATCTGAAAATGCTGGAAGCTACCCTCGGAAATTACGAAGATACCGAATTCCGTATCGCCAGTATGCAGCGTGCGAAAGACATGCTGACAGCCGCCATCGAGCAGGATCAGGTTCGTCTGGCTTCCGGTCAGCAACAGGGCTGGCGTGGCAGTATTGACGGCAAAGCGCCTGAGAAAGAGGTGATTGAAGCGAAAGTTTAAGCCGCCTGTTAAAACAGAAAACCGGTGCCTGACGCACCGGTTTTTTCCTTTCCGGACTCAGCTCAGTGCGACTTTAATGCCTAAACCGATCAGCACACCGCCCAGCAGTTTATCGATAAGTTTCTGAGCTTTCGCCAGACCACGACGTACCGGCGGGCTCTGGATAAGCAAAGCCAGCGACGGCCACCAGATAGCCGACAAACCGACGATAATCGAGGCGTACCACAGCTTTTCTCCGAAGGTGGAATTGATCTGCAAGACCTGCGTGAACATCGCCAGGAAGAATAATGTTGCCTTAGGATTTAGCAGGTTACACAGATAACCCTGCATGAACGCTACACGCAATTTCACCTGCTGTGGCTCAATCCCGTCGAGGTTCATTTTGCTGTTGCTGCGTGAGAATAACGCCTGAATACCGACCCAGATCAGATATGCCGCACCGATGTATTTCAGCAAATTGAATAACCACGGCGTGGTGGTAATCACCACTGCCAGACCGGCCACACAGTAAGACATGTGTGTAATCACGCCGCAAATTACGCCCAGTGACGTCGTGAGTGCCGCGATGCGCGGATAGCGTGCCGCATTTTTGATGACCAGAAAGAAATCAGGACCGGGAGAAAGCATGCCGAGGAAGGCAATACTGGCAACAAAAAGGGTGGTTTCAAGCATGAAAATAACCGTCGTCAATGTTCGGAGCAAAAGAAGGCGGCATGATACGCCAATCCTCAGTAAGTTAAATCACTCTTATTGCTTTTTTTGCGGGCGGTGAATGGTATGCAGGATCCGGTCATAGAATACCCGGTGCGCGAAAGCCCCGGAGCGCATCATCAACGTGAAATTACCCGGTTGTGCATCGAATGTGCCCTGATGCTGTTGCAGCACGGCGCCGAAAGTATGCTGGTTGAACAGCTATCGGCGAGGCTTGGCGTCGCGCTGGGAATGGACAGGGTGGAAAGTTCGATCTCCGCCAATGCGATTGTGCTCAGCACCCTAAGCGGCGGTTACTGTCTGACCTCGACGCGAAAAAATGTCGACCGCGGGATCAACATGCAGGTTGTGACCGAAGTCCAGCATACGGTGATCCTGGCTGAGCATAAGCTGCTCGACAGTACGCTGGTGGCAAAACGTCTGCATAGAATCAAACCGCTGCGCTATCCGCGCTGGCTGATGGTATTGATGGTGGCGCTCTCCTGCGGGTGCTTCAGCAAACTTAATGGTGGCGGCTGGGATGCGTTCACGGTCACTTTTTTCGCCAGTGGCATCGCCATGGCCGTACGCCAGAGCCTCACTGCGCGGCATATGAATCCGCTGATCAACTTTTGCTGTACGGCATTTGTGGCGACTTCGGTTTCAGGATTGCTGTTGCGGCTGGACGTCTTCCATCAGTCATCAAACGTCGCGATGGCTGCCAGTGTGTTACTGCTGGTACCGGGTTTTCCATTGATTAATGCCGTGGCGGACATGTTCAAAGGCCATGTGAATACCGGTCTGGCGCGCTGGGCGATGGCCAGCCTGCTGACTCTGGCGACTTGCATCGGCGTGGTCATGGCAATGGCATTGTGGGATCTGCGGGGGTGGTCATGAGTCTTTTATGGGCACTGATCCAGGATATGCTTTTTGCCGCCGTGCCTGCACTGGGCTTTGCGATGGTGTTTAATGTACCCCCGCGGGCATTGCGGTATTGCGCGCTGCTCGGTGCGCTTGGCCACGGTACGCGGATGATGCTTATTCATGGCGGGATGAACATCGAGTGGGCCTCCCTGCTGGCGGCTATACTGATTGGTATTCTGGGCATTCGCTGGTCACGCTGGTTACTGGCACATCCTAAAGTTTTCACCGTTGCCGCCGTTATCCCGATGTTCCCCGGTATTTCTGCCTACACGGCGATGATCTCTGTGGTGGAAATTTCGCATCTGGGCTACAGCGAAGCGTTAGTGTCGTCGGCACTTACCCATTTTCTGAAAGCCAGCTTTATCGTGGGGGCATTATCTATCGGATTATCATTACCGGGATTATGGCTGTACCGTAAACGCCCCGGTGTGTAAGCACTGTTGTACAACGGGGATAGGCAATACAACAAGCCAACGTATGGCTCAGCATTTTCGACTGGATTACAGCGAAATTTTCCGGTTTTTGAACCTGCTTTACCGCCGGAACTGGTACTTCTGTCGGAGAATATCCCGGCAGGGTAAGAGCTCTCTTATATCTTTATAAAGCGCCCGTCTCCCTATCGACGGCTGATGGGGCTTTCCGTATAGTGGCAGCTCTTTTTTGGGGTCACGCACAAATTCTTTTTCTACACAGGGCATCACAATGATTATTAGCCTGATCGCCGCACTGGCGACCGATCGCGTTATTGGCATGGAAAACGCTATGCCTTGGCATTTACCTGGTGATCTGGCCTGGTTTAAGCGTAATACGCTCAATAAACCCGTCATCATGGGACGCAAGACGTTTGAGTCAATCGGACGCCCGTTACCAGGCCGGCTGAATATTGTCATCAGCTCTAAACCGGGTGAGCATGAAGGCGTGACCTGGGTGACGTCTGTTGAGGCTGCACTGGCTGCTGCCGGTGACGTGGAAGAAGTGATGGTAATGGGCGGTGGCCGTGTCTATGAGCAGTTGCTGCCGAAGGCCAACCGTTTATATCTGACTCACATCGATGCCGAAGTGGAAGGGGATACGCATTTCCCTGATTATGAGCCGGATGACTGGGAAAGCACATTCAGCGAATTCCACGATGCGGATGAGCAGAATTCTCACGGTTATTGTTTCGAAATTCTTGATCGCCGCGCCTGATGCTACGGCAGCGTGAAATAAAAAGGCACCTTTCTCAGGTGCCTTTTTGCTGTCTGTATACCCGCTGTTTGCTTACACAGCCTTTGGGATCTCAGAGTGCTGTTTTTCGCTCTGGCGGTTTGAAGGCTGAGTGAAATAAGTTTTGTCTTCCCAGCGCAACATCGTCAGGTCACCACCCCAGCAGCAACCGGTATCCAGCGCATAAATGCCTTCCGGCGCGCCTTTCCCTTCCAGGGATGCCCAGTGTCCGAATGCGATACTGTATCCTGCTTCCTGTAAAGGACCCGGAATATCAAACCAGGGTTTCAGCGGCTTCGGCGCGTTTTCCGGGGTATCTTTGCAGATCATATCCAGCTGTCCGTTCGGGAAGCAGTAACGCATGCGGGTGAAAGCGTTGGTGCTGAAACGCAAACGTGCCAGACCGGTCAGGTCAGGATGCCAGTTGTTCGGCATATCACCATACATCGCATCAAGAAACAGCGGATAGGTATCGCTGCTCAATACGGCCTCCACTTCACGGGCGCACATTTTAGCGGTGTCGAGATCCCATTGCGGCGTGATCCCCGCGTGGGCCATGACCAGTTTCAGATCTTCATCAACCTGCATGACCGGCTGGCGGCGTAACCAGTTGAGCAGTTCGTCAGCGTCTTCGGCTTCAAGCAGAGGAGTGATGCGGTCTTTCGGTTTGTTGAAACTGATCCCGGCATAAACCGCCAGCAGATGCAGATCATGGTTACCGAGCACCATCCGGACACAATCCCCCAGGCCGCTGACAAAACGCAGCACTTCGAGCGAGGACGGACCGCGGGCGACCAAATCACCCGTCAGCCAAAGGACATCTTTTTGCGGATTAAAATCCACCTGCGCTAACAGCGCCTTGAGTTCATCGATGCAGCCGTGAACATCACCAATAAGATATGTCGACATGAGGATTAATTTATCAGCGTAGGGATGGCGAGCCGGAAGACCGGAACAGGCACACGGAAGGTTTCACCGTCTTGTGTGACCATTTCATAATGGCCTTCCATCGTGCCCAGCGGCGTTTCTAAAATGGCACCGCTGGTGTAGTGAAATTCATTGCCGGGCAGGATCAGCGGTTGTTCACCGATAACCCCTTCGCCCTGGACTTCAGTCTGACGGCCGTTACTGTTAGTGATCAACCAGTAACGGCGGAGCAGTTGCACACTAAAACGCCCCAGATTGCGGATGGTAATGGTGTAAGCGAAGACAAAACGTTCTTCTTCGGGTATCGACTGTGACTCAACGTAGATACTTTGCACCTGAACACAAACGCGGGGCGAATTAAGCATAGCGCTACTCCTGAAGTTCCGGGGTTTTAGGTCGTGTTGATAACCAGTTAGCCAGTTTACAAAATTGTTCTACTGAAATATTTTCAGCACGCATGCTGAGATCTAAGCCCAGTTCGGTCATTTGCTCAGGAGTGAACAGATGGCCGAGGCTGTTGCGCACAGTTTTACGACGCTGGTTAAAAGCATCGGTGGTCAGACGGCTCAGAATACGAATATCCGGTACCGGGTACGGGATCACTTCATGTGGCACTAAACGTACCACCGCCGATTCGACTTTAGGCGCCGGTGTAAAGGATTCCGGCGGTACTTCCAGAACCGGGATCACATTACAGTAATATTGTGCCATGACCGTTAAGCGACCATACGCCTTGCTGTTCGGCCCTGCAACCAGACGGTTAACCACTTCCTTTTGCAACATAAAGTGCATGTCTTTAATGGCATTCGTATAGGTGAAGAGGTGGAACATCAGCGGTGTGGAAATATTGTACGGCAAGTTGCCAAACACGCGCAGCGGTTGACCGAGTTCTTCCGACAACTCGCCAAAATTGATTTTCATCGCATCAGACTGGATAACCCGCAATTTGCCCTGAAATTTCGGATTGGTTTCCAGCCGCGCAGCCAGATCGCGGTCAAGTTCGATAACCGTCATGCTGTCCAGGCGTGAAGCAACAGGCTCAGTTAATGCCGCCAGACCCGGACCGATTTCAACGACAGCCTCGCCCGGCATAGGGTGAATGGCCGACACGATGCTATCGATAACAAATTGATCGGTTAAGAAGTTTTGCCCAAAACGTTTACGGGCAAAGTGACCTTGGTGGACTCTACTATTCATTGTTGTTATTTATCGTTGCTGTTATTTGCCATATGGATGGCGAGATTTATTGCTGTCTTGAAACTGCCCGCATCGGCGGTGCCGGTGGCGGCGAGTTCAAGGGCGGTACCGTGATCAACGGAAGTCCGGATAAAAGGCAGGCCGAGTGTGATATTCACTGCACGACCAAATCCCTGATATTTTAGCACCGGAAGGCCCTGATCGTGATACATCGATAAAACAGCATCGGCATGTTGCAGATATTTAGGCTGGAATAACGTATCAGCGGGCAGCGGGCCGATGAGATTCATTCCTTGCTGGCGCAGTTCGTCCAGTGCTGGAATGATAATGTCGATCTCTTCGTGCCCCATGTGGCCACCTTCGCCCGCATGTGGATTCAGACCACACACATAAATTTGCGGCTCGGTAATACCAAATTTCGTTTTCAGATCATGATGCAAAATAGTGATTACTTCATGCAGACACTGGCGGGTAATCGCGGCCGGCACTGCCAGCAGAGGCAAGTGCGTCGTCGCCAGCGCAACGCGCAATTCTTCAGTTGCCAGCATCATCACAACACGGTCGCAATGGCTGCGATCGGCGAAGAATTCGGTATGACCGATGAAAGGAATGCCGGCATCGTTGATAATGCTTTTTTGAACCGGGCCGGTGATCAGTGCGGCGAATTCGCCACTGATCGCACCGTCGCAGGCGCGTGTCAGCGTTTCCACCACGTAAGGCGCATTGGCTACGTCAAGTTTACCCGCCGTCACCGGCACGGCGAGTTTCACTGGCAAAACGGTCAATGTGCCTGCAGCCTGCGGCTCTGGCGGACGCGCTTTCTGATAATCTTGCAACCGGATATTCAGGCCAAGTTTAGCGGCACGCTCAAGCAGTAAGGCCGGATCGGCACAGACCACTAACTCAACAGGCCATGCCTGCTGAGCCAGCGCCAGCACCAGATCCGGCCCAACCCCGGCGGGTTCGCCGGGGGTAATGACCACAGATTTTGTCACGGAAGTATTATTTTCCATTCCCGTCCATAATTTTCACATAGGCTTCAGCACGTTGTTCCTGCATCCACGTCTGGGCTTCTTCCGCAAATTTGCGGTTGAACAGCATACGGTAAGCACGTTCTTTCTGCGCCGCATCTGTTTTATCAACCTGGCGGGTGTCGAGAAGTTGGATCAAATGCCAGCCGAACGAAGAGTGAACAGGTGCACTGATTTCGCCTTTTTTCAGGTTCATCAACGCATCACGGAACGCAGGATCGTACATGTCTGGTGACGCCCAACCTAAATCGCCGCCCTGATTGGCAGAACCCGGATCCTGAGAAAGCTGTTTAGCTTCATCAGCGAATGTGGCTTTACCGCTCTTGATATCAGCTGCAACCTGTTCCAGCTTCGCACGCGCCTGTGCGTCTGTCATCACGACAGAAGGTTTCAGCAGGATGTGACGGGCATGAACCTCGGTGACAGAAACCGTTTTGTTGTCGCCACGGATATCGTTCACTTTCAGAATGTGGAAGCCCACACCTGAACGGATAGGGCCAATAATCTGACCTTTCTGTGCAGTGCTTAACGCCTGAGCAAAGAGGGAAGGCAGTTCCTGTAATTTGCCCCAACCCATGTTGCCGCCTTTCAGCGCCTGGGAATCAGCCGAGTAGGTGATAGCCAGTTTGCCGAAGTCCGCACCATTGTTCAGATCAGCGACAATTTTCTTCGCCAGCTGCTCTGCAGAATCAACCTGATCCTGAGTCGGATTTTCCGGCAGCGGAAGGAGAATGTGGCTGAGATTAAACTCAGCACCGCTGCCATTCTGAGCCGCAACCTGTTTGGCAAGTTGCTCCACTTCCTGAGGCAGAATGGTGACACGGCGACGCACTTCACTGTTACGTACTTCGCTGATGATCATTTCCTTGCGGATCTGAGTACGGTAAGTGTTGTAGTTCATCCCGTCATACGCCAGACGGCTGCGCAGTTGATCAACGGAAATGTTGTTTTGCTGTGCAATACCGGCAATGGCTTTATCAACGTCCTGATCGGTTGGCGTGATGCCCATGCGGGTCGCCATCTGCAACTGGATCTGGTCCATGATCAAACGATCGAGGATTTGATGACGCAGAGTCGCATCATCCGGTAACTGTTGATTAGCCTGCTTTGCCTGCTGCTTTACAGAATTAAACAAGCCATCTACGTCACTTTGTAATACGACGCCGTTATTTACGACGGCGGCTACTTTATCAACTTCCTGAGGGGCAGCAAACGCAGTGCTGGCACAAAGCGTCACGCCGAGGAGAAGTGTTCTCCAGTTCTTCATACTTTTTCCATTTGTCTAATCCGCAAGCGCGGGTTTCAAGTTCACTGAGTTCGTCGTGTCTTCACGAAATGAATCGTGTTTCGGGCTTAGAAAGCGCGTTGATAAGGCAGTATGCCGCGTGACAACATTTCTTTCGTTCCGAGGGTTTGATTGTTACCCAGGCCTCTAAGTTCAATATTGAAACCAATCTTATTATCGTACTTACTTTCTGACTTAACCGTATCGTAGTTGGTGATCTTACGTTCGTAGCCAACGTTGACAGCCCAGCAACAGGTATTGTATTGCAAGCCAATCAGCTGATCGGCAGGTTGTTGCGCTTTGGTGTCGTAATAGTACGCACCCACGATCGCCCAGCGGTCAGCAATCGGCCAACTGGCGATGCCGCCAACTTGCGAAATACCGTCCTGATAACCCGGGTTGGTGACGTTAGGTAACGTCGCCTGAATATATTCCGGGCTGGCATAACGGTAGCTCAGCTGAACCATTCTTTCTGAGTCTGCACGATACTCCAGCACAGCATCGCCTAAAGCCAGCGCATCCAGACGGGTGTCATACTGTACGCCCCCACGAATACCCCAGAAATTGTTGATTTTGTAGTAGCTGTCACCGGCCCACACCAGGCTGCCGGTATCATTATTTTTATCCAGTACGCTATCAACGTCACCGGTACGTGGCGGCTGGAAGTAATAAATCTGACCGGCAGACGCATTAAAGCGCTCTTCCAGATTTTCGTCATAGATACGGGTGGTTAAACCGCTCGCCACCTGGTTTGCAGAGGCAATACGGTCAAGACCACTGTAGCTTTTATCACGGAACAGGCCCGTGTAGTCGGACTGTAGCAGCGTTGAGTCATAGGTATTGACCGAGCTCTGGTTACGGTACGGGATATACAGGTACTGCACGCGCGGTTCGAGGGTCTGGGTGTAGTCACTGTTCCAGTCCATCGTCCGGTCAAATACCATTTTGCCGTCGCTTTTAAACTCAGGCATCACACGGTTCACGGAAGAACGCAGTTTGGTATTCGGATTGTTATCATAATATGCGTCCGGAATATCCTGCTGATAGTGGGTCGCCATCAGCTTCACTTCGTTATCCAGACTTCCCCAGCCATTACTGAGTGGCAGGCTGAGTGTTGGTTCGAAGTGAGTACGTACTGCTTCCGGATTGTCAGGGTTTACGCTGGTGAATTTGACCGCCTGACCGTACAGATGCAGGTCAAACGGACCCACATCATTTTTGTAATAGTTAATGTCCAGCTGTGGCTGAGCACGGTAAGCGTTGGTGTTACCGAAATCAGAGAATACCTGGAACTGCTTACTGGCCAGTGTGACGTCCCAGTTTTGGTTGGCGTAACCTACGCTGAATTTTTGCGTGGAATAGCCGTCAGTACTGGAACCGTATTTCGAATCGAAATCGGTGAAGTAGTAAGGGTCACTGACCTTGGTGTAGTCGATGTTGAAACGCCATACCTGATCGTATACACCGGCATGTCGCCAGTAATACATCCAGCGCTTGGTTTTATCGCTGGTACGGTTTTCATCGGCAACATACTGCTCGTCAATTTTCTTATCATTGCCGAGATAATCGAATTCCATCAGACCTGCACCGGCAACGGTCAGGTAGCGGAATTCATTCTGCAATTGCAGACCACGGTTGCTCATGTAATTTGGCGTGATCGTGGCGTCGTAGTTTGGCGCAATGTTCCAGTAATAAGGAACGGTGACGCCAAAGCCATTATTGCTGCTGTAGTTGGCGTTCGGGATAAGGAAACCGGAACGACGCTTATTACCAATCGGCAACTGCATGTACGGGCTGTAGAACACCGGCACCGGACCAATATGGAAGCGGGCATTCCAGATTTCAGCGACTTCTTCCTGACGATCCTGAATCACTTCAGAACCCACGACGCTCCAGCTGTTATCGCCAGGCAAACAGGTGGTAAATGTACCGTTATCCATAATGGTGTAACGGTTATTGTCACGCTGCTTCATCTTGTCAGCCTGACCCCGTCCCTGACGGCCGACCATCTGGTAGTCGCCATCCTGAACGTCAGTATCTTTGGTGGTCAGGTTCGCAAAGCCTTTCGGGCCATTCAGCTTGATTTGGTTATCGTTATAACGCACGTTGCCGATCGCAGTAGCGGTTCGGGTCGGAGTGGGCTGATTAGGATTGGCGATTTGATTAAGCTGAACCTGATCAGCATCCAGCGTGCTGTTACCCTGGACAACGTTAACGTTGCCACTAAACAGCGCACTGTCAGGGTAGTTGCCGGTCGCCTTATCGGCGTTGATGGTCACAGGCAGTGAATTAGGATCACCCTGCACCAAAGGTTTGTCATAGGTCGGAACGCCGAGCATACATTGTGCTGCGAGATCGGCCATTGCGCCGTGACTGTACAATACTGACCAGATTGTGGCGGCCAGCATTGTCGGTAAGCGTGTTTTCAGACGTCTGTTTTTCATACGTAAAATGGTGTTCCGTCATCAGAGGCATCATGCCGGCAAACGGTCAGAGACTATCTCACTCATCATGGTTGCGCTAGTGTTAAATCCCACCTGTTACGTTGCTGCCGTTAGGCACAACGATAAATGCCGGTTATGATAAAGCAATTTTTAAGCGACGGCATGGCGAATTGAGGAGTATATGCAGTATTGGGGAAAACTGCTCGGACTTATCCTGGGCTTATGGTCCGGTTTAGGCTTCTGGGGAATTGTAGCAGGGCTGCTGATAGGGCATATGTTTGATACCGCGCGTTCAGCGAGACGTAAAGGGTATTTTGCCGATCAGCAGACACGTCAAACCATCTTTTTCCGCACCACGTTTGAGGTGATGGGAAATCTGACTAAATCAAAAGGCAGGGTTACCGAGGCGGATATTCAGATCGCCAGTCTCTACATGGAACGGATGCAGTTGCACGGCGAGCAGCGCGAAGCCGCACAACGCGCCTTTCGTGACGGGAAAGAAGCTGATTATCCCTTACGTGAGAAAATGCGCGAACTGCGCAGTGTGTGTTTTGGTCGCTTTGACCTGATACGGACTTTTCTGGAAATTCAGATCCAGGCGGCGTATGCCGACGGTTCATTGCATCCCAACGAACGTGAAGTACTGTATGTGATTGCCGAAGAGCTCGGAATTTCACGGATGCAGTTCGATCAGTTCCTGCGCATGATGGAAGGCGGCCAGCAGTTTGGGGGACATCAGCAGGGCGGACGTTCTTATGGTGGTGGTTATCATCAGACGCAACAAGGCCCGACGCTGGCAGATGCCTGCAAAGTGCTGGGCGTCAATGCCACCGATGATGCGACGACGATTAAGCGTGCGTACCGCAAACTGATGGGTGAGCATCATCCTGACAAACTGGTGGCAAAAGGTTTGCCGCCGGAAATGATGGAAATGGCGAAGGAAAAAGCGCAGGCAATTCAGGCGGCGTATGATCTGATCAAACGCGAGAAAGGTTTTAAATAAAACTTTTGGCGTTGAGACAAACGTGATGCAAAAGACAAAGGCGCTGAATTCAGCGCCTTTTTTGTTTTTTTACCGACAGGAGCAGAAAGGATTAAAAGTCCGGCTCACAATTAAACACCAACGGGGCGTCAGTGATCGGATGATAAAACGATAACTCCTGGGCATGCAGCTGCAGACGATCTGCCGCCGCCAGCGCCTGAGAGTGAGCATAGAATTTATCGCCCAGAATCGGGTGCCCGAGCGCGAGCAGATGTACGCGTAGCTGGTGCGAACGTCCGGTGATCGGCCGCAGTTTCACCCGCGTAGTGCCGTCATCATCCCATGACATCACCTCATACTGCGTCAGCGCCTTCTTGCCGGTCTCGTGACACACTTTCTGTTTCGGCCGGTTGGGATAGTCGCAAATCAGCGGCAAATCGATAATACCGTAATCTTCTTCAACCCGTCCCCAGACGCGTGCGATATACACTTTCTTGGTTTCGCGCTCGCGGAACTGGCGTTTAAGTTCACGCTCGGCCTCTTTCGTCAGCGCCACCACGATCACACCGCTGGTGGACATATCCAGACGATGGACGGATTCAGCGTCAGGAAATTCACGCTGAATCCGTGTCATCAGACTGTCCTGATGCTCGGCCAGTTTGCCTGGAACAGAAAGCAACCCGCTCGGTTTGTTGACCACCATGATGTGTTCATCCTGAAAAATCACCTGTAACCAGGGATTGGTCGGCGGATTATAATTCTCCAGCGGCCGGGTTTTCGACGGTTCAGGGATAATCGGTTGATGTTCGCTCATAGCGTTTTACGTCTGCATTCGGGTTAAAATAAAGAAGGGATGCAAACCGGCCGCATCCCGTCGGGCTTACTGATGGCTCACCACCACAAGGCGGATCGCATCCAGGCGCCAGCTGGCATCGTTCAGATTTGCCAGCACCTGCTTACGGTTAGAGTCTACCGATTCCAGCTCGTCATCACGAATGTTCGGGTTGACTTCTTTCAGCGCTTTCAGGCGATCCAGCTCTTTGGTCAGTTGTTCGTCCGCTTCGACTTTCGCCGCTTCAATCAGAGCCCGTGCCTGTTCGGCGATTTCCGCTTCAGCCTGTTGCAACATGGCGTGAACATCCTGCTGCACGGCATTCACCAGCTTGCTGGAGTTGTGTCGGTTGATGGCATTCAGCTGACGGTTAAAACTCTCAAATTCGACCTGGGCCGCCAGGTTGGTCCCTTTGCGATCCATCAGCATACGCACCGGTGTCGGTGGCAGGAAGCGGGTCAGTTGCAGATGTTTCGGTGCCTGACATTCCACCACGTAAACCAGTTCCGCCAGCAAGGTGCCAACCGGCAGCGCTTTGTTTTTCAGGATCGATACCGCACAACTGCCGGTATCGCCGGAAAGGATCAGATCCAGACCGTTACGCACGATCGGATGTTCCCAGCTGATGAACTGTGCATCTTCACGCGAAAGCGCCTGTTCACGATCGAAAGTGACGGTACAACCGTCTTCCGGCAGTCCGGGGAAATCCGGTACCAGCATATGATCAGACGGCGTCAGAACGATCAGGTTATCGCTGCGATCCTCCTGATTAATGCCGACGATGTCGAACAGGTTCAGCGCAAAGTTCACCAGATTGACGTCGTTATCCTGCTCACCGATTTCCTTTGCCAGTTGCTGTGCCTGCTCGCCGCCGTTGGAATGCATCTCCAGCAGGCGGTCGCGGCCATTTTCCAGCTTCTCTTTCAGCGCGTCATGTTCTGCACGACATTTGAGGATGAAGTCGTCCAGTCCTTCCTGTTCGGCAGGTGTCGCCAGGAACGCGATCAAGTGATCATAAGCACTGTCATAAATAGTGCGGCCGGTCGGGCAGGTATGCTCGAATGCATCAAGACCTTCATGGAACCAGCGCACCAGAACCGATTGCGCAGTCTGTTCGAGGTAAGGCACCATAATATCGATATTGTTTTGCTGCCCGATACGATCCAGACGTCCGATACGCTGTTCCAGCAGATCCGGGTTGAACGGCAGGTCGAACATCACCATTTTGCTGGCGAACTGGAAGTTACGGCCTTCGGATCCTATTTCAGAACATAGCAGAACCTGGGCACCTTCTTCCTGGGAAGCAAAGTATGCGGCAGCGCGGTCACGTTCAATGATCGACAACCCTTCGTGGAACACCGCTGCGCGGATCGCTTCACGCTCACGCAGAACTTGTTCCAGTTGCAAGGCTGTAGCGGCTTTCGCACAGATCACCAGGACTTTTTCGTCACGGTTAGCTGTCAGATAACCCAGCAGCCACTCGACGCGCGGATCAAAGTTCCACCAGGTGGCGTTCTCGCCTTCAAATTCCTGATAAATCTGTTCCGGATACAACATATCGTGCGCACGCGCTTCGGCGGTTTTCTTCGCGCCCATAATGCCTGAGACTTTAATCGCAGTCTGATACTGCGTCGGCAGCGGAAGTTTCACGGCGTGCAGATGGCGTTCAGGGAAACCTTTCACGCCATTACGGGTGTTGCGGAACAGCACGCGGCTGGTGCCGTGGCGGTCCATCAGCATGGAAACCAGTTGTTTTGCTGCGGCTTCGTCGCCTTTATTGGCGGCGGCCAGCAGGGCATCGGTATCCGCATTTCCGACACTTTCACCCAGCAGCGCCAGGGCTTCCGGCGTCAGCGGTTCTTTGTTCAGCAATAACGTTACGGCATCGGCTACCGGCTGATATTGCTGTTGTTCTTCGATGAATTCTTCGTAATCGTGGAAACGGTCCGGATCCAGCAGGCGCAGACGTGCAAAGTGGCTTTCCTGACCCAGTTGTTCCGGCGTAGCGGTCAGCAGCAGAACACTCGGGATTTGCTGAGAAAGCTGTTCGATAACCTGATATTCGCGGCTCGGCGTGTCTTCGCTCCACACCAGATGGTGGGCTTCATCGACCACCAGCATGTCCCAGGCAGCATCAGATAACTGCTCGAGACGGGATTTATTGCGGCGGACGAAATCAAGGGAACAGATCACCAGTTGTTCCGTTTCAAACGGGTTTGTCGCTTCGTGTACGGATTCAGCGTAGCGGTCATCATCAAACAAAGAGAAGCGCAGATTGAAGCGGCGCAGCATTTCTACCAGCCACTGATGTTGCAAGGTTTCCGGCACCACGATCAGTACGCGTTCAGCACGGCCGGACAACAGTTGCTGATGAATAATCATGCCCGCTTCGATGGTTTTACCCAGACCCACTTCATCGGCCAGTAAAACGCGCGGCGCATGGCGCTGACCCACTTCGTAAGCGATGTGTAACTGATGTGGGATCAGGCTGGCGCGCATACCACGCAGGCCGCCGAATTCCAGCCGGAACTGCTCCCGCTGATATTTACGGGCGCGGAAACGCAGGGCAAAACGGTCCATGCGGTCAATCTGACCGGCGAACAGACGATCCTGCGGTTTGCTGAAGGTCAGTTTGCTGTCAAGCAGCACCTCGCGCATGGCAACACCGGTTTCTTCTGTGTCCAGGCGGGTGCCGATATAGGTCAACAGACCTTTGTCTTCAACAACTTCTTCGACCTGCAACTGCCAGCCTTCGTGACAACTAATGGTATCACCGGGGTTGAACATCACGCGGGTGATCGGGGAATCATTTCGGGCATACAAACGGTTTTCACCGGTGGCGGGGAAAAGCAGGGTGACCATGCGCACATCCAGCGCTACCACGGTTCCTAATCCTAATTCGCTTTCCGTATCGCTTATCCAGCGTTGACCCAATGTAAACGGCATAATCTCTCTCTGTGTTGTTTGCTTTGTATACGGCGACTGCGCAATGCTTGTTCAGCCCGGGATGTTTCACGGGCAATAGTTTTCTTTCCCCGCCCGTAGGCGCGGAGTGATTCACTGTGTGAGGATGATTCAGAAATGGGAAAGGGCGCTATGGTAATGGAAGGTAAGCGATTCGTCACCTGTGAATCACAAGAGCAGCACCTTCTTTTGTTTAAAATAAACCCATCTGACCTGTAATCAGTGTAGCAAAATCATCGTGAAGGAAAGGCAAAATGCCATCGGCAACCGGTTCCAGCTGACGCTCGATGTAGTGATCGTAATCGACAGGGGACTGCCGATTTTCCAGCGGTTCTGGGCCGGACGTGGTCATTACATAGCTGATCCAGCCGCCATTCTGGTACTGCTTTGCCCGGCCATGCAGTGCGTTATAGTCATCGGCCAGCCGCGCGGCGCGAACATGTGGGGGCACATTTTTTTCATAATCGCTCAGCTTGCGGCGCAGACGTTTGCGGTATACCAGTTTGTCGTCAAATTCTCCGCTGAGGGTACGTGCCACATAGTCGCGCACGTAATCCTGATATGGCTGGCGGTGAAATATGCGCTGATACAATTCCTGCTGGAACTCCTGTGCCAGCTTCGTCCAGTCGGTGCGCACGGTTTCCAGCCCTTTATAAACGATGTGCTCACCGTCTGCATCATTCACCAGCCCGGCATAGCGCTTTTTGCTGCCGGTTTCTGAGCCACGAATGGTCGGCATCAGGAAACGCTGATAATGCGTTTCGAATTCCAGCTCCAGCGCGCTTTCCAGCCCGTATGCCTGTTGCAGATGCGCTTTCCACCAGGCATTCACCTGTTCTACCAGACGGCGGCCAATCGCGTTGGCGTCTTCCTGCGAACGGGCTTTATTCAGCCAGACAAAGGTAGAATCGGTATCACCGTAAATCACCTGATAACCCTCGGCTTCAATCAGTTCGCGGGTCTGGCGCATAATGTCGTGTCCGCGCAGGGTAATGGAAGAGGCGAGACGCGGATCAAAGAAGCGGCAGCCGCTGGAGCCGAGCACGCCGTAAAAAGCATTCATGATGATTTTGAGTGCCTGCGAAAGCGGTTTGTTTTTCTGTTTCTTGGCTTCTTCGCGACCCATCCAAATCTGGCGGACGATTTCCGGCAGACAATGTTTTTCGCGTGAGAAGCGGGCGTTGCGATAGCCTGGTACCGAATGTTCATCATCCGGTTGTTGCAGCCCGGCAACCAGCCCGACCGGGTCGATCAGGAAAGTGCGGATAATTGACGGGTACAGACTTTTATAATCAAGTACCAGCACCGAATCATACAAACCGGGACGCGAATCCATCACAAAGCCGCCGGGACTCATTTCGCCCTGCAATTCACCCAGATTGGGCGCGACGTACCCGGCGCGGTGCATGCGGGGTAAATAAAGATGAGTAAAGGCCGCCACTGATCCGCCGCTGCGATCCACGGCCAGACCGGTGACCGAGGCGCGTTCCAGCAAAAACGGCATCAGTTCGGTTTTGGCGAAAATACGCGTTACCAGTTCGCAGTCTTTGAGGTTATAGCGTGCCAGCGCCGGTTTATCTTCCCGAAAACGCTGTTCGATTTCGGCCAGCCGCTGATAAGGATTGTCGCTGGCCTTGCCTTCGCCTAATAAACTTTGCGAGACGAATTCCAGACTGAATGAGCTGAAGTTCCAGAACGCCGATTTCAGTGCTTCAATGCCGTCGATGATCAGGCGGCCAGCCGCTGCAGCAAAAAAATGCCCCTGTTTGAAACCGTGTTCACGCCACTCCAGTTCACCACCACCGCGCCCGAATTTCAGCGGAATTTTGTAGCGGTCAGCATGCTTTTGCAAAACACGCAGGTCAAACTGCACTACGCTCCAGCCGATGATGGCGTCGGGATCGTAAGTTTCCAGCCACTCATTAAGCTTTTCCAGCAACTGCGGGCGGCTGTCAACATACACCAGATTGAAATCAAACTGACTGTCCGGATCGCCGTTAGGCGGACCAAGCATATACACGTGTCGCTGCCCGCAGCCTTCCAGCCCGATGCAGTACAACTCGCCGTTGCCGCTGGTTTCGATATCCAGAGAACACAGTTTTAGCAGCGGGCGGTAACCCTCCGCTGGTTTCATTCTGGTGTCGAGCTGCAGCTTATCCGGCCCGGGTTTGCCGCTAAACCAGACCGGCGCGGTAATATAGCGCTCCATCAGAAAGCGTTCAGGCGGGCGGATATCCGCTTCGAAAACATTAACGCCGTTTTCTTTCAGCAGTTTTTCTATCCGCATCAGCTGGCGGTGTTGCGGGCAATACAGCCCGAGAACCGGCCGGGAATGGAAATCCTGTAGCGGTAATTCACGCAGGCTGACATTTTTTTCATCGGTGAGAATTCGCTCCGCCGCCGTGCGCTGCGCGGCCGGAATAAACGCCACTGATTCCTGTAAAGGCAGGCGCACCTTTTGCGGTCCTTCATCGGTCGCCAGCCACAATTCCACCTCCGTACCGCGCGGCGTGTCGCGCCAGTGGCGGGTCAGCACAAATCCCTGACGCGGCAGGGTGTCATTGTTGGCTGAAGCGGGACGAACAAAGGTGGAAGTAATAAGCGCCTCGAAACGGTAGAGATAAACAAATAAGAGCCTGAGACAGAGTATGGTTATTTATACAGTCTTTGTCTACGGCTCAGGTTTCTGCCAAATACGCATACAATTACCTGGTTGACTGTGATAGTTCGTGCACTGACAATTCAGCCGCTTAATGTATTTACTACAATGAGAATGCAGAAAACTCACACTTGTCTCATTTGCACGCTGCGTAATTTGCGCAGTCATCACTCAATTTTGGGAATTTATGGAAGCCTATCTACAACATCTGGTCGCTCAGTCGGTGGGCTTTGCATTAATTATTGTCGCCGTGGTGGCTTTCTTCGAGTCGCTGGCGCTGGTGGGCCTGATCCTTCCGGGTACTGTCATGATGGCGACGCTGGGGACGCTGATCGGCAGCGGTCAGGTGGGACTGTACGAAGCCTGGCTGGCTGCGGGACTGGGATGTTTCTTCGGTGACTGGGCCTCGTATTTTATTGGCCGTGGTTTCAAGGAGCCGCTGCATCGCTGGCGTTTCCTCAGGCGTTACCAGTCTTTACTGGATAAAACCGGTTACGCGCTGGATCGCCACAGTTTTGCGACAGTGATTATCGGCCGCTTCATCGGGCCAACACGCCCGCTGGTGCCGATGGTTGCCGGTATGCTGAATTTGCCGCCGTATAAATTTGCACCGCCGAATATTATCGGCTGCATCACCTGGCCACCGGTGTATTTTCTGCCAGGCATTCTGGCAGGCGTTGCCATTGATATTCCGGCCAGCCACAACAGTTCGGTATTCAAATGGATGTTGTTTGCTGCCGTGGTATTGATCTGGCTGAGTGCCTGGTTGCTGTGGCGCTGGATCCGTTCGGGGAAAAGCTCACCTGACGCGATGAATAAATGGTTGCCATTACCGCGTCTGCGCGTGGCTTGTGTACTGAGTCTTGTGGCGACAGCCGTGAGCCTGGTGATGTTGAGCAAACAGCCGATGATGCCGGTTTATGGTCATTTGCTGTGGAAAGTGATCACCCGCTGATCCCCGGTGTTATTCCTAACACTCTGGCCTGCGGTGCACTGCCGTTGGCCAGCGCCTGCGTCGGCCCGTCGTAAAAAATCCGGCCGTCAACAATCAGCAGCGTTCGCGGTGCAATCCTTGCGGCATCATCGAGATTGTGTGACACCATCAGCAGGGTAAGATTACGTTGCCCGCATACCTTATCCAGCAACGTGAGCATCTCACTGCGCAGCGCCGGATCGAGTGCGGAAAAGGGTTCATCAAGCAGTAAAACCGGCTGGCTGCGCAGCAGACAACGCGCCAGTGCCACACGCTGACGCTGGCCGCCGGACAGCTGCGACGGCAGCCGGTCCAGACATTCGGCCAGCCCGACCTGTTGGGCAATTTCTTCAAGTTCCTGCTTTTGTTGCGCGGTCAGTTTCAGCCCCGGATGTAATCCCAGCCCCATATTCTGCCGCACCGTCAGATGCGCGAACAGGTTATTTTCCTGAAACAGCATCGACACCGGACGCCTGGCCGGAGGTGTCGCGCTGTGATCTGCGCCGTTGAGCAGGATCTTTCCGCTGACCGGTGCCAGAAAACCGGCGACCAGACTCAGCAGGGTACTTTTCCCTGCGCCGCTCGGGCCGAGTATCGCCACACGTTCACCGGCATCGATGTGTAAATCGAAGCGCATCGGCAGATGTTCGTACAAATACGTCAGTTTATTCAGCGTCAGCATGGCGGCCCGGCAGTTTCTCAATCAGAGTGAATAACAGAAAGCATAGCAGCAGTAATAACAGCGCCGTCACCGCACCATCCTGGCTGCGGTAGGAGCCGATCTGCTGATACAGATAAAACGGCAGGGTGCGGAAATTCTCATTGCCGAACAAGGCAATGACACCGAAATCCCCCAGCGAAAGCACACAGGCAAACGCCAGTGCCTGCGCAAGCGGACGTTTCAGTGCGCTGAGTTCAACCCGGCGCAGCCGATACCAGCCGTGCATATCCAGCGAAAGGCACAGCAGCGTGTAACGATCTGCCACGTCGCGCATCGGGTTATCCAGCACTTTTAACGCATAAGGTACGGCCATCAGCGCATTCGTGAGGATCACCAGCGGCCAGGGGGACTGCGGTAAACCCAGGGTATCGCCGAGCAGCAGAAAAAAGCCGGTGGCCAGCACAATACCCGGCATTGCGAGGATCAGCATACCGCTCATATCCATCGCCTGTGCCCAGCTGTTTCTCTGGCGTAAACGCAGTTCGCGGCTGCTCCACAGCAGCATCATGGTCAGCAGCACACACAATAATCCGCTGCCCAGCGCGATACGTACTGATGTCCATAATGCCTGCCAGAGTGCGGGTTGCTGCAAAACACCCACGGCTGCCCGGTTTACGCCATCAGTAATCACGGCGAGTAACGGCGGCAGGATCAGCAGCAACGCGAGGCCAATCAGCACGGCATCGGCGATGCGGCGCGGCCAGGAATCGTCGGGATTACGCCAGCGCTGAGAATGCGTTTGCCCGACCGGCAACGCCTGACTGAGTTTCTGACTGAGCAATACCAGGGCCAGACAACAAAATAGCTGGATCAGCGCCAGGCTAGCCGCGCGGCTTAAATCGTAGTCGTAGCTCAGCGCCTGATAAATGGCGAGTTCAATGGTCGTCGCCTGCGGACCGCCGCCCAGGGAAAGGACGGTGGCGAAGCTGGCGAAACACAGCATAAAAATTAAGGCGGCAGCGGGGAAAATCTGCCGGCGCAACGCGGGCCATTCCACGAAGCGGAATTGCTGCCAGACATTCATGCCCAGTTGGGCGGCCAGCTGGCGCTGTTCAACAGCGATATTTTCCAGTGCCTGCACTAAAAGACGGGTCGCCAGCGGCAGATTGAAAAACACGTGCGCCAGCAAAATCCCCTGTAATCCATAGGGCGAGAAATGATAATCCATGCCCAGCCAGCCGCAAATCTGCGCCAGCCAGCCCTGCCTGCCGTAGACACTGAGAATGCCAAACACCGCCACCAAAACTGGCAATACCAGCGTCATCGCGCATAAGCGCAATAACAGCTGGCGGCCGGGAAAACGGCGACGGAACAACGTGCGGGCCAGCAAAATGGCCGGCAGCACTGAGCATAGCGCTGAAAGCAGCGCCTGCCAGAAGGTGAAGCGGATCACGTGCCAGAGATAAGGATCCTGCCAGAGGGCGGGGCCGCTCATCTGTGGCGCATGACGCCACAGAGAGCCTAAGGCCAGTGCGGCCACCAGCAACATAGCCAGCGACGCGATGACCCCCGGCCACAGCCAGCGCGGGATCAACGGCTGACGGCGTTCTGCCATGCCTGAATCCACTGGCTGCGGTGAGTGGCGACATCCTGTGCGCTGTATTGCAGGGATTTCGCTGGCACGGTCAGCTGTTTAAAGGCGTCAGGCAACGGCGTATTCACGATCGGATACATCCAGTTGCCGGTCGGGATCACTTTCTGGAAATCTTCCGTGGTGACGAACTTCATGAACTGTTCAGCCAGTTTCGGTTGCCTGCTGTTTGCCAGCTGCCCTGCAACTTCAACCTGCATATAATGACCTTCAGTGAAGTCCGCTGCGGCGTAGTTATCTTTCTTCTCTTCAACAATATGGTATGCCGGAGAGGTGGTGTAGCTCAGTACCAGATCGCTTTCGCCTTTGAGGAATAAACCGTAAGCCTCGCTCCAGCCTTTGGTGACGGTAACGGTTTTCTTCGCCAGTTTTTGCCAGGCTAGCGGGGCTTTGTCGCCATAAACTTTTTGCATCCACAGCATCAGGCCCAGACCCGGCGTGCTGGTGCGCGGATCCTCATAAATAACTTTCCATTTCTGGTCGCTGTTAATCAGCTCATCAAGGCTTTTTGGCGGGTTCTTGAGTTTATTTTTGTCATAGACGAACGCGAAATAGCCGTAATCGTAAGGCACGAACGTGCTGTCATTCCAGCCACCCGGCACCGTCAGTGTGGCGCTGGTTTTCGGCGCTTTGGCAAATAAACCGGTTTGTTCTGCCGCCTGCAGCAGGTTGTTATCCAGACCGAGGACGACATCAGCTTTGCTGTTTTTACCTTCCATCCGCAGACGGTTCAGCAAAGATACGCCATCTTCCAGCGCCACGTATTTCAGTTCACAGCCGCATTGCGCCTCAAAGGCCTTTTTAATGGCTGGACCGGGGCCCCAGTCGGCAGAGAAAGAATCGTAGGTGTATACCGTCAGAACAGGTTTTGCAGCCAATGCAGGTGCAGAAAGTAACAGCAGGCAGGACAATAATTTTTTCAACTTTGCGCTCCAAAAAAATGAAAGGGCAAAGGATTTTGAGTGAGCATCGCGCAGTCTCAAATCCCTCCGCCGGTATCAACCGGATCAGGTTCGACGGGTCTATATCTCAGCCAAACTTGCTGCGCAGGTGTTGATCCGGCGTCGGGCAGTGCTCGAAATGCTCACGTACTTTGTGTACGCTCCGCTTTCTCCGCGCTGGCCTTCACCGGCTGAACACTTGCTCGCGGCGTTTACATCGCTGCTTTAACAAGTCGGGCACCCCGTTGAGAACGGATGTCATTCTAGTGATTAACGGCGCGATGCGATAGTCCGATTAACTGTCAGGTGGCGCAAACCAGGCGGATTTAAAGTCGAACCAGCCGAGGGTATTCATGCGCACGCCGCGCATACTGCGTTGACCCTGCAATACCAGCCAGTGATGGAACAGCGGGTGGATCTGATGGCTGACCGTCTGTTTCTGACTCCATGTCGCCATCGATAAGTTCCCTGCGTGCCACTGCGCGGCATCGTCGTTCATCTCTTCGCTGAAGCAATGCCTGGCCAGTGGCAATTCGTAGAAATGCGCGAATAATGAAAACTCCAGCGGCAGGGTGAAGTTGGCACTGCCGAGCCATACATCACTTTTAGCGTCGCCGCGGTGCCAGACTGCATAATCCACTACCTGAGTAATCAGTTCGATACCTTCAGCCACCAGCAGCGGTTTCAGCGCATTACAGATGGCCTGATGTTCGGAGTGCTCGCCGTAAAATGTCAGTGTTATCTGCGTCAGATTTTGCGGTCTGGGCGGACGCGGCTGCGGCGCTTTATGATGCCATCGCGGCAAAAGGCCGTACGCCGGGGACCAGTAGCGCTGATAAATGGGTTCCGCATTATTCAGCAGAGCGATGGGATTGAGTAAATCGCACAACCACCGGCGTGTTTCTTCTGATTGTCCGACCGGTGAGCGCTGGTCAAAAAGCAGGAAATAGCAGCCTTCTTCAAGGCGGCTTTCCAGCTCGCTTTTGCCGGATTCATCGGCCTGAAGCTGCACGCCGGAATGCACCAGCTCTTCACTCAGTTCCGGTAGTACCCAGATATTCACTTCATCAATAAGCGCCCGGAAGCCAAAATAATCGTCAAAGGCGCGGATGCGCAGCTGCGTTTTAATATTACGTACCACGGCGTAAGGACCGGTGCCGACCGGATGGCGGGCAAAATCAGGCAGGGACTGCCATTCCTGTGGCAGGATCATGGCGTGGATATTGCCGAACAGCCATGGCAGCCAGCGATCGGGTTCATTCAGATGGATATCGATGACATTCGGCGTGGGCGTTGTGACCGACTTCAGGTTGCTGAACAACGGATGCGATTTCAGGCGCATAAAAGTAGTGATGATATCCGCCATCCCGAGTTCACGGCCGTGATGAAAATGAATGGCGGGACGCAGATAAAACCGCCAGTGTAGCGGAGAAACTTTCTGCCAGTGATGGGCTAAATCGCCTTCTGCTTCCCCATTTTCCTCATTTATGCGTGTCAGACCGCTGAAGATCTGTCTGGCAATATGGGTTTCTGAACGGCGCAACATAGTGCCGGGCAGCAGGTTAATCAGCGGACGGTAATACAACACGCGCAGGATATGTTTGCCCTGGCGAAAACTGCGTCCGAGCTGTGACAGCAGCATCTGACGCACCCTCGTTTTGTCGCCGACCAGTTGCACCAGTTGATCAATGCTATCTTGTTCCAGCAACTCCTCGGCGCGCTGTTGCTGGAGTGCCAGCCCGGTATACAAAAAACGCAGGGTAGATCGTTTGCCGCGTCCGGCTTCAGCATCCCACGTCAGCCAGCCCCGTTGCTGCATGGTGCTGAGCAACGATCGCATGTGTCTGCGCGAGCAGTTCAGAACCTCAGACAACGCCTGTAAGGTGGTTTCGGTGTCTTCACCGTGACAACTTTGCCACAAGCGGATGAACTGTTGTTGCAAACGGGACGAGGGCATAAAAGAGGAACTCCGTGAGCGATTTTCATCAATTTATCTTTCCCCATATTACTCCGATACTGTTTCTCAACCAAAGCCTGTTGTGAATGACCGGAGGTCAGCATGAAACGCCAGTTAACTGCCCGTTTTTATCAGTTTTACTTCAAGGCCATCAGACAAGGCGCGGAGAAAAACCGTGCTGACTGGCTGTCATGGGTGCCGGTGCAGTACCGGATGGATATTCTGGCGCGGCTGACGCAGTGGGATATGGATTCCATGAATGACGAGGAATACCGTCAGCGGATGTAAGCCCCCGTATCACAACGGCAACCGAATCCGATTTTCTGAGTAATGGTGTATTGTCACCAGCCAGTGAGGTAACTCACTGGTTTTTTTATGCACATTATCCCCTTCACATTTCAAGCTGCAGATGCGTTGGTTGCTCTTGCTCACCCGAATCAGGGACTTATGTCAGCTCATCGGGATTCGCGCGATTGCCGCCGTTCTGCAACCCGAACTGTTTGGGTATACACTGTATGTTTTGCCGTAAGACATTCATTTCTCAGGGACGACGTTATGTCAAAACCTCGTATTAATGCCATTTATGTCACCTTTCTGGTGGTGTCCTTGCTGTGTGGTATTGCAGGGGCGCTGCAGGCGCCCACACTCAGCTTGTTTCTGACCAACGAAGTGAAAGTCCGCCCGTTGTGGGTTGGTTTCTTCTATACCGTCAATGCGCTGGCGGGGATCGCAATCAGTTTTCTGCTGGCTAACCGTTCGGACAACAAAGGCGACCGGCGAAAATTGCTGATGTTCTGCTGCCTGATGGCGCTCGGTAATAGCCTGGTCTTTGCGTTCAGCCGCGATTACCTGGTGCTGATCACCGTTGGTGTTCTGCTGGCAGCAATAGGTAATGCTTCGATGCCACAGCTCTTTGCGCTGGCGCGTGAACATGCGGATCGCTCTGCCAGCGAAGTGGTGATGTTCAGCTCAATGATGCGTGCAATGCTCTCGCTGGCCTGGGTGCTTGGCCCGCCATTGTCGTTCATGGTGGCGCTTAACTATGGTTTTACGCCAATGTACCTGAGTGCGGCGGCGGTGTTTGTGGGCAGCATACTGATGATCTTCTTTTTCCTGCCTTCAGTGCCACGCCTTGAACTGCCGGTGGACGAAAAGGTGGTGCATGCCAGTGCCTGGCGTAATAAAGATGTTCGTCTGCTGTTCTTTTCCTCTTTGCTGATGTGGACCTGTAATATCATGTATGTCATTGATATGCCGCTGTACATCACCCATGATTTAGGTCTTCCGGAAGGGCTGGCGGGGTTGCTGATGGGGACCGCCGCCGGGTTGGAAATTCCGGCGATGTTGCTGGCCGGGTATCTGGTGAAACGCACCGGCAAACGTAAGCTGATGCTGTATGCCGTCGCAAGCGGTGTGATTTTCTATGCCGGGCTGGTGGCATTTCAGTTCAAGGCGGCGCTGATGATCCTGCAACTGTTCAACGCGATTTTCATCGGCATCGTGGCGGGGATCGGCATGCTGTATTTTCAGGATCTGATGCCGGGAAGAGCCGGCTCCGCGACCACGCTGTTCACCAACAGTATCTCGACCGGTGTGATTTGTGCCGGTTTGTTGCAGGGTTTTATCGTGGAAAGCGTGGGACATTATCCGGTTTACTGGGCGGCGACCGCGCTGGCCGTGGTGGCGCTCGGGCTGATGTATAAAGTTAAAGATGTCTGACCCGTTCAGATAAACAAAAACCCGCGGTGTACGCGGGTTTTTTTATGCTTATTTTCAGGAGATCAGTGCATAAAGGCAGGCTGATTTTTCTCGTAGCCGGAGATATTCTCCTCATGCTGCAAGGTCAGGCCAATGCTGTCCAGACCATTGATCATGCAGTGGCGACGGAAGCTGTCGATTTCAAACGGATAGCTTTTGTCACCCGCTTTAACGGTCTGTGCTTCCAGATCCACTTCGAACTGAATACCTTCGTTGTTTTTCACCAGCTCGAACAGTTCGTCCACTTCGGCTTCGCTCAGTGTAATTGGCAGCAACTGGTTATTGAACGAGTTACCGTAGAAAATATCGGCAAAGCTCGGCGCGATCACAGCATGGAAACCGTAGTCAGTCAGTGCCCAGGGTGCATGTTCACGGGAAGAACCGCAGCCAAAGTTTTCGCGTGCCAGCAAAATGCTCGCGCCTTTGTAGCGTGGTTTGTTCAGCACGAAATCAGGGTTTGGCACCTGACCGGCATCGTCCAGAAAACGCCAGTCATTAAACAGATGCTGGCCGAAACCGGTACGGGTCACTTTCTGCAAAAACTGTTTGGGAATGATGGCATCGGTATCGACGTTAGCTGCATCCAGCGGAACCACCAGACCGATGTGTTGGGTAAATTTAGCCATGGTGTTTTTCCTCAGTTCAGTTCACGGATATCAGCGAAACGGCCGGTGACAGCCGCCGCCGCCGCCATTGCCGGACTGACCAGATGCGTACGGCCGCCACGACCCTGACGGCCTTCAAAGTTACGGTTGCTGGTGGATGCGCAACGCTCACCCGGTTCCAGGCGGTCATTATTCATCGCCAGGCACATAGAACAGCCTGGCAGACGCCATTCGAAACCGGCTTCGATGAAGATTTTATCCAGACCTTCTTCTTCAGCCTGCGCTTTTACCGGGCCGGAGCCAGGGACCACGATGGCCTGCACACCACTGGCGACTTTACGACCCTGGGCTATCGCTGCCGCAGCGCGTAAGTCTTCGATGCGTGAGTTGGTGCAGGAACCGATGAAGACTTTATCAATCGCCACGTCGGTCAGTTTAATGCCCGGCTGCAAGTCCATATACGCCAGGGCTTTTTCAGCCGATGCACGTTCTACCGGATCAGCAAACGAGGCAGGATAAGGGATGGTTTGATTCACAGCCATTACCTGACCCGGGTTGGTGCCCCACGTGACTTGCGGTGCTATTTCGGAGGCATCCAGCGTCACAACGCTGTCGAATTTCGCACCCTCTTCTGTTTTCAGGGTTTTCCAGTATTCCACTGCCGCGTCCCAGTTCTGGTCCTTCGGCGCAAACTGACGTCCTTTCAGATAGGCAAACGTGGTTTCGTCCGGCGCAACCAGACCGGCTTTCGCACCCATTTCAATCGCCATGTTGCACAGGGTCATACGGCCTTCCATGGACAGCCGCTCGATGGCTTTACCGCAGAATTCCACCACATGACCGGTACCGCCCGCGCTGCCGGTTTTACCGATAATGGCCAGAACGATATCTTTCGCCGTGATACCCGCAGGTGCTTCGCCGGTTACTTCGATTTTCATTGTTTTGGCGCGGCCCTGTTTCAGGGTTTGTGTCGCCAGAACGTGTTCAACTTCAGAAGTCCCGATACCGAAGGCCAGTGAGCCAAATGCACCGTGTGTGGCGGTATGGGAATCGCCGCAAACAATCGTCATGCCCGGCAAAGTCATGCCCTGCTCAGGGCCGATAACGTGAACGATGCCCTGATACGGGTGGTTCAGGTCATACAACTGCACGCCGAATTCAGCACAGTTCTTGATTAATTCCTGCATCTGAATGCGTGCCATTTCGCCGCTCGCATTGATGTCTTTAGTTTGCGTGGACACGTTGTGATCCATGGTCGCAAACGTTTTACCCGGCTGACGTACCTGACGGCCCATCGCACGCAGGCCATCGAACGCCTGCGGGGAGGTCACTTCGTGAACCAGGTGGCGGTCAATGTATAACAATGGCGTTTCGTTTTGCGCTTCGTAAACCACATGCGCATCAAACAATTTCTGATACAGAGTCTTGGCCATGTTATGCCCCTTCTTTTACAAAGCGGGCAATGATATCGCCCATTTCACTGGTACCCAGCGCCTGCTGGCCGTTAGCCAAATCACCGGTGCGGTGGCCTGCTTCCAGTGCTTTATTAACGGCCTGCTCGATAGCATTGGCCGCGTCATCAGCGCCCAGGCTGTAACGCAGTAACAGCGCGGCAGACAGAATTTGTGCAATCGGGTTGGCTATGTTTTTACCGGCGATATCCGGCGCTGAGCCGCCCGCGGGTTCAAACAGACCAAACGCCTGCTCGTTCATGCTGGCTGAAGGCAGCATCCCCATCGAACCGGTGATCATCGCGCATTCGTCCGACAGGATGTCGCCGAACAGGTTTGAACACAGCAACACGTCAAATTGCGACGGATCTTTAATCAGCTGCATGGTCGCGTTATCGATATACATGTGGCTCAGGCTGACATCCGGATAATCTTTGGCGATTTCATTCACCACTTCGCGCCACATAATCGAAGTCTGCAAGACGTTGGCTTTATCGATGGAGGTCACTTTACTGCGGCGTTTGCGCGCCGATTCAAAGGCGATGCGGGCGATACGTTCAATCTCAAAGCGGTAATATACTTCGGTATCAAACGCTTTCTCGTGCATGCCCTGACCTTCGCGGCCTTTAGGCTGACCGAAGTAAATACCGCCTGTCAGTTCGCGGACACACAGAATGTCGAAACCTTTTGCAGCGATATCGGCACGCAGCGGACAAAACTCTTCCAGCCCCTGATACAGGCGGGCAGGGCGCAGATTGCTGAACAACTTGAAATGTTTACGCAGGGGCAATAATGCGCCACGCTCAGGCTGATCGTTCGGGGGCAGATGTTCCCACTTCGGGCCACCCACGGAGCCAAACAGGATCGCATCAGCTTGTTCGCAACCGGCGACGGTCGCTGGCGGCAAGGGACTGCCGTGTTTGTCGATGGCTGCGCCACCCACATCGTATTCGCTGGTGGTGATCTTCAGGCCAAAACGCTGACGTACGGCATCCAGCACTTTGTATGCCTGGGCCATGACTTCCGGGCCAATTCCGTCTCCGGGTAAGACGGCAATATGATGGGTCTTGCTCATGTTCACACCGTTTCCTGATTATTTTGAATGTTGTTGTGTTGCTGACCTGTCTGCTGCAAACGTTGCTTTTCGATCTCAACTTGTTTGCTGCGCCAGATGTTATTCAGTACATGTACCATCGCTTTTGCGGAGGATTCGACAATGTCTGTCGCCAGCCCGACACCGTGGAAGCGGCGGCCATTGAAGGAGACGACTACGTCAACCTGGCCCAGCGCATCGCGGCCCTGACCTTTGGCGCTCAGCTGGTATTTCACCAGTTCAATCTGATAACCGGTGATGCGGTTGATGGCCTGATAAACGGCGTCAACCGGGCCGTTGCCGGTGGCGGCTTCGGTAATGATTTCTTCGCCACAGGCCAGATTAACTGACGCGGTGGCGGTAATCTTAGAGCCGGACTGCACACTAAAGTTATCCAGGCGGTAGAATTCAGGCTCTTCCTGCTGCTTGTTAATGAAGACCAGCGCTTCTAAATCGTAGTCGAAAACCTGGCCTTTTTTGTCCGCCAGTTTCAGGAATGCGGCATACAGATGATCCAGGTTGTAATCGGATTCTTTGTAGCCCATTTCTTCCATACGATGTTTAACGGCAGCACGGCCGGAACGGGAAGTCAGGTTCAGTTGAACCTGGTTCAGGCCGATGGATTCCGGTGTCATGATTTCGTAGTTTTCGCGGTTTTTCAGCACGCCATCCTGATGGATACCTGAAGAGTGCGCGAAGGCATTAGAGCCGACAATGGCTTTATTGCCCGGGATAGGCATGTTAGTGATCTGGCTGACAATCTGGCTGGTACGGTAGATTTCTTTGTGATTGATGTTGGTGTGAACGTTCATGTAGTCACTGCGGGTGCGGATCGCCATGATCACCTCTTCCAGCGCGGTGTTACCGGCGCGTTCACCGATACCGTTCAGCGTGCCTTCCACCTGTCGCGCACCGGCCTGAATCGCAGCGATGGAGTTACCGACTGCCATGCCCAGATCATCGTGGCAATGCACAGAGATAATCGCCTTATCAATATTGGGCACGCGCTCATACAAATTGGTGATGATGCCACCGAACTGAACCGGCGTGGTGTAACCGACGGTGTCGGGGATGTTGATGGTGGTCGCACCGGCTTTAATCGCAGCTTCTACCACACGGCACAGGTTATCCAGCGGGGTCCGGCCTGCATCTTCGCACGAGAATTCAACGTCATCGGTATAGTTACGGGCGCGTTTTACGGAGTGTGTGGCCATCTCCAGCACCTGATCAAATGAACGCTTCAGTTTAGATTCAATGTGCAGGGTAGAAGTGGCCAGGAATACGTGAATGCGGAAGGCCTCTGCCACGCGCAATGCTTCGGCGGCGGCGTCAATATCACCGTCTACGCAACGGGCCAGACCACAAACACGGCTGTTTTTAATCTGGCGCGCAATAGTTTGTACAGACTCGAAATCACCGGGAGAGGAAACCGGGAAGCCGACTTCCATCACATCAACGCCCATTCTTTCCAGCGCCATTGCAATTTGAATCTTCTCTTTAACACTCAGGCTGGCTTGTAACGCCTGTTCACCGTCACGCAGCGTGGTATCGAAAATAATGACTTGCTCGCTCATGGGTTATTCCTTGTCTGCTTTTATTTTCGCGCCCTGCGGGGAGATAAAAAAAAACCCGCGCATCGGCGCGGGTTTATTGTCTGTGGAAGTTGAATCAGTTCTGATTTTCGCCCACTGGCTTACCGCGCATATATTCTGCGTTGAGTAGTAGGCCTAGGAGACGGGTCATCTTGAACATGTGTTTTCAGCTTCTCATCATGGGGTGGTCAGAACGGCTTTCGTTCAAACAGTGACTAAAGTGATACGGGAATGTGTGCGGTATGTCAACCTTCACAGTGTGGAAATTCCAGAAAATCGGCCTAATGATATTCACTCTCATTTAGCATAAAACTCTGGTATTAATGAAGTCCTCGGCATGCCGGCGTTTTAACAAGGGTCGTAAAAAAAACAACAACAAAAAAATGCCATGTTCGCCATTGTCGGGATAAATACTCTATTTAATACAGTCATTTAAAAGTGATTTAGTTTGGCTTAACTTATTATTCATTTTTCAAATGTTGTTTCCAAAAATATTTTGCTGTCTTATATCATAAGTTTCTTTGCGGGAAATAAAATTTGCATTTCTGTTTCTGATTATTGGAAACAAAAATTCATATTTTTCTAAAAAATGAATTGATGAGAAT